>DXAJ01000071.1 GCA_019117085.1 Candidatus Gallimonas gallistercoris
GGTGAGGATGGAGTAGGGCGTGACTTCGCTGCCCGTGCCTGCCGTCGTGGGAATGTGCGCCATGGGGAGCGCTTCGGGAGCATAGTTGCCCGCGAAGATCTCGCTGTCCGCCCGCTCCTGCACGGAAAGAAGGGCGATCGCCTTGCCCGCGTCCATCGGAGAGCCCCCGCCGATCGCCACGATGAAATCGGCGCCCGCGCTCTTCAAAAGCGCGATGCCCTCCCGGATGCAGGGGATGCCGGGGTTGGGCGTGACGCGGTCGAATACCGTAGCCGCCTGCCCGTTCGCATTCAGGGCGGAGAGCACATCGTTGAGCGCGCCGTTGAAGGCGGAACTCTTGCCCGTGACGATGAGCGCATGCTTGCCGAGCGGGGCAAGAAGCTCCGCGTGTTCCGTCACACAATTCCTGCCCAGGACGAGCCTGGTCGGCATATAGTACCCGAAGTTCATCATGTTTCCTCCTTATGATCGAGCCGGGCGATGAGGCGGAAGATGGGCTTCCCCTGCCCGGCGAACTGCCGTTCGTATTCGGTGACGATGTTGTCCTTGGCGGCATCGCTGTTGTGAAGGTCGCGCGTGACGTCCTCCACCGCAAAGCCGTTCAACAGGAGCTGCTCGACGGAATAATCGAAAAAGTCCTCGCTGTCCGTCTTCTGGACGATGGTGCCGCCGTCCTTTAAAAGTTCGCGGTAGATCGCAAGGAAGCGGGGCGACGTGAGCCGCTGGCGGGCGTGCGTGCTGCCGGGGAGCGGCGTCGAAAAGTTGAGATAGATGCACTCGACGCTCTTTCTCGGCACAAAGCACGGGAGCACTTCCGCGGGAATATTCAGAAAGCGCACGTTTTGAACGTTTTCCTTCTTGATGCGCTCCATCGCCGTGACGATGACGTTGGAGATGATCTCCACCGCGAGGAAGTTGACGTTAGGCTCGCGCCGTGCTGCTTCCGAAACAAAGCCGCCGTTGCCGCAGCCGATCTCGAGCTTCACGGGGTTTTGATTGCCGAAAAGCTCCTCGTAATCGAAGAGGGCGCGGTACTCTTCCGCCGCCTTTTTGAGGTCTTTCATGGGGACGCCGCGCGCCGCCAAAATATCCGAGCAAGCCTCGAGCCTCGGCTCAAGGTTGCGTTTTCTGCGCATTCTCATCCGTTTTTCCCCGTCGAACCGAACCCGCCCGCGCCGCGCACGGTCGCGGAAAGTTCTTCCGCCTCCTCGAATTCCGCATGGAGAACGGGTGCCACGACGAGCTGGGCGATGCGGTCGCCGCTCTCGACGGTGCGTTCTTCCTTCCCGTGGTTGTGAAGGGCGACAAGCACTTCGCCGCGGTAGTCGCAGTCGATGACCCCCACCTTGTTGGCGGGCGCAAGGTCCTGCTTGCAGGAAAGCCCGCTCCTTGCATACACGAGCCCCACCGTGCCCTCTTGAAGTTCGATGGCAATGCCCGTATGGATAAAGCGCGTCTCCCCCGCGGGGATGACGACGGGCTGCTCTTCGAGGGCGTAAAGATCCGCCCCCGCGGCAAACTGCGTTCCGTAGACGGGAAGGCGGGCGCCCTCCCGCAGTTTTTTTACATTGACTTTCATATCGGGATGTGTTTCACGGGAACGCGCGGGCAAAAACCTCAGCGCAGCGTTCCTCTTCTGCCGTTATTTTACGCTGTATAAAATATCCGTGTAAGTGGGATAGGGCCAATAGTCGGAAGAGCAGAGCTTTTCCATGCCGTCGGCAAGGGAGCGTACCTGCTCCATATCGGGCAGGACGACGTGCGCCATCTTCTGCGAGGCGGGCTGTTCGCCTTCGGGCATCTCGGAAAGATCGCGTTCGAGCTTTGCGACCGCCGCCATCATGGCGTCGTTCATCGTCGCGAGCTTTTCCGCAAGCTTCGTATCCTCCCCGACGGGCAGCTTCGCGCTCACGGCGCGCTTTGCCTCGATGGAGCCGCACAGCTCCGCCAAATACCCGTTGACGGCGGGATAGATGTCCTGCCGCGCCATCTCGATCATCGTGAGCGCCTCGATGCGGATGCTCTTGACGTAATTTTCGAGCTGGATGTTGGCGCGGGCAATGACTTCCTTTTCTGTATAAACGCCCTGATGGACGAAGACGTCGATGTTCTCCTGCTTGAAGAACTCGGGAACGGCGTCGGCGGTCGTCTTGCTGTTTAAAAGCCCTCTCCTCTCCGCCTCGGGCTCCCAATCGGGGCCGTAGCCGTTGTAATTGAAGATGATGCGGTAGTGCCGTTTTAAGAGCTTTTCCGTGAACTTCCTGCACTCCGCGTCGAAGTCCTTGGCGCGCGAGAGCACCTCCACCGCTTCCGAGAAGAGCTCGGCGGCGATGGTGTTGAGCACGATGTTGGGGTCGGCGACGGACGCCTGGGAACCCAGCATGCGGAATTCGAACTTATTGCCCGTGAAGGCGAAAGGCGACGTGCGGTTCCTGTCCGTCGTATCGATGGGAAAGATGGGCGATTCGGGCACGCCGATGGAGCCGGGGATGGCCTTTTTCGGCACATACTCCCGCCCCAAGACGATGGAATCGACGATGGCGCCCAGCTGATCGCCGAGATACACCGAAACGATGGCGGGCGGCGCTTCGTCGGCGCCCAGACGGTGATCGTTGCCCGCCGAGGCAACGCAGGCGCGCAAAATGCCCTGATAGCGGTCGACCGCCGCGATGACGCACGCGAGGACGAGCATGAAGAGGCGGTTGTTTTCGGGCGTTTCGCCGGGGTCGAGCAAGTTGAGCCCCGTATCGGTGGAGACCGACCAGTTGTTGTGCTTGCCCGAACCGTTGACGTATTCGAAGGGTTTTTCGTGGAGAAGGCACACGAGGCCGTGACGCTTGGCGACCTTCTTCATGATCTCCATCGTGAGCTGATTGTCGTCGACGGCGACGTTGGTCGTCGTGAAGATGGGCGCAAGTTCGTGCTGTGCGGGCGCGACTTCGTTGTGCTTGGTCTTGGCGAAGATGCCGTACTTCCACAGCGTCTCGTCCAGATCGCGCATATAGGCGGAGATGCGAGGTTTGAGCGAGCCGAAGTAATGATCTTCCATCTCCTGCCCGCGCGGCGGGCGCGCGCCGAAGAGGGTGCGCCCCGTTAAGATGAGGTCCTTCCTCGCCTCATAGACCTTTTCGTCGATGAGGAAGTACTCCTGTTCGGGGCCGACGGTCGTGGAGACCTTCTTGCACTCGATGCCGAACAATTTCAAAAGGCGCTTCGCCTGCGCGTCGATGGCGGTCATCGACTTTAAAAGCGGCGCTTTTTTATCGAGCGTTTCGCCCGTATAGGAGACGAACACCGTGGGGATATACAGCGTCCCCTCCTTGACGAAGGCGGGGGAAGTGGGATCCCACGCCGTGTAGCCGCGCGCAGAGAACGTTGCCCGCGTCCCGCCCGAAGGGAAGGAAGAGGCGTCGGGTTCGCCCACGATGAGGCTCTTGCCCGTCAGCTGCATGATGACCCTGTCCCCCGAAGGCTCGATAAAGCTGTCGTGCTTTTCCGCCGTCAGGTTGGTGAGGGGCTGGAACCAGTGGGTATAGTGCGTCGCGCCCTTGCTCACCGCCCAGTCCTTCATGGCGTTGGCGACGGCGCTCGCGATGGAAGAATCGAGGGGCGCGCCCGTATCGATGGTCCTGCGCAAAGAGAGATAGACCTCCTTGGGCAGCAGGTTTTTCATGGCTTCGTCGTTGAATACATTGCTCCCGAACAGTTCGGTCACATTCATGCAAAAAGTCTCCTTCTTTCGTGCCGCAGCCTGCCAACAGCGCAGAATACGGCTATCTTACATTGTCTCGATCTTATTATAGTTTCTTTCACGCGGCAAGTCAATCGTTTGCGTGAAAAATTCCCTTCCCGCACAAAAAAGCGCAGCAAAAAACGGAGCCGAAGCTCCGTTTTCGTCTGTTGAGGCGGTATTTTTTCGCGCCGCCCGAAAAAAGTGACTTTTTTCTCTTTTCACTTATGGAAGATGAGCACATGGAAACTGTGCGGCGGCAGCGTCAAAGAGCGGGGCGCGGTGGGCGCGACGTCTTCGGGGACCAGCTTCTCGGGCTCGTCGATGGTGTTGTAGACGGCAGGATCGCCCGCCATGCGGATGATGCGCGTGAGCGAGCCGAAATCGAAATCGCCTTCAAACTCCGCCTCAACTTCCTTATCGGAAGGGTTGACGACCTTGACATAGACGAGGCCTTCAAGCTCGGTCGCGGAGGCATAGAGCCCCCCTTCCGCCTCGGTGTTGAGCACCACGTTACCCGTAAAGAGGCTGAACAGCTGCTGCACATAATAGTTGACCGTCGCATACGCCCGCTTGCCGTCGAACCAGATGAGGTCGGGGCTCCACTGCGTATAGCCGAGCCGCCCAAAAAGGGGCGCGTAGGACGACATGACGACGATATCGGAATTGCGCTCCATGCCCGTCATGAACGCGGCTTCGGCGAGCGCGCCCTCCCACAAGTTGGCCTGAGGCGCGTTGAAACCCGCGCAGCCCGAGCCCGGCACATGCGCGGCATACTCGCCCGCATACACGCGGCAGTTGGAGGGGTAATCGTCGTACATATTCGCGTGCCGATACAGCCATTCGGGCGAAGCGTAGAAGTGCTCGTCGGAGGCATACACGAAATCGGGGTTCTTTGCAAGGTTTTCCTTCGTCCACTCCCAGGCGCTCTTGTGCGAGGGGGTGTCCACCGTCGGGCCGACCGTGCCGATGATCTTGATCGCGGGATATTTCTCGTGGATGCGCTTTTCGAACAGCTCGAAACGCTTGTAAAATTCGTTGCCCCTGTCTTCCCACTGCTCGTTGCCGACGCCGAGGTATTCGAGCCCGAAGGGCTTGGGATGCCCCATCTCGGCGCGCACCCTGCCCCAGACGGTATCGGCGCCGCCGTTGGCGAATTCGACGAGATCGAGCGCTTCCTGGATATACACTTCGAGCGCGGGATCGTCAAGCGGCACAAACTGCGTCGACATATACTGGCAGGCGATGCCCACGCTGACGACGGGCAGCGGCTTGGCGCCCAGGCATTCGCAGAGGAGGAAGTATTCGTAATACCCCACGCCCAGCGTCTGACCGTAGTGCGAGAAGGGCGTTCTGAAATTGTTTTCGGGGCAGACGCCGTGCACCGCCCAGCGGTTCCAATTGTGGCGGCGGCGTTCCTTCTGCCCCACCGACGCCTTCCAGAGATAGCGGTTTTCGAGGTTGTTGCCCTCTACGACGCACCCGCCCGGGAAGCGCACGAACTTGGGCTTCAAGTCGCGCAGCATTTCGGCAAGGTCGCGGCGGAAGATGCCCTTCACGGCGTTGTCGGGCATCATCGAAAAGCAATCAAGATGGATGGCGCCCGCCTCCGTCATGCGCACTTCGAAGGACGCCTTGTCTAGCTCAACGCGGCTCTTTGCATGGAATTCATAGCGGTGCCACTTGCCGTCGGGGCGGAGGCGCACCTTCTTTGCGAGCACGGCTTTGCCGCCGTCTAATACGCCCACCCAAAGCTTTTTCTTGTAATCATAGGAGCGGGCATAGAAAGAGATCGTGTAACCCATCCCCTTTTGGAGATAGATGCCGTCGTATGCCTTATTTTTGACGCCCTCGCCCGCCTTTTGGACGGTGAGGCGCAGATAGTGCGGGTTTTCGATGAAGAGCGGGCGATCCCACTTGATCTTCAAGGCAACGCCCTCGCCCGTGGGCGTCCAGCCGTAGCCGCCGTCGTTTTCGACGATATAGTTATCCCACTCGCCGTGGACGTCCTTTGCCTCGAAGTTGCGGTTTTCCAGCATCTCGGCATAGAGGCCGCCGTCGAGGTCGTAGTTGAGGTCTTCGAAGAAGACGCCGACGCCTTCTCCGGGGGCGGTATATTTCCCTTCTTCGCGGATGGTGATCTTCATAATCTTGCTCCCTGCCCCCGTAACCTTCCCGAGGGCGACGAAAATGCGGCACGGAAGCTCCGCACCGCTTTCATTATACCATCTGCCCCCTGCAAAATCAAGAGGTTTTTTGCCTTTTCCCCGAAAAGTGCGCCTATCCTAGTCCGCTCAGCGGGAAAACCGCACGGTGAATGTGGAGCCCTTGCCCACTTCGCTCTCAACGCCGATCCACCAGCCCGCCTTTTTGCACAGCTTTTTGACGACGGAAAGCCCCAGCCCAAAGCCGCCGTTCTTGCCGCTGTGCGACTTATCCACCGTGAAGAAGCGGTCGAAGATGCGCTCTCTGTCCTCTTCGGCGATGCCGATGCCCGTATCCTGCACGGAGAACTGCGTCTTGGTGAGCGCGACGGTGAGGCTCCCCCCGTCGCGGTTGTAACGGATGGCGTTGCGGATGAGGTTGCCGAAGATCTCGGTGACGCGCTCCTGACGGCTCATGAGGAGCACGTCGGGCTCGATGTGCGTATAGAGCGCGAGGTGCCGCTCGGCGATGGCGGGCGCGAGCGTTTCCAAAAGCTCCGCTGCGATCTTCGAAGCGTTTACCTCGTAGGTAGGCAGGTCGTCGCTGTCGATCTCGTTGTAGTTGATGATGGAGGCGACGAGGTTGGTGAGGCGTTCGCTCTGCAAGAGGATGGTCTGCGCCGCCCGCTGCGCCGTCTCGCCCGAGAGCGCCCCCGCCGCAAGCAGCTCGGCAAACCCCTTGATGGAGGTGAGCGGGGTGTTCATCTCGTGCGTGATATTGGCGATGAAGTCGTTCTTGGACTGCTGCGCCTTGACGACGAGCTCCTTTTCGTCGGCGATCTGCTTCATCTGCCGGTCGGCGTCGTCGTTCATGCGGTTCATGAGCGCCGCCAGCGTTTCGAGCTCGGGGCAGGACGCCGTGATGCGCTTTCTCCGCGCCGCGTCCATCGCGAGCTTTTCGACGGGCTTCAAGACGGTATCCGTCAAAAGATAGGTCGCGAGCAGGCAGACGGCAAGATCGAGGAGCAAAAAGGTGAAGACGACAGGGAAGGAACTCAAATATACGTCGACGAGCGACTGCGTGGGGATGGCGATGCGCACATAATACGCCCCGTCTTGAAAGCGGCGGCAGAAATAGGAATAGTCCTCCCTGAGCGTCTGAGAGGCGCGGGCGTCAAAGCCCTCCCCCTCCCGCATCGCTGCCATGACCTCGGGGCGGTCGGCACGGGTATCTTCCTCCCCCTCCACCGAATCGGCGAGGATCGCGCCGTTCTCGTCGAGGAAGGTGACGCGCGCGCCGAAGAGCTCTTCGGAAAGAGAGCGGGCGTATTCTTCTGTAAGCCCCTCTTTCGAAAGCGACGCGTCGAAGCGCTCCATATACGCCCTCAGATCGTTTTCGGTGTAGCGGAGGCTGCTCTTGTAGTAGAGCTCTGCGGAGATCAAAGAAAAGACGAGGAGCGCGATCGCACTGATCAGCACTCCCGTCCAGAGGATACGTTTTCTCATCCCGTCCCCCTCAGCCCGCGATAAAGCGGTATCCGACGCCGAACACCGTCTCGAAATTCAGCCCCAGCTTGCGGAGCCGTGCGATATGGTTGTCGAGCGTGCGCGTTTCGCCGTCGTCGTAGCCCCACACCTCGGTGAGGAGCGTATCGCGCGGGAGCACCTTGCCCTCGTTGGCGGCGCAGAATTTGAGGAGCTGGAATTCCTTGTTGTTGAGGGTGAGCGGCTTTCCGCGGTAGACGACGGTCATGTTGTCGAAGTTCATCTCGAGCTCCCCCACTTTGAGGACGGAGGACTTGGCGGTGCGCCGAAGCGCCGCATTGACGCGCGCCACGAGCTCCAAAACGCCGAAGGGCTTGGCGATGTAGTCGTCCGCGCCCGCATTGAGGCCGCGCACTTTGTCCGTCTCCTTGGAGAGCGCCGAGAGCATGATGGCGCTCACTTCGGGGTGATGCGTTTTGACCTCTTTTAAGACCTCCACGCCGTCCCCGTCCGTGAGCATGATGTCGAGGAGCACGACGTCGGGCGTCTCCCGCTCCATCGCCTCCCGAAATTCCTTCACCGTCGTGAAGTACTCGCAGGAAATGCTGCTTAAATCGAGCGTACACTTCACGAGCTCGCAGATGCTCTTGTCGTCTTCAAGAAGAAAGACTTTGTTTGCCACGTTACCCCTCCAAACCGCCCAAAGGCGTCACTGATTTTGTTCGATGGAATGGGCGATGTATGTGATGTGGTCTGCGGCGCGTTCGAGGTTGCCGACGAGGTTGATGAAGACGCTCGAATTCTGCGGCTGGCACTTGCCTTCGTTGAGGCGCTGGATGTGCGTCTGAACGAGGCGGCGGCGCTCGTTGTCGATCTCGTCTTCGAGAGCGTCCACTTCGCGCAGCTTCATGAAGTCCTTCTTTTCAAAGGCTTCGAGGGAAAGGCCGTAGAGCTTTTGGATCTTTGCGTACATCTCTTTGAGCATCTCCAAAAACTCGGAAGAGAAATGCAGCCCGTCATTCACATAATGCCCGGTATATTTGGTGACGTTATCGGCAAGTTCGCCGATACGCACGATGTCGTTGAGGACGTAATGGAGGGAAGAGATGGTCTTTTCTTCCTCCATGACGAGGGAATTTGCAGAGAGCTTGACAAGGTAGGCAACTTCCTGGCGGCTCATCTGCGCGATCTCCCCGTTGCGCTCGTTGATCGACTGAGAAACGGAGGTATCCTTCGCAAGGAAGGCGTTGAACGCCCTATCGAGCGTATCCATCGAGAAGGCGAACACCTTGCCCGTCTCCTGATAAAGATATGCAAGGCCGACGGAAGGGTTGCGCAGAAGGCGCTCGTCGGGATGCGCAATGAGCTCTTCTTCGGGCGTCGGCTCCCCCTTCTTGCTGCGAAGAAGGTTGTTCGCGAGCCACACGAAGCCCTTCGCAAAGGGAAGGAACAGGATGGTGCAGGTCACGTTGAAGAGCGTGTGTAAGAAGGCGATCTGGAACTGATAGTTTTCGGGGAAGATTGCGTTTAAGACGACATCCTGGAAGGACGTGCCGCACCAGCCCCAGCAGAGAAGGAATATCGTGAAGATGACGGCGCCGAAGCAGTTGAAGAGAAGATGGATGATGGCGGCTCTCCTTGCATTGGGCTGCGCGCCGATGGAGGAAAGGAGCGCCGTCACGCAGGTACCGATGTTAGAACCGATGACAACGTAGTAAACGCCGTCGCCCGTGCCGCCGATGAGCACGCCGCTCGTCGCAAGGACGACGACGATACTCGTGACCGCCGAAGAGGACTGGATGATGCCCGTCGCCACCACGCCGATGAGGAGAAGCAGGAAGGGATTTTTGACGACTTCGAGCGCTTCTTTGATGACGCCCATCATCTCGGGATGCAGGTCGGGGTCCATCGCGCTCGACATGACGGAAAGCCCCACGAACACGAGGCCGATGCCCGTCAGCGTATCGCCGATGAGCTTGACGTTCTCGCGCTTGGAGAGCATCTTCATGAACACGCCGACGACGGCGAAGAGGAGCAGGAACGCCGAAACGTCCAGGCTCCCGAGCGAAGCGATCCACGCCGTGATGGTGGTACCGATGTTGGCGCCCATGATGATGGCGGTCGCCTGGAAGAGCGTTAAGATGCCCGCGTTGACGAGACCGACGACCATGACGGTCGTAGCGGACGAGCTCTGGATGATCATCGTGACGGCGGCGCCGATCCCGACGCCCGCAAAGCGGTTGCCCGCCGTCTTGTTGAGCATGCGCCTCAATCCCCCGTGGGCGAGGCGGGACATGCTCTCGGACATGATCTCCATGCCCGCGAGGAAGGCGCCCAGGCCGCCCAGGAGCAGCATAACGGTTTCTAAGACTTCTGTTACCGGCATTGTGTTTCTCCTTCTGTTTCTTTGGTAAGAGGATCCGGGGTCGTTCTTAATTTCCCATTATGCTTATTATAGCAATTATAGCACCCGTTTGTCACTTGTTTTTCATGAATTTGTAACCAAAAGGTAAAATTTTGTAAAATGTGCGGGACAAGTGTAAAATTTCGCGTTTTTCGCGCTGATTTTACATTTTTGCTTCTTGTTCGGGAAGAATTTTGACGGCATTTTCAAGAGCGGCGGGGCGCCGCCCGATC
>DXAJ01000072.1 GCA_019117085.1 Candidatus Gallimonas gallistercoris
CCCCCCCCCTCAGAATATTCATTGTATTGCCATTGTCATGCGTCTTTTTTATATTCCGCCGCCAATTCTCATATGTAATGATTTTATCATATTCTCCCGAATTTGCCAAGATACAATATCTTGTAAAAAAATTAGCAGCCGCGGGCGGGGCATTGCGCCCCGCCCGCGGCGTGAAAATATTACCCGTAATACTGTTCGCCAAGGCGAGTCGCCGAGGCTTCGAACCAGATGCCGTCGTACGACACATACGCGCCGTAGCGGTACTTGGGGATCTCAAACGCCTGCATCCACACGCAAAGCGCCGCCGCATAAAGGACAAGAAACAGCCCGACCCCGAAGAGCGCCCACACCCCGCCCGAGAGCCCGAGAAGAGCTGCCGCGATCATACCCGCCGCGCCCAAAAACGCCAATAAGAGGCAGACCGCGCCCGAAAACACCCGCTTGCCCGCAAGCGTCTTGCAGCGTCTCATCCAATAGCGGAGGGCGGACGGGATGCACACCAAAAACGGCATCAGCGGCCCCAGCACAAGGTTTTGGATGCCGTGCCCCGCCTCGTGCAGGCGCGTTTCCTCGCCCGCATCCTTCGAAACAAAGAAGAACGCCCCGTACTCCATGCCGCCCCAACCCAAGCCGACTTCGAAATACACGTTCGGACCCAGCTTTTGGGGCGCATGCCGCGAAAGCAGCATCACAAGGGCGATGAACGCCCCCGTCCATGTCATCAAGCCGCCCCAGGTGAGCGACACGAGCCAATAGCCCGCTCTTTGCAGGGCGCGCTTTGCCCTTTCGGCGCGCAGGGAGTTCATGCCTCGCCGCCCGACTTCTTGATCTGACGGTAGACCTGATCGGCGCCCGTCGCCGTCAGCCCCGACGAAAGCCCGATGAGAACCGCCATCAGGATGTTGTCTGCGGGCATATACTCGGGCACGACGTAAAAGGCGACGATGCCGAGCGCCATCCCCAAGATGCCCGCCCATACGGGAATGAGGCTCGTCCACACGGCGGCCTTGCCCGAAACGAGCTGACGGTACACCGCCATCACTCCATACACGATCGCGACGATCACGGGGATCGTCACCACTTCCAAATTACTGCTCATATCCTGCTCCTCCTTTTATGCGACGTGTTCGACGCCGCTCTTTTCCAAAAATTCCCGCATCTCGTGCTTGACGCGCTGTTCATAGGCAAGCGCTTTGTCCGTTTCTCCGTTCGCGTGCCCGTTTTTGAGCGCGGTCGCCGTCGCTTCGCCGAGGCTCATCGCAGCCAGCGTGCCTCTGATCTGCAAAAGTTCGAGCTTCCGCCTGTCCGCATCCCGCCGCTTCTCTTCCTCGATGCGCCGTCTTTCTCTGCGTTCCAGCCGCTTCATGCACACGGAGACGACCGCCGAGGCGAGGACGGACGGAATGCCCGCCGCCAACAATAGTTCCCACATACTTCCCCCCATCGGGCTCTCCGCCCGCTTTTCCTCTATTGTAACATACAAGCGGGCAAAACGCACCCTCAGCTGCCAAATTTTCTGCATTTTTTCCCGAACGCTTGAAATCATCCCCGAAACATGCTATCATGGAAAAGAGCGCTTCCGCACGATCGGCAAAACGCGCTTGCAAATCGTTTGAAAAGGAGGAGAGGATGAAGCGGCTTATCGCCTTTTTCAAAGAACCGCCCGTGTGGTTCGCCCTTTTATGGGCGCTTCTGACGGGCGGCATGATCGCGCTCTCGGCGGCAGTATCCACCTCGGGGGCAAAAGAGGAGCCCTTCGCCGCCGTCCTCTACGGCTTTACGGCGCTCTCTCTTTCCTACTCGATCTACGCCGCCGTCAGGTGGCTGCCGAAGGTGAAGCTCGCCGCCAAGACGCGCCTTTCCCGCAACAAATATGCGGGCACTTTCCTTGCGAGCTATACGGTGCGCACCGTCGTCTATTCCTCGCTTTCGACGCTCCTCGACTTTGCCTATGTCGTCGTCAACGGCGTCACGGCGATCCGCTATCATTCTGTTTGGTACTACGCCCTCGCCGCGTACTACTTCGCGCTCATGGTCATCCGCCTCTTTGTCATCCTCTGCGCGGGGCAGGGGCTGAAAAAATACGGCAGCGAAAGCCGCGCCTTCGACGAACGCAAACTCAACATCTATTTGATAAGCGGCGTTGCGCTGCTTTTACTCGAAGCCTCGCTCTCGGGCGTCATCACACTCATGATCGTACTGCCCAAAGAGACGCAGACGGGCTTCGTCCTTGCGATCGCGAACGCCGCCTATACCTTCACGCGGGTCATACTCGCCATCGTCAATAAAGTAAAATCGGGGAAGCGGCAGGAGCCCGTCGTGCAGGCGCTCCGCAACCTCAATTTGACGGATGCGCTCGTCTCCCTCTTTTCGCTTCAAATCACGCTCTCTGCGGCGGTCGGCGGCGATCTTCCCCTGCAAATGAACGGGCTCGTCGGGTTTGCGGTGTGCTTCTTCACCGCCTGCCTCGGCATCTACATGATCTTCGACGGCGTGCGAAGGAAAAAGAAACTTGGGCGCCTTGCCGCCTCTTCCGAGCCGCCTTCCGAACTGCCCGCTCCCGAAGACGCCCTCTCCCCACCCGAGATAAGCAAAAAGTAAAAGGACTTCCGCGGAAGTCCTTTCTTATTTCGATATTGTTCTAAATGACAGCCCCGATCTTCGCGCTGTTATTTCGAATTTCATCTAAAAGGTATCGGAAACATGCATGAACGCGTCTTTGAGCGGCGACTTGGGGATGAGCTCTTCGATCTCCTCCACCGTGCGGGGCGCAGAGCGGGGAAGCCCGTCGAGCTCCTCTTCGGGCGCATACCAGGAAATTCTGCCCGATGCCGTCACGGAGAACACGCCGCCCGTCTTCCCCCTTCCCGCGTCGCTCGCCAGGAAGGCAAGGAAGGGCGCAAGATTTCTGGCGTCGCCGTGGTCGGCTTCCACCTCTTTGCGCTTTTCTTCGGGCATATGGAACCCCTCCCCCATCGCCTTTTCAAGGGTGAGGAGCGTCTTCGTAAAGCCCGAGACGTGCCCCGGGGACGCCGCCTGCGGGCAGATGGCGTTGACGTTGATGTTGTAGTGGAAAAGCTCCGCGGCGCAGGAGCGGGTCAGCCCCACGAGCCCCGCGTTGGACGCACTGTAAGCGGCGGCATTCACCATGCCCACCCAAGCATCGGAGGCGACGTTGATGAAGCTTCCGCCGCCCTGCTCGATCATATAGGGCGCGGCAAGGCGCATCGTGTTAAAGGCGCCCTTGAGCTTGACGACGGTCTGTCGGTCCCAATCGCTCTCGGAAAGCAGCATCAGCCCGCCCGCCTGCGTGATCGCGGCGTTATTGACGACGATATCGATGCGCCCGTATTTCTTTACGATGGTATCGATCATCTCCTTCACGGCAGAATAGTCGGAGACGTCGCAAAAGTACGCCTCGGCTTTCCCGCCCTTTGCACGGATGGCTTCCGCCGCCGTTTCGGCGTCGCCGCTCATTGCAAGGAACTGCTCCCTCGCCTCGCCCGTGAGATATTCGGGCACCGCGGCATTGGGCTTCTTCTTGCGGTTGTTGGTAATGACAACGGCGCCCTCTTCGGCAAAGAACTCGGCAATGCCGCGGCCGACGCCCTGCCCGGAGCCCGTGACGAGCGCCACTTTTCCCTGTAGACTGTTCATAGTTTCCTCCCGATCAAGGTAATTTGTTGTATTCTTCGTCCGAAACGTGCTCATACGTCAGCGTAGAGTTTTCGGGACAGTTGGCGACAAATCCAAGCTGCGCCATGTAGCTGTCCTTGGCGGCGCCGTGCCAATGTTTGACGCCCGGCTCCACGACGACGTAATCGCCCGCGTGCAGCTCGCGCGGCGCCTTCCCCTCCTCCTGGTACCAGCCCCTGCCGTAGGTAATGAGAAGCACCTGCAGCCCGGGATGCGCGTGCCAACTGTTACGGGAACCCGGCGTATAGGTCACATTGCCTAAGGGGCAGTTGAGCTTGCTCTCATGCGGGATGAACATAAAGTGATACACGTCCCCGCCCGTAAACGACTTCTGCCCTTTTTCGGGCGTCTTTTCCCCCACGGGGAACAAAAAGTGAATGCCGTCCAATTCTCTCGATTCGTTCATAATTCCTCCGCCGCGCACTCCGGCGCCGTTTTTCTCTATCATAGCGCAAACGGGAAGAACAATCTTGCAGAATATTTCCCCTCTTGGTAAATTATTTACTTTTTTTGTGAGAGGGCAACATCAACGAAAATCTTCTCATTTTGTGTCTGAACGAGCCCTCATCCCCTTGACTTTTTTTCACGTTCGCGCTATATAAATAGGATAAGACCGACACTCCCGAAAAAGGAAGAAAGAGCATATATGCATCTGAATGAAGCACAAAAGGACAAGGACTATATCGTCAAAAGCATCGGCCTGCCCTTTGAAACGGAGCGCCGTCTGCAGGCGCTCGGCATGACGGACGACACCCCCATCCGCGTTGTCAACCGCAAAGGGAAGGGCATCCTCGTCGTCAAACTCCGCGGAACGCGCTTTGCGTTCGGCTACAACATCACGAAGAACATCGAAGTCGAGGAGGCACCCGATGAACAGCAGCAATGAAATGACCATCGGCTTCATCGGCAACCCCAACTGCGGCAAGACGACGCTCTTCAACGCCTACACGGGCGCCAACCTCAAAGTCGCCAACTGGCCCGGGGTCACCGTCGAGAAGGTCTCGGGCGCCATCAAGGAACACAACGAGACCATCCATCTCGTCGATCTTCCCGGCACTTACAGTCTCACTTCCTACACGATGGAAGAGACTGTCTCCCGCCAGTTCATCTTAAGCGACGAGGTGGACGTCATCATCAACGTCGTCGACGCCTCCGCCTTAGAGCGCAGCCTCTATCTCACGCTGCAGCTTTTGGAGCTCGGCAAACCCGTCGTCATGGCTCTCAACATGATGGACATCGTTCAAAAGCGCGGCATGGAGATCGATATGCACCGCCTGCCCGAAATGCTCGGCATCCCCGTCATCCCCGTGACGGCGAGAAAGCGGCAGGGGCTCGACTCTCTCCTCCACGCCGCCATCCACCACAAGGACAGCGCGGGGCCCGATCACCTCGTCCACGATCACAAGGTGGAATCGCATCACATTCACGACCACCACGCGGAATATACGATGGTCTATTCGGACGTCATCGAGGATAAGATCGACGTTATTATCGGTGAACTCAACAAAAAGTACCCCGATACGCCCAACAAGCGCTGGCACGCCATCAAGCTTTTGGAAGGCGACAAGGAGATCACGGAAAAATACCCCGTAGAGCTTCCTTCCGTTCTCGACAGAAATTACGAGGCGGACATCATCAATCAGAAATACGACTTCATCGACGAGATCATCCATGAAGTCATGATCCACAAGCAGCGGCAGGACGTCTTCACCGATAAGCTCGACCGTGCCTTCACGCACAAGGTGTGGGGCATCCCCATCTTCCTCGGCATCATGGCGCTCGTCTTCTTCCTCACCTTCTATGTAGGCGACGCGATCAAAGCGCTCTTCGAGCTGGGGCTCGGCTGGCTTTCGGATACGGCGCAGTCGGGGCTCACCTCCGTCGGCGCGCACCCCATCCTCATCTCCCTTCTCGTCGACGGCATCATCGGCGGCGTCGGGACCATTCTCACCTTCCTGCCCAACATCTTCATCCTCTTCCTCGCGCTCGCCTTCCTCGAAGACAGCGGCTACATGGCGCGCGTTGCTTACGTCATGGAGGGCGTCATGAGCAAGCTCGGGCTTTCGGGCAAAGCATTCATCCCCATGCTCTTGGGCTTCGGCTGCACGGTGCCCGCCATCATGGCGTCCCGCGCGCTCGAAAGCAAGCGCGACCGCTTCAAGGTGATGCTCGTCACCCCCTTCATGAGCTGCAACGCCCGCCTCACCATCTACATTCTCTTCTCGGAGATGTTCTTCGGGGCATACGCGATGCTCGCCGCCTTCTCGATGTATCTCATCGGCATCGTCGTGGCGATCGCCGTCTCCGCCGTCATCCACCTCATCGACAAAAAGAAGACGGTCAACTATCTCATCATCGAACTCCCCGAATACAAGATGCCCGACGCGCGCACCGTCGCCATCTATGTGTGGGAGAAGGTCAAGGACTATCTTGTGAAGGCGGGAACGACCATCTTCATTGCGACCATCCTCATCTGGGCGCTCCTCAACTTCGGCCCCACGGGCTTTGTGGAGGACATGAGCGGGAGCTTTGCCGCCTATGTGGGCAAATTCCTCGTGCCCGTCTTTATCCCGATCGGGCTCGGGTTCTGGCAGATCGTCGTCGCACTCATTGCGGGCATCTCTGCAAAGGAGCTCGTCGTTTCGAGCTGCGCCATCCTCTTCGGCATCGTCAATGCGAGCTCGCCCGAGGGCATGGAAGCCTTTCATGAGGCTCTGATGGGGCTTCCGGGCGGCGGCTTCGGCGCGCTCAACGCCTTCTGCCTGATGGTGTTCTGCGTCCTCTACATCCCCTGTGCGGCGACCATCGCGACCATCCACAAGGAATCGAGAAGCTGGGGCTGGACGTGCTTTTCTCTCTTCTTCACCCTTCTCGTCGCCTGGATCGTGACCTTTGTCGTCTATCAGGTGGGACTTCTCATCGTATAAGGAGCGCAGGATGCAGCATCTTTTTTCAGGCGCACAACTGCATGCCGCTTCCCTGACGGGAACGGGGCTTATCGTCACTCTTGTGCTTGCGGCGATCATCCTCGCGGCAGCCGTCTTCGCCGTCATTTCCATCGTGAAACGGCGTCATAAGAAAGGCGGATGCCACGGCTGCGGCGGAAGCTGCTCCTCCTGCGGCATGAGCTGTCCCGTCAAACGTGAGTCCCGCAGCGAAGACACGGACGGAAAAAACAAATAAAGACGAATGATCCCCGAACTTCTTTCAAAATATACCCCCGCGTTTGGCGGGGGTTTCCATTTGATGAACGCAGTCTTTTCGGCGGCTGTGGTTCGAACCCTGCTCACGCCAAAAATAAAGGGCGCGCTGCGCCCTTTTATTTTTGGCGGCGAGTTATCGCCTTTGTGCGAACTTAGAAAGTCTAGATAAAGGAGCAGCCTCTTTGGACTGCTTTTCTGTTTCCTTTACCGATTCGATTGAGTTGTTGTGTTTTTTGAGCGGATCGGAGAAGTAGTAGTTTATTCTTTCTATAAAGCTA
>DXAJ01000073.1 GCA_019117085.1 Candidatus Gallimonas gallistercoris
CGACATCATCGCCAGCAAGTTCACCGAGTACAACACCGAGCTTGTCGACATCAACCGCCTACGCAAGGAGAAGATGCAGCTCCACTTCGTCAAGATGCAGTCGTGCGGCAACGACTATATCTACTTCGACAACACGGACGGTCAGATCACCTGCCCCGAATCGCTCGCCATCAACTTTGTCAGCCGTCACTACGGCATCGGCGGCGACGGCATCGTGCTCATCGAAAAGTCGGAAGTCGCCGACGCGAAGATGCGCATCTTCAACCAGGACGGCTCGGAGGGCCTGATGGCGGGCAACGCCATCCGCTGCGTCGCCAAGTACTTGCACGAAACGGGCATGGTCAAGGGCGATACGATGAAGATCGAAACGGGCAGCGGCGTCAAAGACGTCACCGTCTTCTCCTTCGGCGGCGTCGTCTCCTCCGCGAGCGTCGATCTGGGCGTCGCCGAACTCAACGGCAAAAAGATCCCTTCCGTCTGGGAAGGGGAGCAGATCGTCGACGAGCCCATGGAGATCGACGGCGAAGTGTATCCCGTCACCCTCGTCAACCTCGGCAACCCTCACTGCGTCATCTTCTCGAAGAAGGTGGACGACGTGCCCGTCGAAAAGCTCGGCCCCAAGATCGAGAACAGCAAATACTTCCCGAACAAGACCAACGTCGAATTCATCCGCGTCGTCAACGAATACACCATCAAGATGCGCGTCTGGGAGCGCGGCAACGGCGAAACGTGGGGCTGCGGCACGGGCGCGGCGGCTGCGGCGGTCGCCTGCGTTTTGAAGGGCTTCTGCAAGAAGGATACCGACATCACGGTCAAGCTCCGCGGCGGCGATCTCATCGTCCGCTACCGTTCGGACGGCCGCGTCATCTTGACGGGTAACGTTCAGAAGATCTACGAAGGCAAGGTGGCGTTCTAAATGATCCGCGAAATGTATTACGAGGAGAGCGCCGTTCCCGTCAATGCGAGAAAGGAAGAAAAGCTCAATAAGGGCTTTACCATCGCGGCGATCGTCTTTTTCGTGCTCTCCGCCTTCTATTTCTTCTTCGCGCTCATGAATATCGCGAGCCTCCTCGGGGACGAAGAGCTGGAAACCATCGACCGCGTGGTCGGCAGCCTGATGACGCTCAGCTTCTTTTTTGTCGGGGTGCTCATCGGCGTGCTGCTGCTCGTTTACAGGCGGCGCTATAACGTGAGTTTCGACTACGCTTTCGTCGAAGACGAGCTGCGCATTTCCAAGGTCTTCAACGGCAAGCGGCGCAAATTTTTGCGTACGCTCAAAGCGGAGCAGATGCTCAAGATCGGCAGCTGCGAAAAGGAATCCTTCCGTCGTACGCAGGCGGGGATGAGCAAAAAGCAGATCCTCGTCATGACGCCCAACGAAGAGCCCGCAGCGAACAAGGAGTTCTTCTACATCCTTTATTCCACGACGATGGAGAAGGTGCTCGTCATCATCGAAGCGCGGCGCGAGATTTTGGAATACCTCGTCCGTGCCGCGGGCAGAAGCAAGTACGAACCCAACTAAACATGATCTATCTCGACAATGCCGCCACCACCCGTCCCGACAAGGACGCGGTGGAGGCTGCGCTTCCCTATCTTCATGATAAGTATTTCAACCCCTCTGCGCTCTATGGCGGAGGGGTCTTGGTGCAGGGCGAACTGCGCAGAGCGCGGGAGTATCTTCTTTCCCAAGCGGCCGATAAAACGCGCTTCGAACTTTATTTCACCTCGTGCGGTTCGGAGGCGGACAATACGGCGATCTTCTCTGCCGCCCGCCGCGGCAACGCGGTGACGACGGCGGGGGAGCACGCCGCAGTCTTTCAGAGCTTTTCAGAGCTCAAACAGCGCAATATCGAACCCCGCTTTGCGCCTCTCCTTTCCGACGGCAGAGTGGACACGGAGGCGCTTTTATCCCTTGTCGACGACAAGACGACGCTCGTTTCCGTTGTCCATGTCAACAACGAAACGGGCGCCGTCAACGACATTATTTCGCTTGCCAAAGCCGTCAAAAGTAAGAACCCGCGCTGCCTCTTTTTGAGCGACGGCGTGCAGGCGTTCGGCAAGCTCCCGTTCCGTCTCACGCCCGATATTGACTTTTACGCCATAAGCGCCCATAAGATCGGCGGCGCAAAGGGGACGGGCGCGCTCATCCGCCGCAAGGGCGTTCCGCTTTCGCCCTATATCTTCGGCGGCGGGCAGGAAGGGGGGCTTCGCAGCGGGACGGAGAACGTCTTCGGCATCCTCTGCTTCGAAGCGGCGGCAAAAAAGAAGTTTTCTACCCTCGAAAGTGACTTTTCCCGCCTTAAAATTTACTGCGAGCAGCTTTATTCCGCGCTTGACAAGGAGATCTTCCTTCGCATCTCGCCCGAAGACGGCACGCCGTACATCCTCACCGTCGCGGCGAAAAACTTGCGCGGCGAAATTTTGCAGCGCCTTTTGGAAGAGCGCGGCGTCCTTGTGGGCACGGGCAGCGCTTGTTCTTCAAAGCACCCCGTAAGCCGCGTCATCACCGCCTGCGGTGTAGGGAAGGAGTATCTCAACGGCGTCCTTCGGTTCAGTTTCTCGCCCGCGACGACGGAAGAGGAAGTCCAAACGGCGGCACAGGCTGCCAACAGTGCGGCGCACGAGCTCATCGCGCGCACGGCAAGGAGTTAAATATGCAAAAAGTCATCATCATCCGCTATGCGGAGATCCACTTAAAAGGCAAGAACAGGGGATATTTCGAGCTCGTCTTCTCCGTCAATTTGGAGCGCGCCTTGAAGGGTCTCAGACACGAGCTACACCGTATGAGCGGCCGCTATCTCGTCGCCTGTTTCGACGAAGACCGCACCGAGGAAATTTGCGACCGCATTTCCCGCGTCTTCGGCGTGCATTCCTATTCGGTCGGGCTTTCGACGGGCACCTCGATGGGGGAGCTCTTTGCCGCCGCCCAAGAAGTCTGCCCGAAGGAGGGCACCTTCAAGGTGGATACCCACCGCGCCGACAAGAAGTACCCCAAGACTTCCATGCAGCTCAATGCCGAGGTTGGGGGGTACCTTCTCGACAAGAACCCCGCTTTGAAGGTGGACGTCCACGCCCCGCAGCACACTGTCTGCCTCGACATCCGCGAAAACGGCACCGCGCTCGTCTTTTCGGCGTTCGAGCCGGGCGTCGGCGGCATGCCCGTCGGCACGTCGGGCAAAGGCGTGCTCCTCATCTCGGGCGGCATCGACTCTCCCGTCGCGGGCTATATGATGGCAAAGCGCGGCATGAGCGTAGAACTCCTCCATTTCCACAGCTACCCCTACACCAACGACGGGGCGAAGGAGAAAGTCAAGGAGCTCGCTCGCGAGCTTGCACGCTTCTCCCACTCCGCCCGCCTTGTAACGCTCAACGTCGCGCACATCCAGGAAGAGATCCACGCAAAGTGCGCGCCCGAACTCAACGTCACCCTCCTTCGCCGCTTCATGTATCGCCTTGCGGAGCGCCACGCAAAACAAATCGGCGGGCAGTGCCTCATCACGGGCGAAAGTTTAGGCCAGGTCGCGAGCCAGACCATCGAGGGCATCACTTCCTCGAATGCCGTCGTCACGCTCCCCGTTTTGCGCCCGCTCATCGGCTTCGATAAAGACGAGATCATTTCGATCTCGCGCAAGATCGGCACTTACGAGACGTCCGTCCTCCCGTATGAGGACTGCTGCACCGTCTTTTTACCTGAATTCCCCGCCATCAAGCCCAAGCTCTCCTTCGTCGAAGAGGAGGAAAATAAACTCGATGTCGCCCGCCTCATGGACGAGGCGATGGCAAGCAAAGAGGTCTTCGATCTCACCGAATAAACGCAGCATAAGCGGCGCGGCGCCCCGAACTTCGGGGCGCCGCGCCGCATCTCCCGCCCGCCCGCAGAATGCGGGCGGGCGTTTTGAAATCGTCCTTATGTTTTGGTCGGACGCCGTTCAATTATTCCCACCAATCTTCGGGGAGCTGCCCCTCATCGAGGCATACAGAGGGGAGCGCGACGCTCTCTCCTGCTTTCTCCCCATAAAAGGGCGTCACCGTATAGGTGTAGCGGACGCCCGCCCTCACGCTGCCGTCGCATATCGTCTCCCGCCATTTTCCGCGGTAAATGAGCTTATTTTCGCCCCCGCCTTCGCGTTTTACCTCGTAATCATAGTACTGTGTCAGACATAATCGGATGCAGACCACCCCGTTTTTCACAAAAATGTGCGGGGTTTCGATGCGCGGCATCGAAAAGCGGTCGCTCACCGTCTGCGGAAGATGCGCGGCGGAAAACAGCTCTTTCGTCGTCAAAACGGCGGGCGCCACAGGGTCGGCGAGTACCAATCGGTGCTTGTTTTCATATTCTTCTTTGTCGAGCGCCGCTTCCACAACGCCCTCGGGGCGCGCGGGAGGAGCGGGCTGTCTCTCCCGATAGAGCGCCTTAAAAAGCGCATGGAGCTCGTTCGCAGGCTCGCCTCCGCCCGTTGCGGAGATGGGGGAATTGTCGCTGTTCCCGAGCCACACGCCGAGGGTATGCTCCGACGTATATCCCATTGCATAGGCGTCCGTGTTGCCTTTTTCCGTTCCGCCCGTGCCAGTTTTGGCGCTCACGAAATAGGGGAGCGTCCTGAGTTTCTTTGCCGTGCCCTCCGTCGCCGCCGTGTGCAGCATGTCGGAAAGGAGATAGCACGTCTCTTCCGAAAAGACGCGCCGCTTTTCCTCCGCCCGTTCATAGAGCACGCTCCCGCTTTCGTCCCGAACGCGCTTGATGCATTTCGCGGGCGCAAACAGTCCGCCGTCCGAGAGGGTCAAATAGGCGGATGAAAGCTCTTTCATCGTAAAGCCCTCCTGCATCCCGCCGAGGGCGAGGGGGAGCGTTTCGTCCTCTTTGGGAACGGGCAGCCCCATCGCCCGCAGATACCGAGCGCTCTTTTGGGGCGAAAGGCTATTCATCACCTTGACGGCGGGGATGTTGAGGCTTCTAGAAAGCGCCTCCCGCGCGCTTACATAGCCCACGCACTTCCCGTCGTAATTTTTGGGGGAGTACCCTCCGTACGAGACGGGCTCGTCGAGAAGCGGCGTCGCGGGGGAGAGCAGCCCTTCTTCGAGGGCGGGTGCATATACCCCCAAAGGCTTGATGAGAGAAGCGGGGCTCCTTCGTATCTCTCCCGCCGTCGTATGATAGGCGATGAGCGCATGCGTCTTATTCTCCGCCGCGATCAGCGCGCAGCCGCTCTCGGCGGGATACGTTTCCATCTTCTCTTGCAGCGCGCGGTCGAAGTACGTCTCGACGACGAGCTTATCCTCCGACGCAAGCTCGGGGAATACTTCGGAAAGTTCTTCAAACACGAGCTGCACATAGCTCGAAGTCTTATTTTCGTGCGGCGTTTGGGGGAGGGGGGTCTCCTTCGCCTCCTTCGCCTCTTGCGCCGACAAAACGCCCTGCTCTTCCATGAGGGCGAGCACCAGATCGCGCCGCTCTTTGCACGCCGCCTCGTCTCGGAAGGGGGAGTAGCGGTTGGGCGAGCGCACCAAAGCCGCCAGCATGGCGCTCTCGGCGGGCACAAGTTCGCCCGCGTCCTTTCCGAAGTAGTACTGCGCGGCGCTCCCCACGCCGAAGGCGCTGTGCCCGAAGTAAATGGAGTTGAGATAGAGCTCCAAAATTTGCTCCTTCGAATAATTTTTTTCCAGCTGCCGCGTCAGCTTCCATTCTTTGAGCTTGCGGCGGATGGTCTTCTCCCCCGAAAGATGGGTGTTCTTGATGAGCTGCTGCGAGATGGTCGAAGCCCCCTCGCGGAAGGAAAAGCTCGCGATATTTTTGAGCGCCGCTTTCCCGATGCGCAAAACGTCCAACCCCCCGTGCGCATAAAAGCGCTTGTCCTCGACCGCCACAAACGCGGCGGGAAGATGCGAAGGCAGCGTCTCGAGCCCCACATATGGCTTAGGCGTGGCGATCTTTTCGCCGTCGCTTGCAAGGAGCTGCACCTGCGCGCTCTCCGTGTGCAGTTTCTCTGGCTCGAGTTTTACGTTCGCCGTTGCAATAAGCGCAAACAGCACGAAGGCGGCAAGGGCGATAAGGAGCGCCGCTCCCACAATGAGCATGATCTTCCCGAAAACTTTCATTGCCCGCAGTATGTGCTTTTTTGCAAAAAAATCGCATGCGGTCGGCGGCACAGGTTGAAAAACGGCGCATTTTGTGCTATAATTGTTACTTAGGAGGAAAAGGCGCATGGCAACACTCAAAGAACTTGTCGCAAACAGTTCCCGCATCGTCTTTTTCGGCGGCGCGGGCGTCTCGACGGAGAGCGGCATCCCCGACTTCCGTTCCCGGGACGGGCTCTACAACCAAAAGTATTCCGTCCCGCCCGAAACCATTTTGAGCGACACCTACTTCTATTCGCACACCGAAGAATTTTACCGCTTTTACCGCGATAAAATGCTCCCTTTGAACGCCGAACCCAACGCGGCGCACAAAAAGCTTGCCGAATGGGAGCAGGATGGAAAGCTCCTTGCCGTTGTCACGCAGAACATCGACGGTCTCCATCAGAAGGCGGGCTCGAAGCGCGTCTATGAACTCCACGGCAGCATTTACCGCAATCATTGCCTCTCCTGCGGCAAGCGCTTTTCGGCGGAATACATTCAAAAGAGCACGGGCATTCCCCGCTGCGAATGCGGCGGCATCATCAAGCCCGACGTCGTCCTCTACGGCGAACCGCTCGACGAGAACACCATCCTCGGCGCCGTCCGCGCCATTGCAGCCGCCGATCTTCTCATCGTGGCTGGCACGTCGCTCTCCGTCTACCCCGCCGCAAGTTTTTTGAACTATTTCCGCGGCGAGCACCTCGTGCTCATCAACCGCGACAAAACGCCTTTGGACGACGAGTGCGAACTTGTTATCCACGAAAAAGTAGGGGAGGTCTTTTCCACGCTTTGAACTATCATATCGTCACATACGGCTGCCAGATGAACGTCCACGAATCGGAAAAGATCGCGGGCATCCTCCGCGAAAAGGGGTATGAGACCCCCGTCGAAAGCGAGGAAGAGGCAGATATCATCGTCTTCAACACCTGCTGCATCCGCGAAAATGCAGAAAACCATGCCTTCGGCAACATCGGCAACTTAAAAAAGCTCAAAAAGCGCAAAAAAGAGCTCATCGTCGCCGTGGGCGGCTGCATGGCGCAGGAAGAGGGCAAGGCGCAGCTTCTCAAAGAGAAGTTTCCTTTCATCGACATCATCTTCGGCACGCACAACGTCGCGGAGCTCGGCGCCCTCATCGATACCTTGCGCGAAAAGCGCAAAAAGCAGGTCTCCGTCCTTCCCGAGCGAACGGAGACGGAAGATCACATCACGCCCGTCCGCACGAGCTATCCCAACGCCTGGGTGAACATCACCTACGGCTGCAACAACTTCTGCACCTACTGCATCGTGCCCTATGTGAGGGGCAGAGAGCGCTCCCGCAGGGCGGAAGTCATCTTAGAAGAAGTCGAAAGCCTCGTTTCCGAGGGCTACAAAGAGATCACGCTCTTAGGGCAAAACGTCAATTCCTACAACAGCGACGGGCAGGGCGGCATGTCCTTCCCCGAGCTTTTGGACCGCTGCGCTCGCATCGAGGGCAAATTCCGCCTGCGCTTCATGACGTCGCACCCCAAAGATTTCACAAAAGAGCTCGCCCTCGTCATGAGAAAGCACGATAAAATTTGCAATTTGCTCCATCTTCCCGTGCAGGCGGGGAGCGACCGCATCCTCGCTCTCATGAACCGCCGCTACACGCGCGAAAAATACATGAGCGAGATCAAAATGCTGCGCGAACTCATCCCGAACTGCGCCGTCACGACCGATCTCATCGTCGGCTTCCCGACGGAGACGGAGGAGGACTTCCTTCAAACGCTCTCCCTCGTCAAAGAGGCGGACTTTTCCTCCGCCTTCACCTTCGTCTACTCCCCCCGCACGGGCACCAAGGCGGCTCAGATGGAAGGGCGCATCCCCGAAGAGGTCTCAAAAGAGCGCATCATGCGCCTCGTCGATGCTGTCAACGAAAACACGCGGCTCAAATCGCTCGAATATGTCGGCAAAGTCACGGAAATTCTGTGCGAGGACTACGACGAGAAGAAGGGGTTGTATTTAGGCCGCAACGAAGCGGGCCGCATGGGCTATTTTGCAAGCGAGAAGAACGTCATCGGCGAGTTTGTGAAGCTAAAAGTCGATCATGCAAATGGTATTTCCCTATATGGAACTTTAACTTGATATACTTAGGAGGACATCTATGGCTCTCTCTCCCATGATGGAGCACTATCTCAAAGTCAAAGAGCAGTACAAAGACTGCGTCATTTTCTATCGTCTCGGCGACTTTTACGAGATGTTCTTCGACGACGCCGTGCGCGTCTCTAAGCTCCTCGATCTCACGCTCACGGGGCGGGACTGCGGGCTCGAAGAGCGCGCGCCCATGTGCGGCGTTCCCTATCACGCGGCGGAAACGTACATCTCCAAGCTCGTCTCTCTGGGAGAGAAGGTGGCGATCTGCGAACAGCTCTCCGATCCCAAGGAAGCGGGCCGCGGCATGGTGGAGCGGGACGTCATCCGCGTCGTCTCGGCGGGCACCCTCATCGAGGACGGGCTTTTGGACGAGCGCAAGAACAACTACATCGCCTGCGCCGTCAAGCGTTCGGGGCAGTACGCCCTCGCCTGGGCAGATATCACGACGGGCGAATTTAGCGCCTCGTGCGAAGAGGATAAGGATGCGCTTTTGTCGCACCTTGTCAATCTCTCCGTCGCAGAGATCATCTGCAACGACGAACTCCTTCTCGACGTCAAAGAGAGCGAAGAAGTCGAGCGCCATCTCCTGCCCGCCTTTTCCTGCTATCTCCCGTGGGCGTTTGCAACTAGTTCCGCCGAAAAGAACCTCAAAGAACAGCTCCATGCGGCGTCTTTGGAAGCTTTGGGGCTCGATGCAAAGCCCATTGTCGCCATTGCGGCGGGCGCGCTCCTCGAATATCTTCGCGAAACGCAAAAGCACGCCCTTTCCAACATCAACCGCCTGACCCTTTCCGAGAGCGCGGGCTATATGACGCTCGACCCCGTCGCCGTCCGCAATTTGGAAATTCTGAAAAACAACGCCGAGGGCAAGCGCTACGGCTCGCTTTTGTGGCTCCTCGATAAGACGCGCACGGGCATGGGCGCCAGGAAGCTTGCTTCCATGCTCATCACGCCGCTTTTAGATAAAGAGAAGATCGACCGCCGCCTCGACGCCGTGGAGGAGCTCGCTGCTGCCACCGTCGTCCGCATGGGCATTTCCGATCTTTTGGGCGGCATGCGCGACATCGAACGCCTCACGGGGCGCATCTCCAACGGCAATTTACAGCCGCAGGACTGCATTTCGCTCTCCCGTTCGCTCGCCGCCATCCCTTCCTTAAAGATGCAGCTGACGGGCTTTTCCTCCGAACTTCTCCGCGCCATCGCCTCCGATCTTGCCGATACGCGCGAAATTTGCGCTCTTTTAGACAGCGCCATTTCCGAGACGGCGACGACGCGCAAAGAGGGGAATTTCATCCGCCGCGGCTACAACAAAACGCTCGATTCCCTCCGCGACGTCAAGTCGGAGAGCCGCACCCTCATCGCCGAGCTCGAAGCGCGCGAGCGCGAACGCACGGGCATCCGCACCTTGAAAGTGGGCTTCAACCGCGTGTTCGGCTACTATATCGAAGTGAGCAATTCCTTCAAGGAGAAAGTCCCGTATTCCTATGTGCGCCGTCAGACGCTCACGAACGGCGAACGCTACACGACGGAAGAGCTCAAAGAGCTCGAAAGCAAAATTTTGGGCAGCGACGAGCGCTCCCGCCGCCTCGAAGAGGAGCTCTTCGACGAAATTTTGTCCGTCCTCTCCCAAAATATCCCCGTCTTCCAGCAGCTCGCCTCTGCCGTCGCGCAGCTCGACTGCTTCCTCGCCTTCGCCGTCGTTGCGAAGGAAAATAAGTACTGCCGCCCCGAGATCGCCGAAGACGGCGCGCTTGAAATCGAGGACGGCCGTCATCCCGTCGTCGAAGCGCTCTCCAAAGACCGCTTTGTGCCAAACGATTGCCTTTTGGATGGCGATCAGAACCGCACGATGGTCATCACGGGCCCCAACATGGCGGGCAAGAGCACCTATCTCCGCCAGACGGCGCTCATCGCGCTCATGGCGCACATCGGCTGTTTCGTGCCCGCCAAGCGGGCGCGCGTGCCGCTTATCGACCGCATTTTCACCCGCATCGGCGCGAGCGACAATTTGATTTTAGACCGCTCCACCTTCATGGTGGAAATGACGGAAGTCGCCAACATTTTGCGCAACGCAACTTCCCGCTCCCTTCTCATCCTCGACGAAGTGGGGCGCGGCACGAGCACTTACGACGGGCTTTCCATCGCATGGGCGGTCATCGAATATCTCAACGAAAAGATCCGCGCCAAGACGCTCTTTGCAACGCACTACCACGAGCTCACCGAGCTCGAAGGGCGGCTCGAAGGCGTCAAGAACTATAAAATAAACGCCCGCGAAGTCAACGGCTCCATCGCCTTTTTGCGCAAGATCGTGCGGGGCGGGGCGTCGCGCAGCTTCGGCGTCGAAGTCGCTTCCCTTGCGGGCGTGCCCGAAGAAGTCACTTCGCGCGCCAAACGCATTTTAAAGAAGCTCGAAAAGAACGACCTCGCACGCGGTGCGCAAAACGCCGTGGAGCCCGAAGAGCCCGAATCGTCCGAGGCGGAGACTAGCCCCGTCCTTGACGAGCTTGCCGCGCTCGACATCAACACCCTCACGCCCATGGCGGCATTTCAGCTCATCGTGCGCTGGAAGGAGAATAAATGATCAACATTCTGCCCCCCGAAGTCTATAACCGCATCGCGGCAGGCGAGGTCGTCGATCGGCCGTATTCCGTCGTCAAAGAGCTCGTCGAAAACGCCATCGACGCGGGCGCGACGGAGATCACCGTCGAAGCGGAGGGCGGCGGCAAGAAGCTCATCCGCGTGACGGACAACGGCTCGGGTATCCGCAAAGAGGACTTAAAAGCCGCCTTCTTGCCGCATGCCACCAGCAAATTGAAGACGGCGGACGACCTTGCCGCCATCTTTACGCTCGGTTTCCGCGGCGAGGCGGTCGCCTCCGTCGCTTCCGTGTCTAAGACGACCATCCTCTCCCGCACGAAGGGGGAGGCGGCGTATTCCCTCACCGTGGAAGGGGGCGTCTTCGGCGAAGTTATCCCCGCAGGAGGCGCGGAGGGCACCGTCGTCACCGTCGAAAACCTCTTTTTCAACACGCCCGCCCGCCTCAAATTCTTGAAGAGCGACGCGAGCGAGGAGGGGGACATCACCGCCATCATGGCGCGCTTCCTGCTCTCTCGCCCCGAAATTTCCTTCACCTATCTCGTCAACGGGAAAGTGCGTTACCGCTCCTTCGGCGACGGGCTCGAAAGCGCGCTCGCCGTCGTTTACGGCGCGGGGACGCTTCAAAACTGCATCTCCATCCGCGCCGAAAAGCACGGCATGCGCCTTTGGGGGTATATCGGCAACCGTGCCTACAACAAGCCCAACCGAAGCTATCAGAGCCTCTTTTTGAACGGCAGATACATCGTCAATCAGACGATCGCGCTCGCCGTCACCAACGCCTACGGGGGCTACCTCATGAAGCGGCAGTATCCCTTCTATGTTCTCTTTCTGGAAGTGCCGCCCGAGGTCGTCGACGTCAACGTGCATCCCAACAAGGCGGACGTCCGCTTTGCCGATAACCGCATCGTCTATGGCACGGTGTATTCCGTCATCTCGGCGGTGCTCGACGGGAGCTCCGCGGCGCTTGAATACATTTCGCCCGCCATTTCTTCCACGGTGGGGAAGAACAAGGGGGCTGTCTCGCCCCTTCCCGAGGCTTCCGAACGCGCCCCTGCACCCGCTGCTCAGCCCGCGCCTTCCAAGCCCGTTTCGCCCGAAGCGCCCGCCTTTCAGGCTGCTTTCAAGCCCGCTGCGCCCTCACCCGCGCCTGCTTTCAAAGCTTCGCCCGCCGCGGCCTCCAACCCCGCCGCAACGCCCCAAACCGCCAAGCCTGTTCCCCGCATGAGCGTGGAAGAAGCGAAAAAGGAGCTTGCATTCGAGATCCCCAAACTTCACGGCCGCGATCGCGTCCGCGCCCTCGAAGAGGAGAAGCCCAACGCCTTCGAAGTGCGCTCGCCCCTGGCTTCATCGCGCCCCGCCCCGCAGGAAGAGCAGGAAGACGCCTTCGAAGAGAATAAAAAATACCTTTTGGAGCGCGACGAAAGGGCAAAACAGCAGAAGATCGATCCTGCAACGCTCCTCTTCCGCGGCGTCCTCTTCGAAACGTACCTCATCTTCGAGCGCGGCGATGAGGCGTACTTTATCGATCAGCACGCGGCGCACGAGCGGCTCATCTACGAAAAGCTCAAGAAAAAGTGCGAAGCGCGCACGCCGCTCTCCCAGCCCATGCTCATGCCCTATATCCTCACGATCAACGCGCAGGAATTTTCCTTCCTCGTCTCGCAGTTCGAGGCTCTCCGCGCCCTCGGGTTCGACATCGACGAATTCGGCGGCACGTCCGTCAAGGTCTCTTCGGTCCCGCTCGATCTCTTCGGCATGGACATCGAGGCGTTCTTCCGCGAAGTGCTCTCCTCGATGGAATCGCTCCGTGCCATCCGTTTAAGCGACATCGCCCGCGATAAACTCGCCACGATGGCGTGCAAAGCGGCGGTCAAGGGCGGCGAACGGCTCACGGAAGAGGAGGCAAAGCGCCTGCTTTCGGATATGGACGGGGATATGGGCTTGAAGTGCCCGCACGGGCGGCCCGCTGTCGTCAGAATGAAAAAGAGCGACTTTGAAAAGCTCTTCAAGAGGATCGTATGAAGGCGCTCGTCATCTCAGGCCCCACGGCGTCGGGCAAGACGGCGCTCTCCGTGGAATGCGCTAAGCGGCTGAACGGCGAGATCGTCTCGGCGGATGCCCTCCTCGTCTACAAAGGGCTCAACATCGGCACTGCAAAGCCCACGAAAGGGGAGATGGGGGGCATCCCGCACTACATGATCGACGTCGTCGCGCCCACCGAAAGCTTCTCTGCAAGCGATTACGAACGCCTCGCCCTTCCCATTCTGGAAGACATCGTCGAGCGGGGCAAAGTGCCTGTTTTAGTCGGCGGCACGTCTTTCTATCTCGATGCGCTCCTCTACAAGCGTACCTTGGGCGGCGCGCCCGCTGATGAAGCTGTCCGAAAAAAGTACGAGGCGATCTTCGAGCGGGAGGGGAAAGAGGCGCTCTTTTCGCTCCTTCAGGAGATCGACCCCGCCTCCGCCGAAGTATTGCACCCCAACGACAAAAAGCGCGTCATCCGCGCGCTCGAAATATACGAACTCACGGGAAAGCGCAAGTCCGAACAGCACGACGAGCGCATCCCCCGCCTTCCCGTCCTCGCGGTGGGGGTGTACTACCCCAGGGAGGAGCTCTACGCCCGTATCGACGCCCGCGTCGACGGGATGATAAAGTCTGGGCTCGTCGAAGAAGTGGAAGGGCTTCTTAATAGCGGAATTTCCGAAAATGCCCAATGCATGCAGGGCATCGGCTACAAAGAAGTGGTCGAGATCTTAAAAAACAGCGATTTGCATAGTACTATGTCATACAAAATCAATGCTATGTCAGGCATAATCAAGAAAAATACACGCAATTACGCCAAACGGCAGTTAACATATTTAAGAAAACGCAATGTCGTCTGGCTCGCGCCCAAGCCCGTTGAGGAATTGGCGCAGGAGGTTTGTTTGCTCTATGAAGGCAATTGAACTCATCGCGGCTGAGGAGAAAGCGCTCTCCTCCCGCTTTTCTTTGATCGACGAAACGTCGCTCTTCAATCAGCGCAAAGTGCTCGATGCGTTCCGCGAGGAGATGATCGCGCTCCGTCACTTCGCCCCTTCGACGGGCTACGGCTACGGCGACGAGGGGAGGGACACACTCGGCCGCGTCTTTGCGCGTGCCTTCGGGACGGAGCGCGCCATCGTCTCTCCCGTGCTCCTTTCGGGCACGCACGCCCTCACCGTCGCCCTCTTCGGCTTGCTCGTGCCTTCTGACAGCGTCCTCTGCATCACGGGCACGCCGTACGATACGCTTCGCGGCGTCGTCTGGGGGGAGGGGAACGGCTCGCTCAAAGATTATAAGATCGGTTTCGAGACGGTCGCTCTCACCCAAGATGGCAAGGTCGATGAAGAGGTCGTCTGCGCCGCCCTTTCTCAAAAAACTTATCAAATGGTCTACATCCAGCGTTCGCGCGGCTATGAGCTCCGCGACGCCTTCACGGTGGAAGAGATCGAAAAAATGTGCTCCCTCGTCCGCATCGCGGGCTTTGAGGGCGTCATCTTCGTCGATAACTGCTACGGCGAATTCGTCGAAACGCGCGAACCCACCGAAGTGGGGGCAGACGTCATCGTCGGCTCTCTCATCAAGAATCCCGGGGGCGGGCTCGCTCCCACGGGCGGCTACATTGCAGGCAAAGAGGGGTGCATCACGCGCATCGAAAACCGCCTCACCGCGCCCTCCGTCGGCGGCGAGGTCGGCTCCTATGCCTACGGCTATCAGTACTACTATCAGGGGCTCTTCCTCGCGCCGCACACCGTCGCGCAGGCGCTCAAAGGGGGGCTCCTCATCGGCGCGTGCCTCGATGCTTTGGGATATGAAAACTTCCCTTCTGCCGATAAGCTGCCCGCCGATATCACCCGCGCCGTTCGCTTCAACACGGAAGCGGAACTTACGGGTTTCATCCAGTCGGTGCAGGAGTGCTCTCCCGTCGATAGTTTCGTCCATCTCGAAGCGTGGGATATGCCCGGCTACGACTGTAAAGTCATTATGGCGGCAGGCAGCTTTGTGCAAGGGGCGAGCATCGAGCTCTCCGCCGATGCGCCCATCCGCAAGCCCTACACGGCGTACTTCCAGGGCGGGCTCACCTACGAGCATTGCCGCATCGCCTGCGAGTATATCTTAAAGCGCCTGCTCCGCGAAGAGTAAACTTTCGCTGCTCACGGCGGCCTGCCCGTGACGGCGAATCCTCCCAAGCGAACCCGCCCAAGCGGAACCCGCCCGATCCCCATATCCCGCTCCAAGCCCTATGATAAGGAGGCCAATATATGAAGAGCCGCGTCCTCACTGAGCTCAGACCATATCTCATCGCCTTTGTGTCGTCTGCCGTTCCGGCGCTCGTCTTCACGCTCCTCGTGCGCCTTTGGCTCATGAACGAGGTATTCCTCCGCACGCTGTTCACGCTGCTCGCCTGGCTTGGCGGCGCGGCGGCGCTGCTTTCGCCCCTCATCATCGCGCTCGTGCGCTTTTCGCGCCTTTTATACGCTCCTGCGGCGCCGAAGGCTGCGGAAGGGAATGCGGCAGCGGAGCCGTCTTCCGCGCCCATCGCACCCGAGCCTGCTCCCGCGCAGACCCCGTCGCCCAACCCCGCACCCAACTCCGCCCGCCTCGCTGTCTCGCGCAAACAGGTCACGGCGCATTTCTTTATGGGCTATTGCTTCCTGCTCCTCGGGGGAGGGGTGCTGCTTGCCTCGGTATTTTTGCTCCTTCCCGCCGTCGATCTCATCCCGCTGTTCGGGGTGAGCGCGCAGGATATCTTCTCCGCCGTCTACGCCTTTTTGAGCTCGGAGCCCGTCCTCTATTTGGAACTTGTCCTCATCCTCCTTGCCTGGGCGGCGTTCGAACTGCTCTTTTTGATTGCGCTCCCCGCGATCGGATACACGCTGCCGCAGGGAGCCCGCATCGCCGTTCCCGTCCTTGCATTTCTTGCATGCACCTTTTTTATCTTCCCGTTCCTGACGGACAACGTGCTCCTTCCCGTGCTTTCTCTCATCGCTTCGTGGAGCATCCCGTTCGCGGCGTTCCTTCTCTTCCTTGCATACGCGGTCTGCGCGCTGCTGTGTTTTGTCCTCATCGACGGCTCGCTCCGCACCTCCTCCGCCTCGCAGCAGGGATAAGGTAAACATTTTATCAAAGCGTACATAATTTTGCAAGAAGCCAACAAAACGCTGTGTTATACTGGTCGCAGGAATACATAAAATCGCACGTCTTGTGCGGATAGGAGAAAGATGAAAGCGATCAGACTGAAAACTTCAGATCTTTATGAACCGCTCGCAAATTAGAGCTTGTGGAGGTAAATAGAATGATTCATCTGGAAAAAATAAATGGCGAAAATATCTGGGATATTCTAAAGTTAAATGTCTCAGATAGTCAGAAAAATTTTGTCGCCAGTAATGATATTAGTATTATTGAAGCGTATACCGCTATTACATCCAACGGGTATGCTTTTCCATTTGGAATTTTTGAAGGTAATAACCCAGTCGGTTTTGTGATGATTGGTTATGACAAAGATGATTATTGGAAAGATGCACCTGCCATAGCAGACGGGAATTATAACCTGTGGAGATTGATGATAGATAAGAACTATCAAAACAGGGGATATGGAAAACAGGCGGTAGAACTTGCGTTAAGATTTATCAGAACATTTCCCTGTGGTAAAGCCGATTTCTGTTGGCTGTCATATGAGCCAGAAAACGCAGTTGCCAAATCTTTGTATGCCTCTTTTGGATTTATAGAGACCGGAGAAAAGGACGGAGAAGAGCTAATTGCCGTATTAAAACTCTAAGACAACTTCCAGTTTGTCGAATTGAAAAACTATTGAAAACTAAATACCAGCCGCCACCGGCGGCCAGCAGAAGCAGTAAGTCTGAAAAAGATTTGCTGCTTTTTTTGTTGTCCATTTGGCAAAATCGCAAAGTTACCCGTAGTAGGTAGATGAAGCCAGAAAAAAGCTGCCTGCCCCGTTTGGCAAATTTCAAAACGCGGTGGTGTGGGGAGTGAAAGGAAAAATTCTCTGCCCCGCCGGTTGCCAAAACCACCGTTCCCGGATTACTAAGGCAAAAGAAATTTTGAAAAATCCCCGTCCAACGGGTAGCTGGCGGCCTTTGAAATGTATCTTTAGCGGAAAGGAAAAAAGGCCGCCCACAGCGGGCCGCAAGCCCTGTCCTGACCGTTCTATGTACGGAAGAGCCAGACAGGGGCAGTCTGCGACAGTTACAGAGCAAGTTTCTACCACGGTGCCAAAATCCGCAATTCTGCGGTTTTGCCCCTCGCGGGAAACTTGTTGGGGAGTGCCTTCCCCAAACCCTGCTATGCGGCTTGCGCCGAAAAAAGATTTCCGTCCGGCGAAAAGTTTTTTCTCTCTTTCGCCCCGGAAATGGCTAACAGATAAGAGCATTTTTTGTGATAAGTGAAAGGAGGTATACAGCCCATGCCGAAGCGA
>DXAJ01000074.1 GCA_019117085.1 Candidatus Gallimonas gallistercoris
ACGATATAGTCGGCGATCGCCTTGCCCGAAGCGTTGTCGTAGATGCGGTAGACGTCCTTCATGCCGGGGTTGGTGACCTTTTCCGAGGTATCGGAGAGCTTGATCTTGGGGATCTCCTCTCCGTTTTCGAAGACGGCGGCGAGCTTATACACGCCCCCGAGCGCGGGCATATCGGCAGAGGTAATGAGCTTGGTGCCCACGCCCCACGAATCGATGCGCGCCCCCTGCTCCTTCAAAGAGCGGATGGAATACTCGTCGAGATCGCCCGAAGCGCAGATGATGGTCTTTTCAAAGCCCGCTTTGTCGAGCATCTTCCTTGCCTCTTTGGAAAGATAGGCAAGATCGCCCGAATCGAGGCGGATGCCGACGGGCTCGTGCCCCGAAGCGCGCAGTTCTTTGAAGACTTGGATGGCGTTGGGAACGCCGCTCTTTAAGGTATCGTAGGTATCGACGAGGAGCAGACACCCCGTCGGGAAACTCTTTGCATAGGCGCGGAAGGCTTCGAGCTCGGAGGGGAAGTTCATCACCCAGCTGTGCGCCATCGTGCCCGAGACGGGAACGTCGAACGCTTTCCCCGCATAGACGTTGGAAGTGCCCACGCATCCGCCGATGATGGCGGCACGCGCGCCGAAGATGCCGGCATCCGGCCCCTGCGCACGGCGAAGGCCGAACTCCATCACGCCACCGCCCGCAGCCGCGCAGATTTTCGCGGACTTGCTCGCGATGAGCGTCTGATGATTGACGAACGTCAAAAGTGCCGTCTCTGCGAGCTGCGCTTCGATCATGGGCGCCTTGATGGTGAGGATGGGCTCGTACGGGAAGACGATCTCCCCCTCTTTGACGGCGATCATGTCGCCCGTGAAGCGAAGCCCCGAGAGATATTCAAGGTAGTCTTCCGTAAAGATATTCAGCGAGCGGAGATAGGCGATGTCGTCCTCGTTGAAGTGAAGGCTCATAAGCCAGTCGCACGCCTGCTCCATGCCCGCCGCGACCGAATAGGTGATGAGCTTGTTGGGGCGGAAGAAGATGTCGAACGCCGCCATCTCTTCGTGCCTGCCCTCGTTGAAATAGCCCTGCCCCATCGTGATCTGATAAAGATCGGTCAAAAGCGTTAAATTTCTCATGTCATTCCCCTCCGTGCACATCAAGATCGCCCATGTCGCCGCCGTCGTCGGAGCCGCCGTCGCTGCTGTCATCGGGTCCGCCGTCGTTGTCGTCCTGCTCCCGATCATCTGTCAGCGGGAGATCGTGGGCAGCGGGATCGAGATATACGTCTTCTTCTTTTTTATTCTTCTCCTTCGGAGGGGCAGGCGGATAGTTGGCGCCCAGAAGATTTACCTTATCGAAGTACGGCACGTCCTCTTTATACGCCTTGATATACGCCGTGATGCCGCAGGGATCGCCCGTCTTGCTGCCGATGGGAGCGCCCTCTTTCCGGTAATTGAGATAGAGGAGAACGCCTGCGCCGATGAGGCCCAGCACCATGAGGATGAGCGAGGTCACGAACGACCAGCGGATGCCCCCGCCGCTTAAGATATAGGCGGGATCGCGCAGCGGCTCCATGACGGAGCGCACGAGGCCGTACCAGAAGAAGTAGGCGCAGACAAAGAGACCGTTGGGCTTTTTATCCCACTTCCACGCCGTGTAAAACAGAAGCGCCCAGCCGATGAGATTGATGCAGCTCTCGTAGAAGAAGAAGGCGTAGTGCCATTCCGAGCTCGCATCGGAGAAGGAGCCGATGCCGTAGATATTACTTGAAGGGCTTACAGGCACCGCGAACGGGAACCACTGAAAGGCGGGATCGGTAACTTCTGCGCCGTACACTTCCTTGTTGAAGAAGTTGCCCCACCGCCCCATCGCCTGCGCGACGAGGATATTGAGGACTACGCAGTCGGCAACGCGCAGAAAGTCGATCTTCTTGACGAGGCAGACGATAAGCCCTGCAAGAACGCCGCCCATGACGCCGCCGAGGATGCTCAATCCTCCGCTCCGAATGCTGTCCCACGCGAACCACTGCGAAATGTGCATACCGTCCGTGATGCAATAGTAAAGCCGCGCGCAGAGGAGCGCCGAGGGAATGCAGACGATAAACAGCGTTAAAATGAGCTCGGGGTTGATGTTCCTCCTCCGCATGAGGAGAGAGGAAAGATAGGCTGCAAGCAGCATGCCCGCCACGATGCAGATGGCGTAGAAGTAGATCTCGAACCCGAATATGATGATGCCGCGCTCATTGATGCCGAAGAGCGGCCCGTCCTTCGCAAGAAGCAAAGTTTGCAAAAAAGCGCCTCCCAAAATGAGGTTTTAAGATATTGACAACATTATAGCATCTCAGGCGTAAAAAAGTCAACCGCGTGGGTCGGCTTTCACCAAAGTTTCGTCATTCGAGGCCGAGCTTTAACGGCTTCACCGCATTGAGGAGCGGGATCGTAAGAAAGGCAAGGATATAATTTAGGATGCTGTTGTAGATCTGCCCAAGCACAAAGAGGCGCACGAAGACGTAGTTCCCGAACGACCAGACGCCGCCGAAGCGCTCGTTGATGGCGTCGATGAGGCTTTGCGATAAAAAAATCTTGTTGCCGATATAGTACATCCCGAGCGAATTGACGAGCACGGTGCAGAGCGAAAAGGTAAGAGCGGTGACGATGGCAAGTTTTACAAAGAGGCTCCCTTTAAAATGCATGGGGATGCGCATCACGAGACCTGCGATGACCGCCATGAGCATCAAAGAGAGCGCCACCCACCAATAGTAATACAGCCCCGCGCTGTTGAGAAGGTACCCGAAAAGATCGCCCACAAATACGGCGACGGCGCCGGGAAGCGCCCCGAGCATGACGCCCGCAAGGAGCGCCGTGAACAGGCTGAAACTGAACTGCGTATCGGCAAACTTGATCTCGAAGGTGTTGACGGCGATACACAGCGCCGCCATCACGCCGATATAGGCGAGCTTGTGCGAGATCGGACGGAAGAGGAGCACATCGGAAAAAAGGAGCCTCTTCCAGAGCGGAGCCTTTTTCCTCTCCCCTGCCGGCGCGGTGTTTACCGCGGCTTGTTTGACTGCTTCGGACATACAAAAAAACCTCCCATTGAGGAGGTCCGCAAAAAGGGCGCTTCACATTTGAAAGCGCAGATCGAGCGGACGCGCCGCGGCACCGCAGAGGCAATGCTGAGATTTTTGCCCCTTTCGTCTGCGAACAACGTCCCGTTTCGCAGCACTTAACGCACCTTGGCTACTCTTCGTCGATATTATAGCACCTTTGAAGGCGGGCGGCAAGCAAATTCGGCATATTTTCGGGCGAGGGAAACAAACTTTGCATATGGCACTCATCATGGTAAGGACGGTCATCGTCTTTCTGGTCCTTCTCATCATCATGCGGCTGATGGGCAAGCGGCAGATCGGGGAGATGCAGCCCTTCGAACTCGTCATCACCCTGCTCATTTCCGAGCTCGCCTGCATCCCCATGGCAGACGCGTCCGTCCCCCTCCTCTATGGCATCGTCTCCGTCGTCACCATCTTTGTTCTGCATGAGCTCGTCACCCTCATCGACCTCAAAGGCAAGCCCTTCAAGGCGCTGCTTTCGGGGAAGCCGGGCGTCGTCGTCAACAAGAACGGCATCGACGCCTATGAATTGAAGCGCAACCGCCTCGATGTGAGCGACCTCATCGAATCGCTCCGTACGGCGGGCTATTTTTCCCTCGACAGCATCGATTACGCCCTCTATGAATCCAACGGCACCTTCTCCGCGCTCCCGAAAAAAGACTATGAAGAAAAACAGACTTCGCTCCCCCTTGTCATCCTCTCTTCGGGCAAGTTCGACGAGAAAAATTTGCAGTTTTCGGGGCTTTCCGCGGAGTTCTTCCGCAGCATTCTGCGCGAGCAAGGCGTGAAAGAGAAGGACGTCCTCGTGCTTACCGCAGACGGCACGGGGAAGATCTATTTGCAGGAAAACGGGAAAAAGTACCAGACGATGCAGGTCACATATCCGGGAGGCAGGACGTGGTAAAATCGCTTCTGAGCATCCTCCTTGCGGGGATGCTGCTCGTCGGCGCGGCGGTGTTTGAAGGCATCTATCTGAAACGGCAGTTTTCCGCCTTCGGCGAGGAAGTCGCGGTGCTCATCCAAAAGGCGGAAGAAGGAGAAGCGGGCGAAGAAGACGGGGAAGCCGTGTATGCCTCGTGGGAAAGAAGACGCGATGAGCTGCATATCTGGATCCCCCACAACGATATATCCCGCATCGACGACTACCTTTCGGAGAGCATCCGCTGCCTGAGGGAACATGAAAGGGAGCTCGCTCTTTCAAAACTCGAGATCGTTGCAAGGCTGTGCGAGACGCTCCCTTCGACCTATCTCGTCTCGCTTCCAAACCTCTTTTAAAAGCAATGAAGGCGCCCCGTTCGGGACGCCTTCTCAAGATAAGGAGGAAGGATCATTCGCTCTGTTCGGAGCCGCTTTCGCCCTTGTCGAGGAAGCGATAGACGAGCGCCGCAAGCGCTGCGCCCGCAAGCGGGCCGACGATGAAGATCCAGATCTGGGAAATAGCCGTGAAATCGCCGCCGATCATCTGCAAAAGAGCGGGACCGAGCGAGCGGGCGGGGTTGACGGAAGTACCCGTGAGGCGGATGCCGAGAAGGTGGACGAGCGTCAGCGTAAGGCCGATGACGATGCCCGTGACCGTTTTGTTATCCGTCTTCGACGTGACGCCGAGGATGGCAAGCACGAAGCCGAACGTTAAAACGATCTCTGCGACGAGACCGATGGCAAGCGAAGCGACGTCGCCGTACTGCGCGGTGACGGCTGCCTGTACCGCGTTTCCGCCGAGGTTCTTGAAGCTCCCAAAAAGCAGCCCCACGATGGCGGCACCCGCGATGGCGCCGAGCACCTGCGAGATGACATAGCCCACAAATTCCTTGCCCGTCATCTTCTTGTTGAGCAGCATCGCAAGGCTCACGGCGGGGTTGATATGGCAGCCCGAGACGTTGCCGATGGAGTACGCCATCGCCACAATGACAAGACCGAACGCGAGCGCCGTTGCAACGACGCCGTCGTTGCCTTCGCACCCCGTTGCGACTGCGACGCCGCAGCCGAAGATGACAAGGATCATGGTGCCGATAAATTCGGCGATACATTTTTTAGAAAGACTCATTTCAATTGACCTCCGTCAATGATTTTCTTCTTCCAGCCCCTGCGACTGTTCCTTCTGCTCTTCGATAAAGTCGCGGGCGCCCGTCTCCATGCGCTTGGTGGTCTTCGTGTTGAAGGTCGCGGGCTCGTTGACGACGATCTGCGGGAAGGGAATGCCGATGTTGTTGGCATCGAAGAGAAGTTTGAGTTCGCGGTTCATGTCGCGCTGGACCTGGAAGATGTCCTCCTCGCGGCACTTTGCAACAAACAGAAGATCGACGCTCGAAGAGTTCAGTGCGGTGACGCCCTTGTAGAAGGGCCCGTCGATGATGGCGGGAATGTGTTCCTTGATCATATCGAGATTGTCGCGGATGACGATCTCGACGCGGGGAAGCGATTCGCCGTACTCGATGCCGACCGTTACGGACGCCTGAGAAATTTCCTGCGTCTGGTTGATGACCGTCGTGATCTCGCTGTTGTTGACGATGTTGATATTGCCGCCCGCATCGACGATCTTGGTCGTGCGGATGCCGATCTCCTGCACCGTGCCGCGCCTTTTGCACGCCTATCGCCGTAAACAGCTTTTGGAAATAGTCGACGGGATAGCGTTTTTTTCTGTTGACTTTGTAATTTCCCGCGATCCATTCTGCCTTCCGATCGGAGCGAGAAAGGAGGCCCATTTCAAAGAATGCGGGCTCCGACCACTCCCCTTCCCCGCTTTCATCCCAGAGTTTGACCTTCCATTCCACACGCAGGCGCGAGACAAGCTTTTCGGGATATTCGGCGCGCATGGAGGAAGAGGCGACTTTTCCGCTGTCCCACACCGTCTTGCCGTCCGTCTGTGCCAAGATGCGATAAGCGGCCTGCTTGCTGCCGCCCTCGCAGTTCCAAAACAGCAAGGGCTTTTGGATGTCGATGCCCAAAGGGTCTTTGAGATATTCCGTTCTCAAACGGATGGCTTTCATGCTTTTTCCTCTTCGCAGATGGTATGATAGAATTTTGCGGCGCGGCTTGTCCAGCCCTCGGCGGGGGTATTCTTGGCAACGCCCCAGCCGTGCTTTGTTCCCTCGACGGGCATAAATCCGAACGGAACGCCCGCCCGTTCGAGCGCCGCCTTCATCATGAGGCTGTTTTCAAAGGGCACGGCGTCGTCTTGGGTACACTGCCAAAGGAAGGTAGGAGGATAAGTTGCATCCACCCGCTCTTCGACCGACC
>DXAJ01000075.1 GCA_019117085.1 Candidatus Gallimonas gallistercoris
CTAAGGCGCGGCGAAGCCCGCAGGCCGTGCCGAGCGCACGGTCAAGGGCTTCAACAAAGCATGAGCGCCCCGGTTTCCGCTTTTGATCGGGTTCGTATTACTCCCTTACAGTATAGTAGTTTATCGCGAAAAAGGGCGCTTGTCAAGAGGGAAAAGAGCGCGAAAAAACGGTCTCCCGAAAAGGAGACCGCATTTCTCGGTTGGCTGCAACGGATGAGCTTAAACGCGCTCGATCTTGTTGCTCTTGAGGCATCTTGCGCAGACGTAGTCGTTGACGACCTTGCCGTCCTTGACGTAGGAAACCTTCTGCACGTTTGCCTGGAACGTCCTGCGGGTCTTGCGGTTGGAGTGGCTGACGTTGTTGCCCGACGTCTGGCCCTTTCCGCACACACTGCATACTCTCGACATGATCTCCACCTCCGATGGGTCTATTCCACGAATTTTGCACGCGGAAAGCCTCCGCGCGGTCATCAATGGCAATATGATAGCATTTCCGCGTAAAAAAAGCAATAAAAAAGGGGGAGCAAAGGGCAAAAATTTTGGGGAAAGAGGGAAAAATTTTTCAATAACGCTTGCAAAAATCGCTTTTATGGGTTAGAATATTACTGATAAGTTTAGGAGAGCATTATGTCTGTATCAACGAGCAATGCCTATGGTAAGATTTCCATTTCCGACCTTGCGATCGCAAAGGTCGCCTCTCGCGCGGCCGTCGAAAGCTACGGGATCGTGGATACCGTTGCGCACCGTTTTACCGATACGCTCGCCGAACTGCTCGGGAAGGACGCGGGGGGAAAGGGCGTCCGTATTGCGACGTCCGGCAACCGCATCTTCATCGACGTATATGTGCTCATCAAGTACGGCGTCTCCATCGAGGCGGTCGCGGAATCTCTGAAAGAAGCCATCAAATATAAGGTGGAAAAATTCACGGGGATGATCGTCGATACGGTGAACGTCAACGTCATGGGCCTGAAAATTTAGCCTTTTTTGCCGCTTCGGCGGCAGCCTGCGCAGCGAGCGATCTCTGCGCGGTTTGTGCTTTGCACCATTTCTTGCCGAGGGGCGCAAGTGACGCCCGCGTTCGGCGCTCATTCCATAGCGGTAGTGTAAGGAGCATTTCATGCAAAAAACGATCAACTGTGCGACGTTCCGAAAGATGGTTTTGGTCGGCGCGAAAATGTTGGAAAACAACCGGGCGAAGGTAGACGCGCTCAACGTCTTCCCCGTGCCCGACGGCGATACGGGTACGAATATGTCCCTCACCATGCAGTCGGCGGTCAAGGAGCTTTCCACGACCTCTTCCAATACCTTTATGGAAGTGTGCGACTGCGTCTCGAAGGGGGCGCTGCGCGGCGCGCGCGGCAATTCGGGCGTCATCCTTTCGCAGATCTTCCGCGGCATTTGTACGGTGCTCCGCGTCAGCAAGCCCGAAGTGGATACCCGCACCTTCGCAAAGGCGATGGAACAGGGCACCAAAGTTGCCTATAACGCCGTCTCCATCCCCAAGGAAGGCACCATCCTTACCGTCGTGCGCCTCATGAGCGAGTTCGCCGTCAAAGTGGCGGGCAAGTATAAAGATTTCGAAACGTTCATCCCTGCGGTCATCGCGGAGGGCGACAGGGCGCTTGCCATGACGCCCGAACTGCTCCCCGTTTTGAAGAAGGCGGGCGTCGTCGACTCGGGCGGCGTGGGGCTCATGACCATCATGCGCGGCTTCCAGGCCGCCATCATGGGCGAAGAGATCGCGTCCGAAGTGCAGACGGAGGCCGTCCAGCAGCAGACCGAGGCGGACTTCGGCGACAATTCCGATATCATCAGCATGGACCTCGGCGACATCCAGTTCGCCTACTGCACGGAATTCTTCGTCATCAACTTGAAAAAGAGCACCACGCTTGCCGATATCGATAAGCTCAGGGAAAACCTCATGAACATCGGCGACAGCGTCATCTGCATCGGCGATCTCGAAATGATCAAGGTGCATGTGCATACCAACAGCCCCGGCGTCGCGCTCACCTACGCGTTGGAGCTGGGCGAGCTCGACAGGCCCAAGATCGAGAACATGCTCGAACAGAACCGCGCTTTGAAAGCCAAGATCGAGGCGGAAAAGAAGGATCAGGGCATGCTCGCCATCTGCGCGGGCGAGGGCATCCGCGATATCTTCAAAGATCTCTTTGTTGACCGCGTCATCGAGGGCGGGCAGACGATGAACCCCTCCGCTTCCGACATCGCGACTGCGGTGCAGAAGATCAATGCGGAGAACGTGTTCGTCTTCCCCAACAACAAAAACATCATTCTGGCGGCGGAGCAGGCGAAGGCGCTCGTCGACAACCGCACCATCCACGTCATCCCGACCAAGAACGTACCGCAGGGCTTTGCGGCGGCGCTCTCGTTCAGCCCCGAGGCGAGCCTCGAGGAGAACAAGACCAACATGATCCATGCGCTCGACAACGTGAAGGCAGGTCAGGTGACGCACGCCGTGAGAACGACCAACGTCAACGGCTTCTCCATCACCGAGGGCGACATCATCGGCCTCGACGACAAGAAGATCCTCGCCAAGAGCAATTCCATCGACGAGACGGTGCTCTCGCTCCTCGAAAAGCTCAAAGAAGACCAGCACGAGGTCATCACCCTTTACTACGGCGAGGGCGTGACGGAAGAGGACGCCAAGGCGCTTTCCGAGAAGGTGCAGGAGGCGTTCCCCGACTGCGACGTCGATTATCACTTCGGCGGCCAGCCCGTGTATTATTACCTCCTTTCCTTGGAGTGAGAGGCGCGGGAGTGCAGATTTTTTGATAAAATAGTTTTTGAACTCAGGAAATTCCCCCGCGGCGAACAACTTGCCGCGGGGTTTGTGTATCGGCGGGAGGGGCGGTTCGGGCGGCCGTTTGATGTGCCGCTCGGAACGTCTTTGAAAGGGAGCGCCCGCGCGGAAAAAGGAGGCGGAAATGGAGCTCACCCAAGTGAAAGGGATCGCGGAAAAGCGCGCGAAGGAACTCAATAAGCTCGGCGTCTTTACGGCGGAAGATCTCGTCCGCTACTATCCGCGCACCTATCTCGATATGACGAGCCGCGTCTCCGTGCGCGAGGTTTTGAACAACGATACGGCGCTCATCGCGGCGCGCATCACCTACATCGAGCCCATGCGCTGCACGGGGCGGGTCAAGTTTTTGCGGGCGCATCTTGAACAGGACGGCGACATGTTCACCGCCGTTTGGTTCAATATGCCCTATCTTGCGAAGACGTTAAAAGAGGGGGAATACCTATTTTACGGGCGGGTGCAGAACAAATACGGGCAGGTGTCGCTCGTCAATCCGACGTTCGAGCCGATGGCAGTGAATGCGCGGCTCAAAGGGCTCGTGCCCGTCTATCCGTTGAAGGCGCCCCTCACGCAGCGGGCGGTGCGCACGGCGGTGCAGGCGGCGCTTCGGGTGGTCTCGCCGCCTTCCGTCATCCCGCAGGAGCTCGTTGCAAAGTATCGACTTGCCTCCCTCGCGTGGGCATACCGCACCATCCACGCGCCCATGACCGAGGAGGAGCGGGCGCTCGCGTCCGAACGCATCGCGCTCGAAGAATATTTCACGCTCGTTTCGGCGTTCAAGCTCATCAAGGGCGATAAGGGCGAGGCGCGCTCGGTGCGCTATTCGGTGACGGAGCAGGATGTCGCTCAGTTCATGCGCCGTTTTTCTTTTGAATTTACAAAAGGTCAGAAAGAGGCGGTGCGCGCCGTCTACGAGGATGTGAAAGGCCCTTCCCGCATGAACAGGCTGCTGCAAGGCGACGTCGGGAGCGGAAAGACGGCGGTGGCGCTCACGGGCATTTTTATGGCGGTCAAGAGCGGGCATCAGGCGGTGTATCTCTCCCCGACCGAAGTGCTCGCGGCGCAGAATCATTTGCTCCTTCAAAAGATGTTCCCCGAATACCGCGTGGGGTATCTTTCGGGGGCGAGCACGGCGCAGGAGAAGAGGGCGGTCAAAGCGGCGCTGAAAGCGGGGGAGATCGATATCCTCTGCGGCACACACGCCGTGCTGCAAGGCGACGTGCATTTTTCCGATCTTGCCTTCTGCGTGTGCGACGAACAGCACCGCTTCGGTGTAGCGCAGCGCAATGCCCTCAGCGAGAAGGGGGTGAGTCCCGATGTGCTTGTTATGTCGGCAACGCCCATCCCGCGCACGCTTTCGCTCATCTTTTACGGCGACCTCGACATTACGACCATCCCGGATAAGCCCAAAAAACGGCAGGAGATCGCGACCGCCGTCGTTCCGCTTCGCAAATACGACGATATGCTCGGTTATGTGCGGCAGGAAGTGAAGCGGGGAAAACAGGCGTACTTCGTGTGCGCGAAGATCGAGGACGACGAGGGACAGGTGACGTCCGTTACGGAGCTATTCGAAGAGCTGTGCGCGCGGTTGCCCGATGTGCGGTTCGCGCTCCTACACGGCAGGATGAAGGATAAGGACAAGACGGCGGTGATGGAGGCGTTCAAACGCGGGGAATACGACTGCCTCGTTTCGACGACGGTCATCGAGGTGGGCGTCGACGTGCCCAATGCGACCATCATGGCGATCATGAATGCGGAGCGCTTCGGGCTTTCGCAGCTGCATCAGCTGCGCGGCCGCGTGGGGCGGGGGAGCGACAAGAGCTGGTGCTTCTTGCTCGTGGGGTCGGAGAGCGAGACGGCGGTCGAGCGCCTGCGCATTTTGAAGGCGATTTCGGACGGGTTCAAGCTCGCAGAAAAGGACTTGGAACTGCGCGGCAGTGGCGATTTCTTCGGAACGCGCCAGAGCGGAAAGCTTTTGAGCGAGATCAAACACTTGAAGTACTCTTCAAGCGTCATCTTCCTTGCAAAGAAGCTTTCGGATGAAGCGTTCGAGCGGCATCTCAACTATGAAGGCATCAAAAGGGCCGCCATAGAGAAATATGAGAGCTTGAAGGACGTCGTCCTCAATTGATGGGGGAGAAAGGAGAAAAACGTCGGTTTTCGCCAGAAAATCGGCGTTTTTTTGATGCGAAAGTTAGAATTTTAGCGTTTTGCATAGTACTATGCGTGACATAATCAATACTATGTCAGACACAATAATGCAGCCTATTGAAAAATATGGCGCAAAAATTCCCCGCCCGAGCTCGGGCGGGGAAGGTTCGCTTTTGGAGTTGTCTTTTCAAACGATCGCCATCAGAACGATGAAGGAGATGATCGCCATCAGAACGGCGAGCAGGGCGCAGCCGAGGTTGATGAGGTTGAGAAGCTTATCGAAGGCTTTCTTTTCGCTCTTTGTGTAGCCGATCGAGCTTAAAAGCACGCCTCCGATGCCGAGATAGAGAAGAAGCGTCGTGAGCGTCGTCGGCATATTCTTTGCCAAAAAGACAATGTCGAAGATGAACAGGATGACGGAGAGCGCGGAAAGCAGCAGTGCCGTCAGGGTGCAGGGGTGCAGTTTCTCCAAGAAGGAAAGTGCATCTTTCTTGTTCGTTTGTGGCTGTTCCCGTTTGACTTCCTGCCCGCAGTCGGGGCATTTTACGCTGTCGTCGGGGATCTCTTTTCCGCAGTTGCTGCAAAACATAGTCTTTCTCCTTTTTTCTTCTATTTTATCACGCTCGCGCCGCATTGTCAAGAGCTTGGTAAAATTTCTCCCCTTGACTCTTATTCGATCGATCGCGGCGGGGCGGATCGCGGCAGTTCGTTCCGTCAGGCGCACAAAAAATAAGGAGCGCAGAAGGGAGAGGCTTCGGAAGGAAGAAGTTTCTCTTTTCGGCTTTGTAATCAGTCGGAATATTTGTGGTTATCAGTTAACTGCGTCATATCGTAGCATTATATTTGACTTGATATCTTTCTCGTGATATAATTACCGCCATGCTTAATAGATTTTGTGGAGGATAAAAATGAGATCGGCTTTTCAAATTCTTGCTATACCGTATCAAATTATTGACGGTTCTCTTTTCTACTGTGTTTTTCACCGAGCCGATTTCAACCAATGGCAATTTATAGCCGGAGGCGGCGAAGAGGGTGAAACTTCGTTAGAGGCGGCAAAAAGAGAAACCTTTGAAGAAAGTGGAGCACAGTCGGACAAATGGGTGGAATTAAAAAGTTTATCCTATATTCCTGCTGAGGTTATATCCGAAAAGCATCGGAAGTATTGGAGAAAGGACACTTACGTAATACCTGAATATACATTTGGTTTTGAGTGCAAAGATGATATAAAATTGAGCCGCGAGCATACGGAGTTTGTTTGGCTGAATTACGATGAAGCGCTCAAAAAACTCAAATGGGATTCAAATCGCACGGCTCTTTACGAACTGAATTGTCGGTTGAAGGTCAGGCAGTGAGTGGATTACAGCACGGGACTTTACAATTAAGTGATAGGAAAAATTTGGAATATTAAGTCCATAGGTATTGCGAGCATCGGATTGTGACACCACAATCCGAGAAGAAGGAAAAATAAATTATTGGGGCACCTTCCTTACGGAGGGTGCCACAAGGCGCTCTTTTTTTGGTGGATCTAAAGCAGAATACTTCGCGGGAGGGGTATTTCGGTTTGATTCGGGTGTGACTTCGCTCGTGCCGCCGCAAGCGGCGGGGCGAACTGAGGCAGTTCGTTCCGTCAGGCGCACAAAATGAAAACGGGAGACTGTTGCCTCCCATCTCATTTTGGTGGAAATTTAGAACATAAAGCGAATTTTACTCGTAAAGAATTACTTCGCCTTCTTCAAGATACCCTATTTCTTTATGTGAGCTGACATCAATGATCTTGTTACCCTGAAGCTGATACTCTCTATTATTTATTGTTATCATACTTTTGCCTTTATTGATCTTGTAATTTCTTGTTTTGCTTTTAATTTTGAGAT
>DXAJ01000076.1 GCA_019117085.1 Candidatus Gallimonas gallistercoris
TACGGTGAAAGTCCGATCGCCTGCCCCGACGGAACGCGCGGCGATCTCGGGCAGCAGGAGAAATAGAGCCGTGCGTTCTTTTGGCGCGCCCGAGGGGCGCGTTTTTTGCTGCCTCACTTGATAAAATGCTGCTTCAAAGCGGCAAAAGAGGTTTTTTATGAAAAAGAAAGTTGTTTCCCTTGTCTCCCTCGTTTCGGCAGTTCTCGCGCTCTTTTCGCTTGTCGCGCTCGCGGGCTGTAAAAAGTCGCCCGTCACGGCAGATGAAAACACCGTCGTCATCCAAGCGTCGGCGGAGCATAGCGGCAAGACGCTGCTTGCCGTCATGGAAGAGCTGCAAGAGGCGGGCGAATTGAGCTTTACCGTTTCCGACGGCATGATCGTAGAACTCAACGGCACGAAGCAGACCGCATCGAGTTATTGGATGCTCTACACGAGCGACGAAGAAAGCGCCAACGAGCAGTGGGGCGCCTTCGAATATGAGGGCGAAGTGCTGGGCTCCGCCGTTTCGGGCGCGGGGGAGCTCGCCGTCAAGGAAGGCTGCCTCTACATCTGGGCGTTTGAGAGTTTCGGCATCTGATGGAACGCAGGGAAGATCGAGCGCGGGCGAAAGAAGCGCCCGTGCGGGAAAGGACGGGGGAGGAAAAGCCTGCCCCCGAAAAAACAGGTCCGGCGCAGAAAAAAAAGCGCGCTTTGCAGGGCGTGGGGTATGTGGCGGTCGTCGCCGTGTTCACCGCGTTGCTTTTGGGTGCGCAGTACGCGCTTTGGTTCGTCAAGGGGGTGGAAGTCGTCACCGTGCTCCTCCTCGTCTTTTCCTACCGCTTCGGCGTGAAGTGCGGGGTGCTCTCCGCCGTCGCCTTCTCCCTTTTGCGTTGCCTTCTCTTCGGGTTTTTCCCCAACGTCGTCCTTCTCTATTTGATCTACTATCCTTTGTTTGCCGCCTGCTTCGGGATCTTGAGGAATGTGCTCCGCCGCCGCGTCGATCTTAAAACGCAGCTGCTTGTGACGGCGCTTGCCGTCCTTTTCACGGCGCTTTTCACGCTTCTCGACGATGCGCTGACGCCGCTTTTTTACGGCTATACGAAGGAAGCGGCGCTCGCCTACTTTCTTGCCTCCCTTCCGACGATGGCGATGCAGTGCGCATGCGCTCTTCTGACGGTATTCCTGCTCTTCCGCCCGCTGATGGCAGTTCTGCGGCGCGTCAGGCTGTAAATGCCGTCAAATGTCAGGTCTTTCCTGCCAAATGTCGGGTCTTTCTTGCTGAATGTCGGGTTTTCTTGACATGTAACATCAAAAATGTGACAGAGATGTATCATTAAAAACGCCGCTCTACTCAGGGTAGAGCGGCGTTTTGATATGGTAGAACCGCCGTTTTCGGGATAGAAGAGGGCGAAAAAAGAGTAGCGCGCGGCGCTTAAAGAATGGGTTTACAGCGGGGCGTTCCCGGGCATATACTGAGAGCGAAAGAAAGAGGCGCGCGCTCTTTGTGGCAGGAGGGCGGCGCAGAAAGGAGGCTCATATGCAGCAGACGGCAGCGGGCGCGCTCGGCGCGGGAGTACAAAAGAAGGGGTTTTTCAGTTCCTTTTATACGAAAGGCGAGGAGATCTTCAACGCCGTTTCGCACATCGCGGGGGCGCTCTTCGGACTCATCGCGTGGGGCTTGACGCTCTTTTTCGCCTATCCCGACCCTGCGGCGATGACGGCGGTCTCCGTCTTCGGAGCGAGCATCGTCATCCTCTATACGATGAGCGCGCTCTATCACGCCCTGCCCGACGGCCGCGCCAAGGGCGTCTTCCGCATCTTCGATCATTGCACCATCTATCTTCTCATCGCGGGCACCTATACGCCCTATTGCATGATCGCGCTCCACGGTACTTCGCTCGGGCTTTGGGTGCTCATCGTCGAGTGGCTGTGCGCGCTCGTCGGCATTGCGATGAACGCCGTCGCCATGAACAACAAGGTCGTCAAGGTCGTTTCGATGGCGCTGTATTTTACGATGGGCTGGCTCGCTGTTTTCGTGTTCCCGCCCATCATGGAGGCGATCTCTCCGCTCTCTTTGTGGCTGCTTCTTAGCGGCGGCATCGCCTACACGGGCGGCATCGTCTTTTTCGCGCTCGGGCGCAAAGTCAAGTGGTTCCATTCGGTGTGGCACCTCTTCGATATCTTAGGCACCGCTCTGCAATTTGCGAGCATCCTTCTCCTGCTCCTTTGAAGGGGCGTATTCTCCGTAAGGGAGGGGCATCGGCCCCTCCTAAATTTTTTTGTCTGCCTCTCGGCGCTTGTCAATTTGCGCGCGTTGTGATAGAATAAACGTATCACACTTTCGCCCGGAAGGGCAACGGAGAACAAAATGGATATCATCAAAGCGCTCGCAAAAGAGCTCGATAAAAAAGAGGAACACGTCTCAAACGTCGTCACCCTCCTTGATGAAGGCAACACGGTGCCCTTCATTGCCCGCTACCGCAAGGAGATGCACGGCACGATGGACGATCAGACCATCCGCACCCTTGCAGACCGCCTGCAATATCTTCGCAATCTCGAAGAGCGGAAGCAGGAAGTGCTCTCTTCCATCGAGGCGCAGGGCAAGCTCACGGAAGAGCTCCGCGCCCGCATCGAGAATGCGGAGACGCTTGCCGCCGTCGAGGACGAATACCGCCCCTTCAAGCAGAAGCGGCGCACCCGCGCGACCATCGCCCGCGAAAAGGGCTTGGAGACGCTCGCCCTTCTTCTCTTTGCGCAGGAGAAGGATTGCCCCGTTCCCGAAGAGGCGGCAAAGGAGTACATCGACGAAGAAAAGGGCGTCTCTTCCGCGGAAGAGGCGCTTGCGGGCGCGGGGGACATCATCGCCGAGAACATTTCCGACGACGCCGCCGTGCGCGGGGCGCTTCGCGACTACGCCATGAAGTGCGGCGACGTCTGCTCGGAGGCAGCGAAGAAGGACCCCGAAGATACCGTCTACCGCAATTACTATAAGTTCACCTGCGCGGTCAAGAGCATCCCTTCGCACCGCGTCCTCGCCTTGAACCGCGGCGAAAAGGAGGGCGTCCTCAAAGTGTGGGTGGACGTCCCGCGCGACAACGCCTTGTAGCTCATCTTCCGCCGCGTCGTCAAAAAGCCCGCCTGCGCTTCGACCGCCTTTGTAAAAGCCGCCGCCGAGGACGCGTTTGACCGCCTCATCGAGCCTTCTTTGGAACGCGAAGTGCGCGCCGCCCTCACCGAAACGGCTTCGGAGGGCGCCATCGGGCAGTTCGCGCTCAATCTGCGCCCTCTCCTCATGCAGCCGCCCGTCAAGGGGTTCGTCACGATGGGGCTCGACCCCGGCTACCGCATGGGCTGCAAGGTCGCCGTCGTCGACGGTACGGGCAAGGTGCTCGATACGGCGGTCGTCTATCCCACCCACGGCGAGCGGCAGAAGGCGGAAGCGATCAGAACGCTCTCCGCGCTCATCAAAAAGCATCAAGTCAAGCACATCGCCATCGGCAACGGCACCGCGAGCCGCGAGACCGAGCAGATGACGGTGGAGCTCATCGCTTCCCTCGGCAAGGGGGCGGGCGTCTCTTATGCCATCGTCAACGAGGCGGGCGCTTCCGTCTATTCCGCGTCCAAGCTGGCGGCGGCGGAGTTCCCCGAATACGACGTCAACCTGCGCTCCGCCGTCTCCATCGCGCGGCGGCTGCAAGACCCTTTGGCAGAGCTCGTCAAGATCGACCCCAAGTCCATCGGTGTGGGGCAGTACCAGCACGATATGCCCGAAAAGCGGCTCTCTGAGGCGCTCGACGGCGTCGTTGAGGACTGCGTGAACGCCGTCGGCGTCGACGTCAACACGGCTTCCGCGCCCCTTCTGGCGCGCGTTTCGGGGCTGAATGCGGGCGTCGCCGCCAACGTCGTCAAGTACCGCGAGGAGAACGGCAGGTTCACTTCGCGCAAACAAATTTTGAAAGTGCCCAAGCTCGGCGCCAAGGCGTTCGAACAGTGCGCGGGCTTTCTGCGCGTGCCCGAAAGTAAGGAAGTGCTCGACAACACCGCCGTGCATCCCGAATCGTACGCCGCCGCGCAGAAGCTTTTGTCCCTCTGCGGCTATACCGAAGAGGACGTGCGCCGCGGCAACTTGGGGCATCTCATGGAACGGCTGCACGGCTACGGCGAGGAGCGCGCGGCACAGGCGTGCGGCGTGGGACTGCCCACTCTCTTCGATGTGTGCGCCGAGCTCAAGCGCCCCGGCCGCGACCCCCGCGACGAGCTCCCCGCGCCCGTTCTGCGCACCGACGTCATGGAGATCAAGGACTTAAAGCCCGGCATGGAGCTCAAAGGCACCGTGCGCAACGTCATCGATTTCGGCGCGTTCGTCGATATCGGCGTGCATCAGGACGGGCTCGTGCACATCTCCGAGATTTCCGACCGCTTCATCAGGCACCCTTCCGAAGTGCTTTCGGTGGGGGATGTCGTCACCGTTTGGGTCAAGGAAGTGGATGAGAGGAAGGGGAGGATCTCCTTGACGATGAAACGCCCGAGGTAAACGTTTGCGATATTCCGCGCGCGCTTCGCATCTGCTTCGCAATACTTTGTCGAGCTGCGGCAACTTTCGGTCACTTACGTTTTAGTAAGCTCCCTCAAGTTTTCCTCGCTCTCCTTGTCTTGCTCGCATCTGCTGTGCGGAGGATGCATCATCCCCTTGGCTCCTTCTCTGAGGGAGCTGTCGAGCGCAGCGAGACTGAGGGAGTCGCCTTATTTTTGAAAGCTCGTTTCCGATAACGGCAGTTCTCTTTATTTCGAAAAACTCCTTCCGTCACGCTGCCCGTGAAAAGCTTCGGGCAGCGCGCCACCTCCCTCTTAGAGGGAGGCGAGGGGAAAGAGGGGAAAACATCAGGAGGTCACCAATGAAGATCGCCATGACGGGCGTGAGCGGAGATATGGGCAGGGAAGCGCTCAAAGCGGTGTTCGCCCTCCCCGTGGGCGCGTGCGTGCGCGTGCTGCTCACCCCGAAGAAAAAGAACGACGAATTCGCCCGCCGTCTCAAACGGGAGTACGGGGCGCGCGTCGAGATCGTCCGCGGCGACGTGACGCGGCGGGAGGACTGCGACCGCTTGGTCGCGGGCGCCGAGTACGTTTTGCACATGGCGGGGGTCATCCCGCCCGTGTCCGATCATTCCCCGTCGCTCTCGCACCGCGTCAATTTCGGCGGCACGGCGGCGATGACGGATGCCGTGCGCGCCTGTTTCCCTCAGCCCGCCTTCATCCATATCTCCTCGGTGGCGGTCTACGGCAACCGCACGATGGTGCACCCCTTCGGCAGGGTGGGCGATCCGCTCCTTCCCAGCCCCTTCGAAGCCTACGAGCTGCACAAGCTCAAAGCGGAGCGCTATGTCCTCGACGCGGGGCTTGAAAAGTTCGTCATCCTGCGCGAGGGCGCCATGCTGCACGATAAGATGCTCGAAAACAACATGAGCGATCCCCTCATGTTCCACATCGTGCTCAATTCCCCCCTCGAATGGGTGAGCGCGCGCGACACGGCGCGGCTGTTTGCGAATATCTTCCTCCGCGAGAGCAAGGGGGAGATCGACGGCTTTTGGAACAACGTCTACAATGTCGGCGCGGGCGAGACGGGGCGCGACACGGGTTACGATACGCTCGTCGACGGCTTTGCGGTCATCGGCGGCGATCCCGAGCGCTACTTCCGCCCCGAGTGGTTCCCCACGCGCAACTTCCACGGGCTGTGGTTTTACGACGCGGGCGAGCTCGAAGCGCTCTTCTCCTTTCAGCGCGACGGCGTGCACGAATATTGGCAGGAGATCGCAAAGTCGCACCCCCTGTTCTCGCTCGGGAAGGTCGTGCCGCCCGAGCTCATCCACGAATTTCTCTTCAAGAAGCTGCTCAACATGGAAGGCTCTCCCGCAAAGTGGATCGAAGACGGCGACAAGGCGCGCATCTTCGCCTATTTCGGCGGCGAGGAGGGGGTCAGACAGCTCCCGAAGCGCTGGGAAGACGTTTCTCTCGCCTGCAAACAGCCCGCGTTCGAAGCGTTGAAACGGGGCGAGGGCGCAGAGCTTTTATCCCACGGGTTCGACGATTCCAAGCCCATGGGGGAGTGGACGATCGAAGACGCGAAGTCTGCGGCGCAGTTCCGCGGGGGAAAGTGCCTCTCCGAAGAGATGCCTTCCCTCACCGCGCCCCTCGTGTGGCAGTGCGCCGAAGGGCATACCTTCGAAGCTTCCGCGCTCACCGTTCTGCGGGCGGGGCATTGGTGCCCCAAGTGCTGTTATCCGCGCCCGTGGAAGTTCGATCTTCTTGCAAAGCGCAATCCCTATTTCGCGCAGGTGTGGTACGATTCGCACGCTAAGGACGAGGACGCGGAATACAACATCGAAAACAGCGCGCCCGCCGTCAAACGGGCGCAGGGAGAAAAGATATGATCGTAAGTTCGATGGAAGAACTCATCGGGAACACCCCGCTTCTTGCCCTTACCCGCTATCAAAAGGCGTTCGGCTGCGGGGCGAACTTGTTCGCAAAGCTCGAAAGTTTCAACCCCGCGGGCTCCGTCAAGGACCGCGCGGCGCTGGCGATCGTTGCAGACGCCGAGAAGAAGGGGACGCTTCGTGCGGGCGGCACCATCATCGAGCCCACTTCGGGCAACACGGGCATCGGCATTGCCGCCATCGCCGCGGTGCGGGGGTACCGCGCCCTCCTCGTCATGCCCGATACGATGAGCATGGAGCGCCGCAGCATCTTGCGCGCCTACGGGGCGGAGATCGTGTTAACGCCCGGCGAAAAGGGCATGGCGGGCGCCATCGAAAGGGCGGAAGAACTTGTAAAAACGCTCCCCAACGCCATCCTCGCGGGGCAGTTCGAAAACCCCGTTAACCCGCGCGCCCATTACGAGACGACGGGTCCCGAAATTTGGCGCGATTTAAAGGGCGATATCGCCTGCTTTGCGGCGGGCGTGGGCACGGGCGGCACGCTCACGGGCGTGGGCAGGTATCTGAAAGAGCAGAACGCGGACATCCGTGTGGTCGCGGTGGAGCCCGCTTCCTCGCCCGTTCTTTCCAAGGGGCGCGGCGGCGCGCACGGCATCCAGGGCATCGGCGCGGGCTTCGTGCCAAAGGCGCTTGATACAAGCGTTTACGACGAAGTCATCGCCGTCACCGATGAGGACGCGCTCTTGTATGCCAAGAAGTTGGGCACGACGGAGGGGATCCTCTGCGGCATCTCCTCGGGCGCGGCGCTGTGCGCGGCAGTCGCGCTCTCCCGCCGCGCGGAGTTCACGGGCAAAAACATCGTTGTCCTTCTCCCCGACGGCGGTGATCGCTATTATTCCACCCCGCTCTTCCGATTTGAGTAAAAGAACGCCCCTTTGCCGAGTGCATCGGCGTGGCGGATGTTTTATGCGAGCGCATGCACTTTTTCGGCGCGCGGGTTGACAGCGCGGGCAGAGCGTGCTATAATGTCATTTAGTGGGCTTCGGAGCGAGTGCACCGAAGTCCTTTTCACGGGAAAAGATGCGTTTTCACGCAAAAGAAAAAAGGAGTGAGAAAAAATGAAACTCATCTATGGCGTCAAGGACAGGCCGACCCTCTTCCAGACCATCGTCTTTGCCCTGCAGCAGCTGCTTGCCATCCTCGCGGCGACCATCGCCGTTCCCATGGTGGTGGGGCATGAGATGTCCACCTCGGCGGCGCTCTTCGGCGCAGGCGCGGGCACGCTCGTCTACCTCTTGTTCACCAAGTTCAAGAGCCCCGTCTTTTTGGGCAGTTCCTTTGCTTTCATCGGCTCGATGACGGCAGCGTTCGCGGGCGGCGTTTCGATGGCACTGGGCTATCTGGGCCTTCTCATCGGTGCGGTGTTCGCGGGTCTTGTGTACGTCGTCATTGCGATCGCCGTCAAATTCGCGGGCGTCGGCTGGATCGATAAGCTCATGCCCGCCGTCGTCATCGGCCCCACGGTCGCCCTCATCGGTCTTTCGCTCGCGGGCAGCGCCGTTTCGCAGGCGGTCAGCGCGGCAACGGACGCAAGCGGCAACTATGTGATGGACCTGCACGCGGGGCTTTGCCTCATCTGTGCGCTCGTGACGCTCGGCGTCACCATCGTCTGCTCGGTGTACGGCAAGAAGATGCTCAAAATGATCCCCTTCATCTGCGGCATCCTTTCGGGATACCTGCTTGCGACCGTGTTCACGCTCATCGGCATGGGTACGGGCGTCGAAGCGCTTCAGATCATCGACTTCTCCCTCTTCAAGGATATGCAGTGGCTGCCCGAATTCACTTTCCTCACCGCCTTCACGGGGCCCTTCACCCCTGCGGAGGGGAGCACGATCGGCGGCTATATCGGCACCATCGCCGTTGCCTACATCCCCGTTGCATTCGTCGTCTTTGCAGAGCATCTTGCCGATCATAAGAACATCTCCTCCATCATCGAGCACGATCTTCTCCGCGATCCCGGGCTTTCGCGCACGCTGCTCGGCGACGGCGTGGGCTCGATGGTGGGCGCCTTCTTCGGCGGCTGCCCCAACACGACGTACGGCGAATCCATCGGCTGCGTGGCGATCTCGGGCAACGCCTCCGTCGTCACCATCCTCGCGACGGCGATCCTTGCCATCGTCTTCTCCTTCGTGGCGCCCTTCGTCACCTTCCTCTCGTCCATCCCCGCCTGCGTCATGGGCGGCGTGTGCATCGCCCTCTACGGCTTTATCGCCGTCAGCGGCCTCAAGATGATCCAGAAGGTCGACCTCAACGAGAACGAGAACCTCTTTGTCGTCTCCACCATCCTCATCGCGGGCGTGGGCGGCATGGCGCTCTCCTTCGGTCAGGTCACCGTCACCGCCATCGCAACGGCGCTCATTCTGGGCATCCTCGTCAACGTGCTCGTCAACATCGGCAAGAAGAAGGGCGAAAACGTGCAGGCTTCCGAAGCGTCCGTAAGCGAAGAGACGCCCGAGACAGCCGAAACGGCTGCGCCCGCCGAGGCTCCCGAAGCGCCCGAAACAAAAGAGGAGGACTGAGATGACTTATCCCAACGTCTTTATCTTCGATCATCCCCTCATCAAGCATAAGGTCTCCATTTTGCGCGACAAGAACACTTCCATGAAGGAGTTCCGCGAGCTCGTCGAAGAGATCACGACCATCATGACGTATGAGAGCATGCGCGACGTGGAGCTCGTTCCCGTCGAGGTGGAAACGCCTCTTGAAAAGACAACGCAGTACCGCGTCGCGGACGACAGCGTCGCCATCGTGCCCATCCTGCGCGCGGGGCTCGGCATGGTCAACGGCGTGCACCGCGTCTTCCCGACGGCAAAGGTGGGGCACATCGGCATGTACCGCAACGAGGAGACGCTTGAGCCGCAGGAATACTACTGCAAGCTCCCCGACGGCATTGCGGAAAAGACGGTGTTCCTCATCGACCCCATGCTTGCAACAGGCGGTTCGGCGTGCGACGCCATCGCGGCGCTCAAGGCGCGCGGGTGCAGAAAGATCAAGTTCATGGCGATCATCGCCGCGCCCGAGGGCATTGAAAAGCTCTACCGCGAGCACCCCGACGTGCCCGTGTACGTCTCGACCTTAGACCGCTGCCTCAACGAGAACGGCTACATCCTGCCCGGCCTCGGCGACGCGGGGGATAGGTTATTTGGAACGAAATAAGGGTTTCGCGAAAATCTTTTTGCTGACGCAAAAATCTTTCCGCGAGGAACGAACTTTGTTGATTTTAACAAGCGGTTTCGCCCGCGAACTTTGATGTCATTCTAAGAACAGTAAGTGCCAAGTATGGCACAAATTGAGTCCCGCAGCGGAGGGGAACCCTCCTCGCGGGATTTTATTTTTAGAAGTGCAGGGGAACCCTGCTCGGCTCATTTCATTTTAGAAGTAGCGGAGGGAGACCCTCCTCGCGGGATTTTATTTTCAGAAGCGCAGGGGAATGCCAACTTCCTTGGCTCCTTCCTCGGGGTCCCCAAAAAAAGACGAAGTATTTTTTTGGGGTGAGGTTGAGGGAGCTGTCGAGCGCAGCGAGACTGAAGGAGTCGCCTTATTTTAATTCTTGCCTTTTTGTGCAAAGATGGTTTTAACGATCAAAACAGGTGGTTTGTGCCGCCTGTTTTTCGTTTTTCTCGGGCGGCGGAAGCTGCCCGCTTGACAAACAAAGCCCCTTCGCGTACAATAGAGGGCGTATGAAGATCCAAAGGCTGAAACTCAAAAAGCTCAACAATACGCGCGATCTCGGCGGCATCCCCGCGGAGGGCGGCCGCGCCGTCAAAGCGGGCAAGCTCTTCCGGAGCGGCAGGCTCTCCCGCCTCCCCAAGCGCACGAAGACGGCGCTCGAAGGGCTCGGCATCCGCACCGTCGTCGACCTGCGCACGGACACCGAGCGCTGCGAACATCCCGATACCCTTCTCGAGGGCGCCGAATACATCGCGCTGCCCCTTCTCTGCGCGCCCACGGGCGGCATCACGGCGGAGCGCTCCTCCCGCCTCTTCGTCAAGGCGGAGAGCCGCCGCATCAAAGAGCAGTTCGGCACGGCGGATAATTATATGATCCACACCTACCGCGGCATCGTCTTCGACGAGAAGCCGCAGGAGAGTTTGCGCCGCTTTCTCCGCCTTGCGGTGGAGCGCGACGGGCTCTTGTGGCACTGCACGGGCGGAAAGGACCGCGCGGGCATCTGCGCGATGCTTCTCGAAGCGCTCCTCGGCGTAAAGGAGGAGGACATCCTGCAAGATTATCTCGCTTCCCGCCGCTTCTGCCGCAAAAAGTTCTTCATCAACCGCCTGGGCGTGCTGATCGCGCCCATCACGCTCAAATTCAAGAAGGTGCTCTTCGGGCTCATGCGCATCAAGCGCGAGTACATGGAGGGCGTCATTTCCGAGATGAAGGCGCGTTACGGCAGCATCGTCGGCTACTGCATGAAGGTGCTGGGCATCACCGAAACGGACATTGCCCTGCTCCGCGAAAAGTATCTCGTCTGAGCACACCGCTTTCAAAACAAACATCCACCGGCTGAACATGCGCGGCGGATGTTTTTTATGCAAAAAAATGCGTCTTTGCCGCTGCTTTCGGGATACGAGGGCTGCGGCGCAGGCAAAAGAGGAGCGGCTTGCAGGTCTGTCAGCGCAGCGCCATGACGATGGCCTGGGGAAAGTCGCCGAAGTTTTTGCCGAACAGGTTGATCCCGCCGCGGTGTTTGGCGTCCGGCTTGATGCCGATATCCAGCTTGACGGAAGTCCCGTCGTAGACGTGCAGGTCGTCGAATCTCACTTTGTCGGAAGCGAGGACGTTGTTGACGAAGACGCCCTCGGCGTTGACGGTGATCTTTTGCAGCAGGCCGAACTGCGTGCTCGTGAGCGGCCAGTAGAGGGGAGTGTACTTGCCCCGCCTGCCGCCGAAGTCGCCGGGAGAGGTGAACGTCGTCACTTCGACGTTGTTGATGCACACCGTGATATCGGAGGGCCACTTGTCGTTGTAATAGACGGTCTCCGAGCAGATCTCGAAGGAGAAGGTGATGGACGAGAAGGTGCGGATGCGCGAAAAGTCGGTGGGGAAGTTGTAGGAGATGAAGCCGGAGTCGAACCAGAGGCATTCCGCGCCGGCGCGGAGCGGGGAGAAGAAGAGGTGCGGGTTGTCGAACCCGAACAGGGGCCCCTCTTTGCCGAGCATCCCGCAGGGCGCTTTGATGTGGCAGTGCGAGAACATCCCGAGCGGCATCTCCACGAGGTATTCCGTTTCGGCGGGCTCTTCTCCGGGGAGCGCTTCCAAAGAGACGGTAAAGCTCAGGATGGCCTGCGCGTAGTACTTGGCGTGCCCCTTGGGCCCCGGCTGATAGGCAAGGTGGACGAGTCCCGCTTCGGTCAGGGCGTCGATGTGCCGCGCGATGCTCGAGACGGGGATATCCAGCGTTCTTGCAAGCGAAGAGAGGCTTTCGGTGTGGTTCAGAAGCGCCTTCATGATGAGGACGCGCTCCTTGACGGAGAGCGCATAGCAGTATTTGACGATGAGATCGTGGTCGTCCGGGTCGTCGACGTTGACGGTCACGTTCTTGATGGGGGTGAGGATATCGCTCATGGCTTTGTGAAACTCCTTGACAGCAATGCACGCCGGTTTGATGAAATTATAACACGGAACGTTCGGAAAAATCAACTGATTTTCGGATAACTTTCCGAAATTCGGAAAAAGTGGCGGCTCATTCCGTCAGATATCGGAAAGGGTCGAAGCATTGACAAGGGGGGTGGGCGGGTGTATCATGAAAACGAGATAAAAGGAGCGGGAAAGGCCGAAAGCGCTCTTTCCGTGCTCAGACAGAATGGGAACAGACCGGCCCGAAGAGGCTGTCCGGTTGAAAGGGGATATGATGAAAAGAGAAGAACACCCCGATCCTCAGTTCAGAAGATCGTCATATGAGTGCCTGAACGGCCGTTGGGAGTTCGAATGGGGATGCGGAGAGGACAAGACCAATTCGCCGCTTGCGCTTTCGATCGAAGTGCCGTTCTGCCCCGAATCGCCGCTCTCCGGGCTCGGCGGGCGCGCGAGATCGAGCGACTGCGTCTACAGCAGGACGATCACGCTCTCGGAGGAGGACTTGAAGTCCCGCCTTGTGGTGCATTTCGGCGCCGTGGACCGTGTCGCCAGAGTATATTGCAACGGTGTTGCGGTCGCGTCGCATACGGGCGGTTATACGCCTTTTGAAGCGGAGCTCAACGGGGCGGCACGGGCGGGGGAAAACCGCCTGACCGTGCTCGTCCACGACGATACGCGCGACGATGCCCCGAGCGGCAAGCAGAGCCCGAAAGAAAGTTCGTTCGGCTGTTTCTACACGCGGGTGACGGGCATCTGGCAGACGGTCTGGCTGGAACGCACGCCCTTTGCATACATCCGCAGTTTCCGCCTCATCCCCGATGCCGCCCGCGGCGTGCTGCGCGCCCGCGTCTTCTGCACGGGAGAGGGTACGGTGCGCCTTGAGGCGTTCTATGAGGGGCGGTCCGTCGGCAGCGCAGAGGGCAAAAACGGGCAGTTTCTCGAACTTGCGCTTTCCGAGCGGCATCTCTGGGAGCCGGGAAAGGGCAGGCTGTACGATCTGAAGATCACCTTCGGCGAAGATGAGGTGACGAGCTACTTCGGTCTGCGCGATGTGGGCTACAAGGGCAAGCGCTTCCTCGTCAACGGCAGGAGCGTGTTCCAGCGGTTCGTGCTCGACCAGGGCTATTTCCCCGAAGGCATCTATACGGCGCCCGATGCCGCGCTCTTCCGCGAGGACATCGGGCGGGCGCAGGCGCTCGGCTTCAACGGCGCCAGGCTGCATCAGAAGGTGTTCGAGCCGCGCTATCTTTACGAATGCGACCGGGCGGGGTTCCTCGTCTGGGGCGAATATGCGAGCTGGGGCATCGGATACGGCAACGTGAGCGGACTAACTATGTTCCTCAATGAGTGGACGGAGGCGGTGGAGCGGGATATCAACCACCCCTGCATCGTGACATGGTGTCCGCTCAACGAGACATGGGAGAGCCTGGAGGACGGCAAGACGCTGCGTGACATCCGCTTCGTCGATGCCGTGTACGAGGTGACGAAGCGGCTCGATCCCACCCGCCCCTGCGTCGACGTCAGCGGCGGCTATCACGGGACGCGCACCGATCTTGCAGACTTCCACTGCTACGCGGGCTACGATGTGCTGAAGGCGCATCTTGCGGCGACGGCGGCGGGCAGGCCCGACTTCCCGAAGATGTATCTCGACGGGGAGGGAACGGGGTACCGCGGAGAACCGCTTGCCCTGAGCGAATTCGGCGGCATTTCTTTCGGCGGCACCAAGGTGGAGCCGAGCTGCTGCGTCCTCGAGCGGGACGCCTGGGGGTACGACTCCGTCCGCGACGAAGATGCCTTTTTAGCAGATTACGAACGGACGATCGCCCTGCTGCTCTCTTTCAGGGAGCTCTCGGGCTTCTGCTATACGCAGCTTTACGACGTCGAGCAGGAACAGAACGGGATCTATACCTACGAACGGCAGCCCAAGTTCCGCGAAGACGGGATGGAGCGCATCCGCAGGGTGAATTGTGCGGAAGCCGCCATCGAACGGGAAACCTCGGAAGAGAACGGCGCCTGAGCGCGTTTTCTTGCAGGAAATAAACATGATAAAGGGAGAACATGATGAGAGACAAAGCCAAAGTTTCCAAGTTGGGCCATACGCTCAGGAAGAACGGCAGGGCGTATGCGTTCTGTTACGCGATGGTCGCCTTCGCCGTCATCCAATTTGCGGTCTTCTACGTATGGATCAACATCAATTCCATCGTCATGGCGTTTCAGCAATATACGGGAAATGCCGCCGACGGAACAGAGCTGTATCAATGGTCCTTTTTCCAGTTTGACAGGCTGTTCCGCGAATTTTCGCTGCCCGCCTCTCAGATCGCGGTCGCCATCCGCAATACCTTCCTGTACTTCGGGGCGGGCGTTGCTCTTGTGTTTATCTGCTTCTTCTTTTCCTACTTCCTCTACAAGAAGGTATGGGGCTACCGCTTCTTCCGCATCATCTTCTATCTTCCTTCCATCATCAATGCGGTCGTGTGGGTCACGGTGTACCGCGACCTCATCCAGAAGTACGGGCCCATCTACGAGCTCCTCGAATCGTGGTTCGGCTACGAGCTCCCGGCGCTTCTTTCCAATGTGGCGACGGCAACGCCGACCATCATCGCCTTCACGGTCTGGACGGGCCTCGGCGTCAACATGATCTTGTATCTCGGCGCCATGAACCGTCTCCCGCAGGAGGTCATCGAGGCGGGCGAGCTCGACGGGATCTCCTGGTGGCGGGAGATGTTCTCCATCGTGCTCCCCATGATCTGGCCGACCGTTTCGACGACGCTCATCCTGCAGTGTACGCAGCTGTTCAACAGTTCCGGCCCCATCCTGCTCTTCGGCACGGCGGGCATCCCGGCGGGCTCTTACGATACGACGACCATATCCTATTGGATCTTCTCTGCCACACAGGCGGGCAACGACCTCAACTTCCCCGCCGCGATGGGCCTGTTCTTTACCCTCATCAGCTTCCCGATCGTCTTGTTCATCCGCTGGTTCTTCAACAAGATCGATCCCGATGTGGAATACTAAGGAGGCAATGTCATGAAAGCGATGCAAGCAACTGTTTCTGCTCCTGCTGCCGCTCCCGCCGGAAAGACGGATAAAAAGCGGGCTTCCCGCCGCAGGAAACATCGCGCGCCCGGCGCGTTCTTCGTCATCAAGACGATCATGTTCATCGTCTTTGCGCTCTATGCTTTTACGCTCCTCTATGCGCTCGTCTTCGCGCTCTCCATCTCCTTCAAGGATCAGTGGATGTACCCGGGCGCCAATCAGGTGGGCTGGCCCGATCCCTGGGTGTGGACCAATTACACGGAGGCGTGGCTCAATCTCGAGACGGCGCATACGGGCATGATCGGGATGTTCTTCAACTCCCTCTGGTATGCGGGCGGCGGCGCCTTTCTGGGCGTGGCGGTCTCTTCGATGGTCGCCTATGTCGTCGCGAAGTACCGTTTCCCGGGTGGCAAGTTCCTCTACGGGCTCGCTATCTTCACGATGACGCTCCCCATCGTCGGCGCGTTCCCTTCGCAGTACCGCGTCTATGAGATCTTGGGGATCAACAATACGCCCTTCCTGCTGCTGACCAAGGCGGGCGGTTTCGGCTTCAACTTCGTTGTGCTCTATTCCTTCTTCAAGAGCCTTCCCTGGACGTATGCCGAAGCGGCGCAGATCGACGGCGCGGGGCACTTCCGCACCTTCCTGCAGGTGATGATGCCGCAGGCGACGGGCGTCATCATGGCGCTCTTCCTGGTGGCGTTCATCGGGCAGTGGAACGACTATCAGTTCCCCATCCTCTTCCTCAAAGACTATCCCACGCTCTCGTCCGGCCTCTACATCTATCAGATCGAGCAGGTCCGCGAGACGAACTATCCCGTGCTCTTTGCGGGGCTCATCATCAGTATCATCCCCGTCATCATTCTCTACATCGCGTTCCAGAACACGCTGATGGATATGCAGCTTTCGGGCGGACTCAAAGGCTGAGCCGTGAAGGCTTTGACCGATAAACAAATAAGGAGGAAATCACTATGAGGAAACTCACGGTATGGCTGCTTTCCCTGTGCGTGACGGTGAGCGCCGTTTTGGCGGTCTCCGGCTGCTCGGGGCAGGCAATGAGTACGGAAGGGGAGATCTACCCGACCTACGCCGACGATAAGGAAATGATGATCGGCGGTTGGGATTCGCCCATTCCGACCAAAGAGAATTATCAGGCGGTGAAGGATATGGGGCTCACCCATATCTTCCTCGATCAGGTCTATGCTAAGATGGATTCGCCGCAGTACGAGGAGATCCTGTCCTGGTGCGAAGAGCTCGGGCTCAAGGTCCTGCTCATGTCGGGCAGCAACCTCGGCACCAACTCGATGGCGGGCTGGACGGAGGCAGACTGGGAGCTTTTATACGAACGGGCGGCTTCTCCCGCGGCGGATATGATCTGCTATTGGGACGAACCGTACGTCGAGAACTTCGGGGAAGTCAAAGAGCTCGTCGCTCGGCACAATGCCGAGTACGGCAGCTCCGCCGACGCGCCCACCTTCTATGTGACGTTCAACCCTTCGGCGCACGTCAACAGCAGCGGCGAGACCATCCCCTATGACGAATATGCAAACCGTCTCTGGGAGGAAGCGATCTCGGAGCTTGAGGGAAAGAAATTTCTCTCCACCGACGTCTATCCCCTCATCTCGGGCAGCGGTTCGACGAGCGTGCTCTCCACCTGGCTGCCCACGCTCGAATCGATGGCTTCGCTCGCCTCTAAAAACGACGCCGACTTCCACATGTTCATCCAGAGCTATTGGGATGTGAAGGGCGGCAACGGCGCCCGCCGGCGCGTCAACGAGGAGGATCTGAGCTATCAGGTCTATACCTGTATGGCGTTCGGTATCACGGGATTTTCCTACTTCACCTATACGGAATCCTTCCTTTCCGATCAGATGACGGGCGGCTGCGTGACGCGCGACGACTGTACGCCGACCGAACTCTATGGCTGGGCGCAGGAGCTCAACGCCGAGATCAGGAAGTTCGACAACGTCTATCTCTCCTTCGACTGGCAGGGCGTCTACCCCGTGGTCGGCAGCGAGAACGAAAGCGGGTTCGTTCCCGCATATGATCTGCTCGAGTCCCCGCTTACGTCGCTCTCCTCGGCGAGCGCGGTCACGGCGACGCAGGATACGCTCATCGGGCAGTTTGCGGATGAGGACGGCAACGACGGTCTCATCGTCACCAACTATTCCGATCCCGCTTCCGGGCTGACCGACAAGGTCTCCCTTACCTTCCGGGATGCCAACCGCGCGCTCGTCTACCGCAACGGAGAACGCACCGTCTACGTCCTGAAGGACGGGGTGCTCGATCTGACGCTTGGATCCGGCGAGGGAGTCTTTGTGATCCCCGTCAAAATATAAAAAACAAAGTGAGGTATCGACATGAAAACAATCATCAAAGGCATCAGTGTGGCAGTGGCGGCTCTCGTCGGCGTGTGCGTGATGACGGGCTGCGGCGAAAATGGCATCCAGAAGGGCGAAACGGGTACGCTCAAGATCCATTTCTATGTCGGCGGCTTTGACGACGATGAGCTGCACGATCAGATCTCCGACCTCTACGAACAGAAGACGGGCGTCCGCGTCAACTGGATCCCCTCTTATACTTATAACGAGATCCAGAACCTCCTCTACGATTCGACGAACACCAACGACATCCTCATGCCGCAGCTGGGCGTGTGGCGCGCGCAGGACATGAAGCTCCTCGAGCCGCTGGACGAAGTCTACAACGCGACGCCCGAAGGGCAGGATCACACGATCAAGGACAGAATGCGCCAGAGCCTCTATGACTATCTTGAGATGGACGACGGGCATATCTATCAGATGAACGCCATGGATTCCGTTTCGTCGCTCGTCTACAATGCCGATGTGCTCAACGAGTTCCTCGGCGAAGGCAACTGGGAAGTCCCCAACACGACGGAAGAGATGTGGGCGATCTGCGACCGGCTGGTCAAGATCGGCAAAGGCGTTGAGGACAAGACGAGCGAGGACATGGTCTACAGCTTCGTCACTTCCTCCCAGCTGCTCTATTTCTGGGACTATCTCGGCAACGTCTGGTGGGCGCAGTACGACGGCTACGAGAGCTACCTCAATTATTTCGAGGGCAAGTATTGGGACGAAGAGGCGCAGGATTGGGTGATGGGCCCCGAGATCAACAATACGGACGGCCGCAAGATCGCCCTCACCGAAATGTCGAAGGTGCTCAGCACGGGCCGCGGCTATATGCACGCAGACTGCAAGGATATGGGCTTCAAGCAGGCGCAGCAGGTGCTCATCGGGCAGGGTTTCGGCCGCAACCGGTCGAAGGCGGCCTTCATGGTCAACGGCGACTGGCTGTATAACGAAATGAGCGGCGCGCTCGCAACGCAGCCTGCCGATATCCGCATGATGAAGCCGCCCGTCGTGAGCGATCTCATCGATATCCTTCCCGACGGGTCGGTTTCGGACGACGCCGAACTCTCCGCGCTCATCGACGCCGTCGATGCGGGCAGCACGGCGCTGAAGGGCGAAGGCTATGAAGTCACGCAGGCAGATTACGACCGCGTCAAGGAAGCGCGCTGCATGATCTATTCCGCGACATACAACTATCCCGTCTGCATCCCCAACTACATTTCCGAGACGCAGAGAGAACTCGCCAAAGACTTCCTTGTGTTCTATTTCTCCGATGCGACGCAGGCGATCATCGCCGAGCACAACGGCGGTACCGCCGCGCCTTACGGCTACCAGCCCGGGACGGAGGGCATGTCCGGCTTCCTGCAGTCGAGGTATGAGTGCATCAACGAGGATACCATCGTCATCTGCGAAAATCCCAAGTCTCTTCTCTGCTACCGCGGCGGCCTTAACGATATGGCGGGCGCCGGCAGCAACTATGTCGACGGTCTTCTCATCGACGGGAAGACGCCGAGCGATCTGCTTGCGGAAAGCTACGAGCAGCTCGTGGCGAACTGGGATACCATGCTCGCTTCGGCAGGTATCACGGGATAAGCATCCCAAGAGGGGGTAACTTATGAGAAAGAAACTGATCCCCGGCTTCCTGCTTGCCTTCCTCCTCGCCTTTTCGATGGCGGTGTTCGCGGCATGCACGGGAAGCTACTCGGGCCTTCATATCGAGGCGCCCGAACGGGTCGAGGCCGACCTCGGCATCTACTACATCCCGGATTATCCCGTTGTAGATGAAAGCGGCGCCGTCTATTCGGGCAGCGCCAACGAGGAGCTCAAGGTCAGAGTCAGATCGGTCAAAGACCCGAACAACTACGAAGTGGAGCTGACGGGCAACTCCATCAACGTCCGCGAGGCGGGCGAGTATGAGTTCGTGTACGGCGTCGACGGCCGCGGCATCGAAGACGTCGTCGTCACGGTGGCGTTTGCCGACCGCACCGCGCCCACCGTCGCGCTCGATGAAGAGCTCCCCGCCATGTACATCGTGGGCAACAGCTACTCCATGCCGCTCTATTCGCTGGCAGGGGACTATGTCCTCGACCGCTGCTATGCCGAGCTCTACCTCTCCGACGACGAGGCGGGGACGAACCTCACCCCGGTGACGCTCGACGGCAATTTGTTTGAAGTCACGAAGGAGCAGGCGGGCAAGTACTATCTGCTGCGCTTCCATGCGGAGGACGCCGCGGGCAACTACAACGAATATAACTATTACCGTCCCGTGGACGGCCCGGGCGAAGTCCTCGAAAACACCGTCGTCTATTTCAACGACGCCTTCGGGGCACGTCAGGCCGAACCGCAGGAAAGCTACTATCAGGGCGAGGCCGTCGGCGCAGAAGAGGCGGCTCTCCCCGAAAATGCGGCGATGCCGGGGGAGACGGGCTATTATAAGCTCTCCTTCAGCGGCGACAAGGTGACTTCCAACAACGAGGGGTATCTTTGCGTCGAGTCGCCTGCCATCACCGACATCCGTTCCTACACCGCGCTCGAATTCTGGGTGTATTTCGATCCGGGCGACACCTCCTCCCTTCCCGCGATCGACGGCGTGGATTACGATACGAAGTCGGTCATCGTCGGTATGCCCTGGTGGGGCGATACCACCGTTGCGCCCAAGACGTGGACGAAAGTCAGCTTCAGCGTGCAGAATTGGGGCGGCGGCAACGGAAATCCCACCGACCGCTACAACGATGCCGTGCTGCGCTCGGATATCTCGGGCATGCGCCTGCGTTTCCTTTGGGATTATTCGGCGGCGGCGATGGGCCTTCTGCCCTACGGCACCTTCTATCTCTCGCGCGTGACGGCAGTCCCCGGTGAGGTGAGCACCATCCGCTGCGAGGACAGCCGCGTCTGGACGAACGAATCGACCTATTATATCGGGCAGACGGTCACGCTCTCCGCCGAAGACGCCGGCCCCGGCGAGACCTTTGACTGCTTCGTCGTCGACGGCGAGCCCATCGCGGGCAATACCTTCATCGCCACGAAGGAGACGCATTCGGTCACGGTCAGATATGTCGAGGGCGAGCTCACGGCCGGCAACATGTCGTGGGGCACGAGCTTCACCGACGTCCGTCCGCTCCTTGTCGACGTGCAGGCAGGATTTTTGAACGAAAACCTCATCACGGCGTACACGGCGGGCTCCGACCGCTATTGGGCGCTCTCCTTTGACGTTGCGGGCGGCTTCGATCCGAATGCCGCGACCAACCAGAAGTTCGGCGTCTCCATTTACTTCGGCAATACCCGCACTTTTGAGTTCCAGATCAACGGCACAGCGGGCAGCTACACGGGCAACTTCAAGCACTACGGCAACGGCAACTATAACCAGATCGGCACGCTGTCCGAAGAGCTCGTGCAGGCGTTCATCGGGGCGTCCGAAGAGGCTCCCGTGCACATCGACGCCGTCCGTCTCGGCGACTATATGCACGTCTATGTCAACGGCGAGTACTTCTACCTCGTTACCATTCCCGGGCTCACCATGTACGGCGATCACTTCGGCTACGCATGGCGCGTGGAGAGTGCGGACGTCACCAACACGCCCATCATCCTCAACGCCAAGTCCGTCACGGGACAGACCAAGGCAACGGCGGCGTTTGAAAGCTTCTCGGGCGTCGTGGAGATCGTATTCGAGGACGGCGTCACTGCCGAGAAAGATACCTATTACATGGGCGAGAGCGTCAGGCTCACCGCGCCCGAGGCGCCCGAAGGGCAGACCTTCCTGCACTTCACGGTAAACGGCGAGCCCATCGAAGGCGACACCTTCCTCCTGACGGAGAGAGCGGTCGTCGGCGCCGTGTTCGCGCAGACGATCGACGTCGCTTTCACGGGCGGCGCGGGCTATACGGGCAGTCTCATCGCGGGTTCGGCGATCACCCTGACACACGAGGACAGGGAAGGGCAGATCTTTGACTATTACCTTGTCAACGGCACGGAAAAAGTGTTCGGGGACCGCTACACGCTGACGGACGAAACGAAGAGCATCGAGGCGGTCTATACCGATTGCGTGGAGAATATGACATGGCAGGACGGCACGCAGGGCAAGACGCCCGCCGAGTGGGGCCTGCCGCAGAGCGAGATCGACAGCCATGCGGGCAACGGGCAAAACCTCTATATCCTCGGCGCTGCCGACCGCTGGGCGATCCGCGAGACGGTGTACGGCGGCAGATCGGAAGTGAACGGCGCGCAGTACTACTTCAGTTTCATGGTCTCTTCCTGCGTGCAGGTGGAGTTCCAGATCCTTTCGAACGGCAACGTCACCATCGGCATGGCGGGCTCAGGCGAGTGGACGAACTTCGTCACCCAAACGTTTGACGCACGCGCGGTCTATTCCGTCATCGCAAATGCGACTAAGAACAGCCCCGTGACCTTCCTCTGCATCCGCGACGGCAACGATCTCTATCTCTTTGCCGAGGGCGAGCTGCTTCTGAAGGCACAGCCCAAGTTCAACTATTCCAACCCCTTCGGCTACGGCACGCGCAACGTCAATACGGCGGCGGGATTCGCCTTCCCGACGACAGTCAGCCGCGGGTTCATCACGGACTCCGATAAGATCGACGCCCTTTTGGCGGCGCAGGTCTCGAAAATCAACGCCGATGAGAACGTCGTGCTCGAAAAGACGGAATACCGCATGGGCGAGACGGTGACGTTGACGGCGAAAGAGGCCCCAGAGGGCAAGTCGTTCGTCTATTTCACGGTGGACGGCGTTCGCATCGAAGGCAATACCTTCACGGCGACGGCGCCCGAGCACACCGTTGCGGCAGTCTATGAAGAGATCATCGACGTCGCCTTTACGGGCGGAGCGGGCTATGAGGGCGTGCTCGTCCCCGGGAGCGTCATCGAACTGAAGCACGAGCCCGGCACGGACGGAAAGATCTTTGACTATTATCTTGTGAACGGCTCCGAAAAGGTCTTCGAGGACAGCTATATGCTGAAGCGGGAGACGAGGAGCATCGCGGCGGTCTATGCGGCTTCGGCGGAGGAAATGACGTGGAAGACGACTGCCTACACGCAGCCGACGCAGACCATCGGCAGCTGGGGCGCTTACCGCAAGCTCGGCAGCGCCGCCGACTGGATCGTCGCCTATGATATCACTGCGACCAACGGCGTCACGCTCTCCAACGGCATCAGGGATGCCTGGTATGCGGGCGTTCTCTTCCGCAACGATCAGATTGTCGGTTATGAGATGGGCGATAACGTCAGTTACAAGCTCTATCTCGGTTCCGCGGGCGACGGCGCGGGCAGCACTTGGGATAAGATGTCGGACGGCAACCTTTCGTGGGAGGTCATCGATATCCTCAACGCCGCTTCGGCGGGCGAGCCCGTCACGCTGTACTTCGTGCGGCAGGGCAATATGCTCACCGCGTTCATCGGTTTCGACGGCACCTGCTACCTCACGGCGAGAAAGGTGACGCACGCGGCATTTGACGAGAGTTACGGTCTCGATTTCGGCTACGGCTGGAGAACGGACAGCGGCGGCATCCCAGCCATCGAAAACATCCGCTTCGTGACGGGCGAGGAAAAGACGCAGTGCTTCCTCGATTCTCTCACGGTCAAACTGGATCTCGTCGGCGTGACGGCGAGAGAGGACAGCTACTCCCTCGGCGACGTCGTCTATGTGACGGCAGACCGCGCTCCCTCCGGCTACGAATTCGACTACTACAAGGTAGACGGCAAGCGCATCGTCGGCAATTCCTTCTATGCCACCAAGACGCAGCATACCGTCACGGCGGTGTACCGCGCCATGTCCGCGCTCACGCTGGGCGAGGGTGTGAAGACGGTCGGCGGCACCTGGGTGTCGCGCGGCTCCACGGTGACGCTGCGGCTCACGGGCGAAGTGCCCGCAGGCAAAGTCCTCGACGGCTATAAAGTGGACGGCAAACTCATTCCCGGCAACACGTTTGTAACGACTGCGGCAGCGCATACCATCGAGGCTGTCTTTGTCGATTCCGTTGACAAGATGACGTGGCCTTCCGAAGGTTTGGCGGACGCGCAGGATGTGATCACGAATGACTCCTGTTTGGGTTGGTTCAGCGATAATAAGTTTGAAGGGAAGGCAGTCGGTGAAAGCACCAAGTGGGCGGTCAGCCTCGACGTCTCCTTCGATGGCTTCCAGCAGGGGAAATGGTACTCCGTGGAGTTCCTGCAGGGCGGCGCATCCATGCTGCGCTTCATGATCTATCGCAGCGGGACTGATGACCGGGTCGAATTCAGAAGCGCGGGCTCGGGTGCCTGGGCAACCTTCTTCACCTTGCAGGGCGACGAAGCCAAAGCGATCATCGATGAGTGTATCGGTCAGCCTGCTTCCACGGCAAGGCAAATGCGGACGGCGGGAACCGTCAACCTGACCTGCGTGCGCAACGAAGAGGAAGTATCTCTCTTCCTCAACGGCAGGCTCCTCTGCAGGACGACCTACGGGTTTAAACGCATCGGGAATTGGTTCGGCTACGGCGAGATGACTGAGAATGAGTCCGTGCTGCACCCCGAAATCGTATCCGCGGGCTATACCACCGTTTCCGAAAAGATCGACGCCATCCTCGAAGGCAGCTCAAATGCGCTGACTGCCGCGATCACGACGGAAAACGTCACGACCGACAAAGAAAGCTATATTTTCGGCGAGACGGTCACGCTGACGGCGGCAGAAGCGCCCGAAGGCATGGTATTCTCCCACTTCACGGTAGACGGCGAGCGCATCGAAGGCAACACCTTCGTCGCCTCCAAATCCGCGCACGAAGTTGCAGCGGTGTATGCTACGCCCGTTGCCGTCGAATTTGCGGATGGCGTTACTTACGAGGGCGAACTCTACATCGGCGCGACGATCAAGCTCGACTATACTGGTACCATCCCCGCCGGGCAGACGCTCAGCCACTTTACGATCGGGGATAGCGAGATCAACGGCAACGAGCTCAAACTCACCGCCGATATGGCAGGGCAGACGATCGCTGCCGTCTTCACCGACCCCGCCGCCGCCCGCTGGACGGAGGTGGAGTACACTGAGCCTACGGGTACGATCAGCAGCTGGGGCGCTTATCAGAAGCTCGGCAGCGATGCAAATTGGATCGTTTCCTATGAGATGACGGCAACGAACGGGACAACGCTCTCCAACGGCATCCAGAATGCGTGGTATGCAGGTGTTCTCTTCCGTAATGATCAGATCGTCGGCTACGAGATGGGTGACAATGCAAGTTACAAGCAGTATCTCGGCTCTGCGGGCGACGGCGCCGGCAGCACTTGGGACAAGATGTCGGACGGCAACCTCTCGCAGGAAGTCATCGATATCCTCAACGGCGCTTCGGCACAATCTCCCGTAACGCTCATCTTTGCACGGCAGGGGAATACGCTTTCCGCCTACATCGAATGTAACGGTTCCGTTTATTGTGTCGTAAAAGACAAGACGCACACGGCATTTGACGAGCAGTATGGTCTCGACTTCGGCTACGGCTGGAGAACGGACAGCGGCGGCATCCCCACCATTCAGAATATCCGCTATCTTACGGGGGCGGAAAAGGTCGAAGCATGGCTGAACGAGACCATGATCTCTGAGATCTCGACGGACGAGAATACCGCGACCGACAAAAATAGCTATGTTTTGGGCGAGACGGTGACGCTGACGGCGGCTGCTGCTCCCGAAGGCAAGGCGTTCTCCCACTTCACGGTGGACGGCGCCCAAATCGAGGGCAATACCTTCGTCGCCTCTAAGTCCGCGCACGCCGTTGCCGCGGTGTATGTACCGCTGGAAGAGCTTTATGAAATCAAGGTGGAATATTCGGACTTCGTAACCGTGGACGGAAATACGCTTACATTGCCGAGCGCTGAGATCGTGGATAAAGACGGGGCTCCCGTGAGTGGTTATACGATCGAAACGATCGTTTCCGATGCCATGGGGAATGAATACTCCGTTTCCAATGGGCAGATCACGTTGACATATGCAGGGTCGGTTACGATCACTGTCATCTATTCCATGGATGGCGCAAATGCTTTGACAAAGACGATCGAATTTGTTGTCCAAAGAGCGGACGGAATTATGTTTGTCCCGACGCAAGGAAGCGATAAATTGATCGACGGAAACGGAAATACGGTCTCCTATGACACTTCGGTCAAGTATGGCACGGAAGAGGGCTCGTTAAAAGTCGTTGTAGCAAACAGCAGCGAAACAGCGATCAAACTTCCGAAGTTCGATATGACGGGATATCGCTTTATTGAACTCTACGCCTATACGACTGCTTCCGGCGTCAAGCTTGGCGGATGGTGGTGCATGGATCAAACGCTGACGGCAAACGCTTGGACGCGAATCTTGCTCGATAACGAAGCGGTCGGTTGGACAAACGGAGGCTTGCAGGATATTATTACCTTGCGTATTTTCGGGTCTTGCAACAATCAGACGATCTATCTTTCTTCGGTCAAGGCGTTCGATAAAGAGCAGGAAGGCACCCGCCTGACGGATATTTCCTACTATAAGTCTGTTAGCAGCATCGGTTCTGCCGAGTATGTGACGGATAAGAAGTATGAGGGCGATGACACGGCGATTACGGAAGAAGGCTCTCTGAAGGTGACGATCAGCGGCACGGATAGCGGGATCGCTTCGATCTTCAATTATGTTATTGATCTGAGCGCATACGGCAGCGTGTATTTCTACGTCTATACGGATGCTTCCGATGCCAAGTCCGGTGCATATTGGTGCGGCGATACTTCCCTGACGGCAGGCAGTTGGACCAAAGTAGAACTGACCGCTGCCATGGCAAGCGGTGGTCCGTGGAATGCGTGCGACAATTCCAAAATCTTTGATGTCGGTCTCAAGGATATGGTCGTCAGATTCATGGGGGCTGCCGGAGATACGTTCTGGGTCACGTCTCTTTACGGGGTGCCCAAAGCGTGAACCAAGGTCCGATGACCGCACAGCCCGTTGATACTTGACAATTATCCTTTCCCCCTATAAAATATCGGTAGAAACGGGTCGCAGCGTCCCCGCAGGGAAACCTGCGGGGACAAATTTTTCAGGAAGGTCTCTATCATGAAATTGCTATTTTCCGACTATCGCAAAAAAGTCAAAGGCTGCTTTTTGGGCAAAAATATCGGCGGCACCCTCGGCGCTCCCTTCGAGTGCTTCCGCGGCGTTTATGAGATCGACCGCTTCATGCAGGATGTCTCTCAGCCCGTTCCCAACGACGATCTCGATCTGCAGCTCGTGTGGCTTTCCGCCGTCGAGCACGAGGGGAAGAACCTCGACAGCCATATCCTCGGCGAGTATTGGGAAAACTACGTCTCTGCCGTCATCTCCGAATACGGCACGGGCAAAAACAACTTTCAGATGGGCATCTGCCCGCCGCTGACGGGCGTCATGCGCAACGAGAACCGCAACAGCAACGGCGCCTGGATCCGCACGGAGATCTGGGCGTGCCTTGCGGCAGGCAATCCCGCCCTTGCCGCCAACTATGCTTATTACGACGCCTGCGTCGACCATGCGGAGGAGGGCGTCTTTTCCGCCGTCTTTCTGGCGGCGGTGGAGGCGGCGGCCTTCTTCGAGCACGATCGGGAAAAACTCATCCCGATCGGGCTTTCCTATATCCCCCAAGACTGCGCCGTCGCGGGCGCGGTGAAGCTCGTTCTGGAACGTTACGCCGCGGGCGATGACTGGAAGGCGGCGAGAAAGAAGCTGCTCATGACTTATCCCTCCTCTTTCGGTGAGATCGGCGGCGAGTGGAAGGGGACGGCGCTCGTTCCCGCCTGCCCCGCCTGCCCCGTGCAGGAGCGCGATCCCGACCTTCCCAAGGCGCAGCACGGCTACGATGCGCCCGCCTCCGTCGGCATCGTCCTCATCGGCTGGCTGTGGGGCGAGGGGGACTTCGGCAGGAGCATCTGCCTTGCCGTCAACTGCGGCGAGGATACCGACTGCACCGCAGGTACGCTGGGCGCGCTCCTCGGCATCCTCGGCGGGGAGGAGGCGATCCCCTCTGATTGGCGGCAGGCATGCAGCGAGAAGATCGCCATCTGCACGCTGCGCCCCGACCTGCTGCTCGACGTCCCCGCGACCATCGACGAGCTGTGCGAGCGCGTCGTCCGTCAGTTCCCCGTCGTCTCCTCGCGCGCCTGCCGCATGACGGAGCACGGCTTTGAGATCGAACCCAACAAAAACCTTTGTTACAGCGAGAGCGAGTTCTATCCCTATCAGCAGGAGGACTGCCGCGAACTTCTTTCGGAACAGGGCAGAACGGCACGCTTCCATTTCCGCCCCTATACGGTGAAAGTGACCTTTGAGGACGGCACGGCAAACATCGCGGAAGGGCGGGAGAAGCGCCTCTTTGTCACCGTCTGCAACCGCCTGTATCTGCCGCAGTTTGTGACCGTTCGTTTGACGGGCCTGCCCGAGGAGTGGCCCGTTGCGGGCGGCAGGGAGCGCTGCCTCGGCCTCGAACACTGGCACGGCAGCCAAAAGGAATGGGGGCAGAGTTTTTCCCTCTCCTTTACGCCGACGGGATTACAGCAGGGGAAATACGTCCTGACGCTGCAGCTCTCCGCGAACGGCAGAGGGGAGAAAAATCATGTCGATCTGACCTTTCTTTCCGGAGAGTGACCCATGAAAGGCAGCGCATTGTTTGAAAACGACGTACCCGCCCTCGGGCAGATCTCGGACGACGGCCGCGTGCGGATCGTCGGGCGCGAGGGGGCGGATCTGAAGATCGCTTTTTTCGGCAATTCCATCACCCGCCACGGCCGGGCGGAAGCGCTCGGCTGGCAGGGCGACTGGGGCATGGCGGCTTCCTCCCGCGGGAAGGACTATGTCCACAGGCTCCTTACCTATCTGGAAGAGGACGGGCGGCGGCCTGCCTGCTGCATCGCCAATCTCTCCGAGTGGGAGCGCACGCGCGATATGCGGCTGCTCGAGGAAGGGTATGCCGCGGCGTTTGCCTTCGGGGCGGATATCGCCGTCCTGCGCCTCGGGGAGAACGCGCAGCTTCAGGAACACCTTGCGGCGTTCGAACGCTGCTATGTTTCGCTCGCAGAAAAGCTGCAGAACGGGGGCGCCAAGGTCGTTCTGACCGACCTTTTCTGGGCGTTCCCGCCCTTTGATAGCTTTGTGCGGGAGCTCGCACGGGAAAGGGGATACGCCTTTGCTTCCATCAGCGATCTCGGCGCAAAGGAAGAGATGCGGGCGGCGGACCGCTTTGCCCATGCGGGCGTTGCGCTGCATCCCGGAGACCGCGGGATGGAAGAGATCGCACGGCGGCTGCATGCCGCGATCGTGGAGGCTCGGTTTTGATATGGAGAACAAGATGAACAAATTGACCGCAAAGGACCTGACCGCGCAGGAGAAGCTTCGTCTGCTGCTCGGCGTCGGGGCATGGGATCTATATGATGCGGAGGGAAAGCTCCCCCGCTTTACGATGTCGGACGGACCCGTCGGGCTGCGGCGGGTGCTCTCCGTGCGGGAGGACGGCAGCGAGGAGATGAAGCCTTCCGTGGCGTATCCCGCTATTGCCGTTCTGGCAAACACCTGGGACCGCGCGCTCGCGCGAAAGATGGGCGAGGCGCTTGCAAGCGACTGCCTGGAAAACGGCGTCGACCTCTTGCTGGCGCCCGGGGTGAACATCAAGCGCGACCCGCGCAACGGGCGCAACTTCGAGTATTTTTCGGAAGACCCTTATCTCGCGGGCGTCATGGCGCGGGAATATGTGGACGGTTTGCAGCAAAGCGGCGTGGGGGCGTGCGTCAAGCACTTCTGCGCCAACAATCTGGAGTATGACCGGTTCGAGCAGTCGAGCGAAGTGGACGAACGGACGCTGTACGAGATCTATTATAAGCCCTTTTCTATCGTCTGCGAAGCAAAGCCCGTCTCCCTGATGTGTTCCTATAACCGCGTCAACGGGCAATATGCCGCAGAAAACAAGCGCGGGTTTGCGGCTTTGCGCGGCGAGCTCGGCTTTGACGGGGCGATCTTCTCCGACTGGGAGGCGGTGCACGACCGCACAAGGTCTGCCAAGGCGGGGCTGGATATCGAGATGCCTTTCAACGAGGCGCACTTCGGGCAGCTTGTAAAGGACTATGAAAGCGGCGTTCTGTCGGACGAAGAGCTCGATGCCTGCGCGCAGCGGGTGATCGACCTCATCTACCGCTGCAAGGAGATGCACGAAGGGAAGAGGGCGCCCCTTACGGTGGAAGAGCGGCTCTCTGTGGCGGAAAAGATCGAACGCGAGGGCGCCGTGCTCCTCAAAAACGAGGGCATCCTCCCTCTGAAGAAGGGGACGCGGGCAGCCGTTGCGGGCTGTTATGCCAAGGCGGAGCCGACGTCGCTCGTCTTCGGCGGCGGCAGCGCGCGCATGGTGTGGCTGGGGCAGCCCTTCGACCTAGCGGCGCTTCTTTCCGAGCGTCTGGGGGAACAGACTGTCTACGAGCGCGCCTTCCTCCCCAAAGTTGCCATCGGCAACGCGGCGCTCGGCATTCCCGCACGGGCGGTCGAGAACGCGGCGCTCGCCGACGTCAGTATCGTCTGCGCGGGGACGGGCGCCGATCTGGAATATGAGAGCGGGGACCGCGAGAGCATCCGCCTGCCCGAAGTGCAGGAGCGCGCCATCGTCGATATCGCCAAAGCCAATCCCGAGACCGTCGTCGTGCTCTTTGCGGGCAGCGCGGTCGACGTGAGCGCGTGGGAGCCCTATGTGAAGGGCATCCTGCTGGCAGGATTCTGCGGCGAGCGCGGCGGCGCGGCCGTTGCCGATCTCTTGTGCGGGCTCGCCTGCCCGAGCGGCCGCCTTGCGGAGACCTTCCCCTGCGCGCTGGAGGACGTCCCCGCGGCCAACACCTTCCGCAACGCCAACGTGACGCGCTATTCGGAGGGGCTGGATGTGGGCTACCGCTATTTTGTGGGCGCGGGAAAGCCCGTCCGCTATCCTTTCGGCTTCGGACTGAGCTATGCGGTGTTTGAATATTCCGGCCTGCGGGTGCAGACGGACGGCGATACGCTGGAACTTTCTTATCTTGTCAGAAACACGTCGCAGACGGACGGGAAAGAGGTCAGTCAGGTGTACGTCCGCCCGATCGCGGCGAAGGTCTATCGCCCCGAGCGCGAACTCAAGGGCTGGTCGAAGGATGAAGTCGCCGCAGGCGGACAGGTGCGGGTCACGGTGCGCCTTGGGCGGGATGCCTTCTCCTATTGGTCGGCGGCGGAGGCGCGTGAACGGGTGGATGACGGCGTTTACGAAGTGATCGTCGGCAAAAACTGCACGGATGCTCGCCTCAGGTGCAAGGTGTGCATCCGCGGCGGAAACATCGTTCTGCCATGAGAAAGGAGGGACTGTCATGAAGTTAAAGATCCTTGGTTCGGGCGGCGGAGAGGGCTATCCCGCACTCTTTTGCAGCTGCACGCACTGCACGGCGGCGCGGAAGGCGGGCGGAAGATCGCTGCGCACGCTGTCGCAGTCGCTCATCGATGATGAATTGCTCATCGATCTGCCTGCCGATACGCATATGCACTGCCTGCAGCACGGCATCGACCTCGGCAGCATCGCGCATCTTTTCATCACGCACACGCACGGCGATCACTATGTACCCAATCTCCTCGATTCGCGCGGTACGGACTTCGCACCCGTCATGCGCGAAAAACAGCTCCACATCTACGGCAACGCCGATGTGAAGCGCTGCTATGACGGGGTGGCGCAGTTCTTCCCCGTGCGGCGGGAGATCCGCGAAAATATCCTCTTTCACGAACTGACGCCCGGGGTGACGCTGACGATCGGCAAGTATCTCATCACGCCTATCCGCGCCTATCACGCGCTCGATCAGGTGGCGCTCAATTACATCATCGACGACGGCAAGTCCGCCCTCTTGTATCTGGTGGACAGCGGCTTTCCGAAGGAAGAGACGTGGGAATTTCTGAAGGCATATCCTTCGGCCTTCTCCTGTGTGGTGATGGACGGGACGATGGGCGTCAATTATTACGAATGCCACATGAACTTTCAGGAGAACATCGTCCTCCGCGAGCGGCTGCTTGCGATGGGCAAGGCAGGGGAACACACGAGGTTTCTGACTGCGCATATCACGCACAATCATGCGGGGCTTCACGAGGAGATCGAGGCGTATTTCCGCGGGACGGGCGTCGAACCCTCTTACGACGGGATGGAATTGGAATTCTGAAGCGGAAAGGAGCAAAAGAAAATGCAAAAGATCAGGTTTGGAACGGGCGGATTCCGCGGCGTGATCGGGCAGGAATTTACCGTAGAGGCGGTGCAGCGCATCGCGCAGGGGCTTTCCGACATGATGAAGGCGGAGGGGGCGGCGGGTCCCGTGCCCATCGGGTTCGATAACCGCTTTTTATCCGACCTCTTCGCCCGCCGGATGGCGGAAGTGCTGGCGGGGAACGGGATCGTCTGCCTGCTGTATGAAAGCCCCGTGCCCACGCCCATGGTCATGTGCGCCGTGCGCGACGAAGGCTGTGCGTACGGGGTCATGATCACGGCGAGCCACAACCCTTACCGCTATAACGGCGCCAAGCTGTTCGTGAAGGGCGGCGCGGATGCCGACGTTGCGGTGACGCAGCGGCTGGAGCAGTTCACGGAGGCTGTGCGGGAAGTGCGCGCGCTGCCTGAAGATCAGCCCTCCCCGCTCATCCTCAAGTACGACAACTTAGCGGCATATACCGCGCATATCACGGACTTTCTCGATGCGTTCATCGCCGATAATCATCTGCGCCTTCTGTTCGATAACCTCTTCGGCGTGGCTGTGGTGGGGCTGAAGCCGCTGTTCGACCGCTTCCGCATCGAACACTATACCATCCTGCATGCAGAGCGGGATGCGCTGTTCGGGATGCGGCTGCCCAACCCCACGCAGCAGATGCTCGAGCCGCTGAAGGAGGAGGTGCTGCGCGGAAAGTACGACTATGCGATGGCGACGGACAGTGACGGAGACCGCCTCGGCATCCTCGATGAACAGTGCAATTATGTGAGCAGCAACGATATCCTCGCCTGCCTTTATTACTATCTCGTGAAATACCGCGGGATGCGCGGGGACGCCGTCAAGAACATCGCGACTTCCGTCCTTCTGGACCGTCTTGCCGAAAAGCTGGGCTTTGCCTGCCATACGGTGGACGTGGGGTTCAAGAACATCTCCGCCAAGATGCGGGAGACGGATGCGCTCATCGGCGGGGAATCGAGCGGAGGGCTGACCTGCCGCGGGTATCTTTCGGGCAAGGACAGCACGTTCTCGGGTGCGCTTTTCTTAGAGATGCGCATCAAGATGGGCAAGCCTGTATCCGGGATCGTGCGGGAAGTGCATGACTTTTGCGGCTATCACAGCGCATGCGCGGAGGCGGAGCTGCATCTGCCCGCTCTGCCGGATGCCTCCCGGTTTGCCCGCCTTCAGCCGGCATTCGGCAGGGAGACGGTGCGCTTCGAGCAGCTCAACAACAACTTCAAATGGCACTTTTCGGGTGACTGCTGGGGGCTTCTTCGCCTCTCGGGAACGGAGCCCGTCGTGCGGGTGTTCACGGAGGCGGAAACGGAAGCGGAAGCGCTGCGCCTTCTGGACGTCCTGAAGACGGCGGTCTCGGGCGGCATGGCCTGAACGGACGGAGAACATGGACTTATTCGCTCAATCAAAGTATCTTATCAATATCCTGCTTGCGGTCCTTCTTGGCTTTGCCATCGGGTATGAACGCAAGCTGCGCTATAAAGAGGCGGGCATCCGCACGCACACCATCGTGTGCGCGGGGTCGGCGCTCATCATGGTCGTCTCCAAGTACGGGTTTGCGGACATCATGGAGTACGACGCCTCCCGCGTGGCGGCGCAGATCGTCTCGGGCATCGGCTTTCTGGGCGCAGGCATCATCATCTACCGCAAGCACGAGATCCACGGCCTCACGACGGCTGCGGGCGTGTGGGCGACGGCGGGCGTCGGGATGGCGGCGGGCGCGGGGCTGTACGTCGTCGCGGCGGGCGCCACGGTCATTCTCATCGGGGTGCAGTGCATCTTTCACATCAAATGCAGGTTCTTCCAGACGAAGAAATACTTCCAGGTCAAGATCTGCTTTACGAGCGGCGGCACCGAGAATGATGTCATCAAGGAGCTTTTTCAGACGGATCGCTTCAACCGTCTCGTCATTGAGCGGAAAGGGGGCGAGACCGTCTATCACGCGACGCTCAACACGGATAAGGAATATTCCTCGCAGCGGCTCTCCGCCATTCTGGCAGAGCATCCCTTTATCCGTTCCATCGAACGCTGCGACGAGGATTAAACGATATGAAGATCATCATAGCGGACGATTATCAGGAACTGTCGCGGCGGGCTTCCGACCTGCTTTTGGAAGTGGTGAAGCGGGATCCCTATGCCGTTTTGGGCCTGGCAACGGGCACAACGCCTTTAGGCGCCTACGAGCACATGATCGAAAATCATAAAAAGAACGGCACGAGTTATCTCCACGTCCGCACCGTCAATCTGGACGAATATAAAGGACTGCCCGCTTCGCATCCTCAGAGTTATGCCTGTTTTATGCGGCACAACCTGTTTGACGGGCTGGATATCGATCTTGAAAACACCTATATCGAAAACGGGATGGCTGCAGAAGAAGAGGAGGAGTGCGCGCGGTACGATAAGCTGCTCCGCTCTCTCCCGCGCGACGTCCAGCTTTTGGGGTTGGGCAGCAACGGGCATATCGCCTTCAACGAGCCGGGAACGCCGTTCGACAGCGGCACGCACGTTGTGACGCTCGCCGAAAGTACGGTGAGGGATAACGCCCGCCTCTTTGCGGGCATCGATGAAGTGCCGAGAAAGGCATTTACGATGGGCATCCGGCAGATTATGCAGGCAAGGCGCGTCCTCATTCTGGCAAGCGGCGCAAACAAGGCGGATGCCGTCTTTTGCATGGCAAAGGGTCCCGTGACGGAGGATGTGCCTGCCTCTGTTTTGCGGCTCCATCCCGACTGCACGCTGATCGTCGACCGCGCGGCCGCTGCCAAATTGTGACCGCATTCTTCGGCCGAGCGATCGTACCGAGGGAAGATGCGGGAGCTCATTTCGGAGTATCGCGCCAATCGGGTAAGGGCCGCCGAATCTCTTCGGCGGTCCTTCTTTGCGGCATTTTCGGGTATTTCATCCGCTCCCGCGTACAGGCGCCACATACAAAAATTGAGCAGACAGGGGCGAAACCCTGCGACGGGAATCAACCGACACCCCTGAAGGGGTCCCCTCGGTTGGGCTTCGGCGTAAACGCCTCGCGCGAACCGATGGGTCCGCTCCCGCGTACGGGCGCCAAAACAAAAATTGAGCAGGCATAAGCCTGCTCAATTTATTGTGGTGACCCGTACGGGAATCGAACCCATGTTACCACCGTGAAAGGGTGATGTCTTAACCGCTTGACCAACGGGCCTTTATGAAAAACCGGCTCTGCCGAGTTTTTGCTTTGGTAGCGATGAGTGGAGTCGAACCGCTGACCTATCGGGTATGAACCGATCGCTCTAACCAACTAAGCTACATCGCCATAAATGGTTGCGGGGGCAAGATTCGAACTTGCGGCCTTCGGGTTATGAGCCCGACGAGCTACCTGGCTGCTCCACCCCGCGATGTCCTATCCGTCACGCGAATAGCTTTTATATTCTAAACGAAGAACGTGCTTTTGTCAACCCTTTTTCGCCAAATTTCCGAAATTATTTTTTTAATTTCTCCGCGTCCGTTGCATTTTGCCGCCGTTCATGCTATACTCTTTTCATGGAGCTCTTTTCCCTCGCGCCCTATCGGGGATTTTCCCTGGCGGTCGCCGTTTCGGGCGGCAGAGATTCCGTCGCCCTTCTTCATTATCTTCATAAAAACGCGGAGGAAGCGCACATTTCGCTTTCGGCGCTCACCTGCTGCCACGGCATCCGCCCTTCGGCAGAGGCGGACGCCGCCTTTGTGGAAGAGCTCTGCAAGGCATGGGGGGTGCCGCTCACCGTGTTCCGCGCGGATGTGCCCGCAAGGGCAAAACAGAGCGGGCGCAACCTCGAAGAGGAGGGGCGCATGTTCCGCCGCGAATGCTACCAAACGATGCTCGACGGGGGCGCGGACGCCGTGCTCACCGCCCATCACCGCGACGATTATGCAGAGACTGTGCTTTTCCGCCTTGCCCGCGGCACGTCGCTCCGAGGGCTCGACGTCTTCCCCGCGCAGAACGGGCTGCTGCGGCCTCTTCTCGGCGTCACGCGGGCGCGCATCGACGAATATATCCAGGAGAACGCCCTGCTGTTTAGGGAGGACGAGACGAACGCAGACGTCGCCTTCTCCCGCAACCGCATCCGCCATGAGGTGCTACCCGCGCTCGAACGGGCGGTGCCGGGGGCGAAGGAAAACCTCGTCCGCTTTGCGGAGCGCGCCGTCCGCGACGATGCGTTTTTGCAGGAACTCGCCCTGCGCGAAGTGAGAGGGGAGGGGGAGAAGCGCGTTTTTGTCTCCCTTCCCGAGCCCGTCTTCTTCCGCGCCTGCCTGGCGGCGATGAAGGCGCTGGGGCTCACGCGCGACTATACGGAGAGCAACTTACAAGAGCTAAAAAAGCTTGCCGCGGCGCAGGCGGGCAGGTTCACGCGGCTCCCGTGCGGCATCACGGTGTACCGCGAGGGGGCGGATCTCGTCTTCCTGCCGCAAGAGGAAGGCGCGGAAGAGGCGCACAAGGCGCGGGAACTGCCCTTCTTCCTCGGGCGCAAAGAGGCGTTCGGGGGCGTGCTCGAAGTGGGGGAGGGCGACTTCGGCGCGGGCGGGCAGACTAAGACCACGGGCGAGCCGACTAAGACCACGGGCGAGCCGCCTTTCCTGCGGGGCGAACCGCCTGAACTGCCGAAGGCATGCGGGCGCGTGCTGAAAGTCGACCTTGCCGCCGTACCCGAAGGGGCGGTGTGGCGGACGCGGCGGGAGGGGGATACCTTTCTCCCCTGCAACGGGCATCAAAAGAGCTTAAAAAAATTCCTGACGGAAAAAAAGATCCCCGCGCGCGTGGGGCGGGAGCTGCCCGTCCTTGCAAAAGGGAGCGAAGTGCTCTGCATCGCGGGCGTGGAGCTTTCCGAGCGCATCAAACGCACGCAAAAAACGGTGCGGGCGGGGCTTATCGCATTTACGAGATCATAACATTTACGAAATCATAAAGTGAGGTACGATACACATGATGGAACAAGGCAAGGACTGCGAACGCATTTTATTCACGGCGGAAGACATTGCGGCACAGGTGAAGAAGGCGGCGGCGTGGCTGGATGAGCGCTTCGAAGGCACGGTGCCGCTCGCCGTCTCGGTGCTCAAGGGCAGCGTCATCTTCTTCTGCGATCTGGTGCGCGCGATGAAGACGCCCGTGCAGATGGACTTCATGACGCTCTCATCCTACGGCTCGGGCTCCTCTTCTTCGGGCATGCCCAAGATCGTGATGGACCTTTCCGCGCCCGTCGAGGGGCGGGACGTGCTGCTCGTTGAAGACATTGTAGACAGCGGCCATACGCTCGTCAAGCTCAAAGAGCTGTTGGGGGGCAGAGGGGCGAAGTCGTTCACCGTCGTATCGCTACTCGATAAGCCCTCGCGGCGGGAGGTGGACGTGAAGGCGGACTATTCCTGCTTTACGGTGGGCAACGAGTTCATCGTGGGCTACGGGCTCGATTATGCCCAGCGCTACCGCAATCTGCCTTATATCGGCGTTCTGAAGCGCGAAATTTACGAGAAGTAAGAAAAAGAGAAAAGAGATGGCGCGGCGGGGATAAGCGGCGCAAGCCGCAAAGCAGGGTTTGGGGAAGGCACTCTACAATAAGTTTCCAGGGAGGGGCATAAACCGCAGATTTGCGGATTTTGGCACCGTGGTAGAAACTTGATCTGTAACTGCCGCAGACTGCCACGTCTGGTTCTTTCGCACATATAACGGACAGGAAGGGCTTGCAGCCCGCTGTGGGCAGCCTTTTTTCCTTTCTGCTAAAGATAGGGTAAAGAATTCTTCCTTTCACTCCCTGCACCACCGCATTTTGAAAGATTTGCCAAACGAAACAGGCAATTTTCTCTTGATAAGGTACAATGAGGGACCTATTGACAAAGATAAAATGCTGCCTTGTCTGCTGCACCTGGTTTTCATTCATCGTGGTGCATGCATGTAATGAGGC
>DXAJ01000077.1 GCA_019117085.1 Candidatus Gallimonas gallistercoris
GCGGTTGTGTTGACCGCCACGATGGGCACGCCCGGCCGCGCCGACTTGCGCACGCCGCAGTAATCCTCAATGCGGCCGCCATTGGCGGCCAGAATGCTTACTGCCTTGGCCACGTCGATCGGCGAGCCGCCGCCGATCGCGATGATGCAGTCCGCGCCGCTTGCCTTGAACGCCGCAACGCCCGTCTGCACGTTTTCGATCGTGGGATTGGGCTTGATCTCCGAGTAAATTTCGTAGGGAATGCCCGCATTTTCGAGAACGTCCGTGACTTTTTTGGTCACGCCGAACTTGAGAAGGTCGGGATCGGAGCAGACAAACGCCTTTTCAAAGCCCCTGCCCTTGACTTCGGTCGCGATCTCCTGAATCGCGCCCTTGCCGTGATAGCTCGTCTCATTGAGCACAAAACGATTTGCCATAAATTTCCATCTCCTTATCTTAATTTATTTGAGTATTATTCTATCATATTTGGAAAACAGATGCAAGCACGGCGAGGAGCGTGCGCAAACGCCGACGGGAGTTTACAAAATCGTAAATGACCGAGGCGTGCGCAAACGCGACAAAGCATTGCGCCGCAAATGTTTTTCAAAGATCGAGGAAGTCCTTGCGGTAGTCAATTTGGAACAGCTCCGCGAGCTTGACCATATCCTCGTCTTTGATGGTGTTCTTGCGCGGCAGGTGTGCGGTGAGCATGTAGATCTGCGCGGCTTTTTCCACCGTCTCGATGAGCCCGAACGTCTCGTCCATCGTCTTGCCTGCGCCGTAAATGCCGTGCATCGCCCAGATGACGAGGCGGAACTCCTTCATCTTCTTCGCAGTCGCTCTGCCGATCTCCGACGTGCCGCAAAGCATCCAGGGAAGCACACCCACGCCGTCGGGGAAGACGACGATGCACTCCGTGCACATCTCCCAAAGGGTGTGCGTGAACTTCTTCTCGTCCAACTCATGCACATAGTTCATCGCGAGCGTGTTGGTGGGGTGCGAGTGCATGACGACGCGGTTCTCGGGGTCGACCGAAAGGCGCGCCATGTGGCTCATCATATGCGCGGGGAACTCGCTCGTCGGCCTGCCGCCGTCCTCATACCCCCACAAAAGCTCGATATTCTTGCCGCCCTTGCCGATGCGCACGATGCCCAGATTGTTCGCGGGATCCTTCTCCACGTTCTTGAAGTACTTGCCCGTGCCCGTGACAATGAAGATTTTCCCTTCCAACGGGCTTGCGTCGAAGTCCTCCTCGTTCACACCCATGAAGGGAATGGTGCGCACGACCTTGGTAAGGTCGAGATACTCCCCCACTTCCTTCTCATTGAGCAGGTAGCTGATATTGCCGCCGTTGCGCTCGTCCCAGCCGAGGCGGTACATGTTTGCCGTTGTTTCGCACATTTCGCGCACAAAGGGCGCCGTTAAAATATCCTTCACTTTCTTGCCTCCAGAACCTTGCTTTCGTAGTCCATGATGGGTTCGTAGTAATTTTCATCCAGCTTCTGCTGCGCGAGGTATTCCTCCCACACGTCGCCAAAGGGCAGCATCTTGACGCGCTCCTGCAAATACATGAGCTTCGTGAACTCTGCGCTCTCCTGCGCCGACTTCATCTCCTCGTTGGGCAGGAGCAGCGCATATAAAAGCGCCTTTTCGACCGAGCGCTGCCCCGTCACCCACGCAAACACGCGGTTGATGGAGGCATCGAAGTAGTCGAGCGCGATCTTCACCTTATCGAGCGCATCGTTCCGCACGACTTCCTTCATGATCTCCTTGAGCTCGTCCTCGAAGATGACGACGTGATCGCTGTCCCAGCGCACGGGGCGGGAGACGTGCAGCGCGACCTTGTCGTAGAACGCGAGCATGGCGGGAATTTTATCGGAGACGACCTCGGTCGGGTGATAGTGCCCGTTGTCGAGGAGCGAGCAGATGCCGCGCGTCGCCGCATAGTTCTGGCAGAACTCACTTGAGCCCACCGTGTAGCTCTCCACGCCGATGCCGAACACCTTGCTCTCGACGGCGGGGATGACCCACGCCTTGTCGTAGTCCGCGAGGATTTCGTCGAGCGACTGCGCATACCGCTTGCGGGGCGAGAGGCGGTCGGCGGGAATATCCTTGTATCCGTCGGGGATCCAGATGTTGACGAGGCAGGGGCTTCCCATCTCCTTGCCTAAGTATGCTGCGATCTCCATGCAGCGCTTGCCGTGCTCCACCCAGAACTTGCGCGTCTCTTCATCGGGCGAGGAGAGCGTCAGTCCATCCTTCATCCTGGGGTGTGCGAAGAAGGTCGGGTTGAAATCGATGCCCTCGACGCCGTTCTCTTTTGCAAACTTCACCCAGGGCGCGAAGTGCTCGGGACGGTAGGCGTCGCGGTCGACCTTGCCCTTGTCCGCGCCTAAAAAGGCGTAGCTTGCATGGATGTTGATGCGCTTGGTGCCGGGCATCAGAGAAAGCGCGAAGGCGTAATCCGTCATGAGCTCCTCGGGCGTGCGCGCACGGCCGGGATAGTTGCCAGTCGTCTGAATGCCGCCCGAAAGGCTCTGAGCGCCCTCGAATCCGAGGACGTCGTCGCCCTGCCAGCAGTGCACCGAAATGGGCACCTTTCTGAGCGTCGCGATCGCCGCGTCCGTATCCACGCCGAACGCTGCATAGGTCTGTTTTGCTTCCTGATAACTCATATAAA
>DXAJ01000008.1 GCA_019117085.1 Candidatus Gallimonas gallistercoris
TAACGTATGAAGAAAAGCCCTACGGTGAAAGTCAAAGTGACGCCGCTCAAAGAAGACGAGGACAAGAAGGCCGCAAAGATCGCAAAGGCGGAGAAGGCCGCCGCGAAGACAGAACAGGCGGAAAAGAAGGCTGCCGCAAAGGCCGCAAAGGCGGAAAAGGCCGCGCCGAAAGCCGCCGAAAAGGCGGTTCCGAAGGCGAGCGAAAAGCCCGCCGAGAAGAGCGCGCCCAAGAAGACCGTGAAGGCTGCGCCCAAGACGGAAAAGGCGGAAAAGGCCGCGCCGAAGGCGGAGAAGCAGGAACAGAAGGGGTACAGCGGCAAGTGGGTCATCTCCCCCATGAACGGAGGATATACCTTCGAACTGCGCGCCTCCAACGGGGAGAAGATGCTCTCGGGCGGGCACTATACGACGCTTGCGGGCGCGAAGGGCGGCATCGAGACGTATAAGAACAACATCAAGAAGGGGAATTTCCGCATCGTGCAGACCAAGATGGGAGACTATATCTTCCAGCTCCTGAACGCGAGCGGGAAACTGCTTGCCTACGGCGCCGACTACAACACCCGCGCAGGCTGCGAGAGCGCGCTCGAATCCACCCGCCGCTTCGCCGCGACCGCGCCCGTGGAAGTGACGGAGTATTGAGAAGACGCAAGGAATTTTTCCCTCGAATGCTTGACAAAGGGGAAAAAGGGTGATAAAATAAAAGAGCAACAGAGGGACGCTGCATTTCAGCGGTCAGCCCTCAGTCCTGTTAAATAACCGACCCGGAGGTGCCAACTACGCGGGCGGTTATTTTTTTATGATCAGGTAAATCTTGTCCTTAGTAACTCTGAATGAGAGGATAACGCCTTGCTCCGTCAAAAGAAGAAGCAGGCGAAGGATAAAGATATCCATATGATCACCCCCTTGAAGGAAATTCCCATAATTTCCCCCGAATGGGGCTAACCGCCTGAATGCAACGTCCATGTTGCTCAGTTCAGATCATACCATCTTTTTGGTGTGTTGTCAATTTATTTTTGTAAAATTTTGCCGCGGCGGTCCGTGTGGGCCGCCGCGGCGTCTTTCAAAAAAATCATTCTTCGGGGGTGGCGCGGACGATCTCGCGCGAGGAGGTGATGACGGAGAAGAGCTCCTTCAAGGCGTCGGTATCGGCGAATTCGATCATGCCCTCGTCGGCAAGTTCGGCGAACTTCGGGTCGATGGGAAGGCGCGCCGCCGCGGGGAATTTGTGCTCCAAGGCAAGCGCCGCCGCTTTGCTCGCCCCGAAGGGCTCGATCGTTCTGCCGCAGCCGGGGCAGGTGAGATAACTCATATTCTCGACAAGTCCCAAGACGGGGACCTTCATCATATCTGCCATGTTGACCGCCTTTTTGACGATCATCTCGACAAGGTCCTGCGGGGTGGTGACGATGACGACGCCGCTTAACGGAATGCTCTGGAAGACGGTGAGCGGCACGTCGCCCGTGCCCGGGGGCATATCGATGAACATGATGTCCACATCGTCCCACACGACGTCCGTCCAGAACTGCTGCGCCGCGCCCGCGATGAGGGTGCCGCGCCAGATGACGGGGTCGTCTTCATGCTCCAAAAGCGAATTCATCGACATCATCTGGATGCCGCTCTTGGAGACGAGGGGATAGATCTCCCCTTCCGTGCCGTGCGCCCTTTCGTGCACGCCGAACATTTTGGGGATGGAAGGACCCGTGATGTCGGCATCGAGCACCGCCGTGCGCATGCCGAGCTTGTTCGCGTGCGCAGCCAAAAGCGCCGTGACGAGCGATTTGCCCACGCCGCCCTTGCCGCTCGCGACGGCGACGACGCGCTTTACCTTTGCGTCGGGGTGGAGGGGCTTGATGAAGGACTGCTTATCGCGCGAGGAACAGTTGCTGCTGCAAGAAGGGCAGTCGTGCGTACATTCTGCCATAGATCTTTGCTTCCTTATCGTTTTTCCCGCCCATTTTACTCCCTTTTGCGCGCAAAGTCAAATCATTTGCGCATATTGAGGGCGTAGTAGCGGCCGCGGCGCGCCATGAGCTCTTCGTGCGAGCCCTCTTCGGCGATGCCTTTATCGGAGATGTAGAGGATGCGGTCTGCCTTGCGGATGGTGGAGAGGCGGTGGGCGACGATGAACGCCGTCTTGCCCGCGAGGATGGTATCGAGCGCGCCCTGAATGAGAAGCTCCGTCTCCGAGTCGATGGCGCTCGTCGCTTCGTCCAGAATGATGATGCGGGGATTTTTGAGGACGATGCGCGCGAAGGAGATGAGCTGCTTTTCCCCCGCCGAGAGCCCTTCGCCGCGCTCGCCGAGCTGCGAGGAGAAGCCTTCGGGGAAGCGGGCGGCGACGCGGTCGGCATAGATGCGCTTGGCGGCCTCGATGCACTCCTCGTCCGTCGCTTCGGGGGTGCCGTAGCGGATGTTATCTAAAATGCTGCCGCGGAAGAGGAAGGGCTCCTGCATGAGGACGCCGATCTCCTTGCGCAGGGAATGCAGCGTGACGTCTTTGACGTTGTGCCCGTCGACGGTGACGCTCCCCTCCCCCACGTCGTAAAAGCGGGTGAGAAGGTTGATGACCGTCGTCTTACCCGCGCCCGTGGGACCGACAAGGGCGATCTTTTCGCCCGCACGGACGTGGAGATCGAAGTGTTCGAGGACGGGGATGCCCGCTTCATACCCGAAGGTGACGTCGTTGAAGTCTACCTTTCCTTCGATGTCGTGCAGGACGGCGGCGTCCACTTTATCGGCGATGGAGACGGGGGTGTCGATGGTCTCGTAGATACGCTCCAAATTCGCCGAGACCTGCGCGAGCTGCTGCAAAATGGCGGTGATCTGCAAAAGCGGCTCCGAGCACAGCCCCATGTAGAGGAGGAAGGCGATGACGGTGCCTGCGATGGCGGTATCGCCCCCCGACAAAAGGGCGAAGGCGACGGCGTAAAGGGCGAGCGTGCCCGCGTTCCAGAAAAATTCCGAGACGGGCGCGTTGAGCTCGTTGCGGCGCACGATCTTCATCCACGTCTTGAAGCTGTCTTCCTGCAAATCGTAGTAGACCTTCTGGTTGTAGTCGGAGCGGTTGTAGTTCTTGATGACCTTCTCGCCCATGATGGACTCGACGATGAAGGCGTTGCGGTTGCTGTTCTTGGCGCGGTGGGTGCGGAAGAGCTTCCTCACCGCCGATTTGACGAGCAGGACGCACACGGTGAGCGGGATGAGCGCCGCGTAGACGACCGCCGTCAAAAGCGGGCTGATGCAGAGCATGAGCACGGTGCCGACGATGATCTTCAAAACGCTGACGATGGCATCGAGGAGATAGGACGTGAAGAAATCGGCGAGCTCGTTGATGTATTCCGTGACGCGGATGGAGATCTTGCCCGCGGGGCGGGTGTCGTAGTACTCGAAGGGGAGCTCCTGCAAGTGCGAGAAGATCTCGCGGCGAAGATCGGTGATGATGCCGTGCCCCACCGTGCCCATGATGGAGCGGTAGAAATAGGGAAGGAGCGCCGTCAAAAGCCCGATGGCGGCAAGCCCCGCCATATAGAGAACGAAGGTGCGGAGGCGGTCTTCTTCCATCGGGATGACCTCGTTGATGACCGCGCGGATGATGGCGGGCGGGAGAAGGGAGAGTACCGAGGAAAAGATGAGAAGGAAGAGCGCCGTCAAAAACAGCTTTTTGTAGGGCGCGATGCGCTTTAAGATGCGGCCGAGGTACTTGACGTCGACTTTATCCGTCTTGACCTCTTCATCCATGAAATAGGTATTGCGCTTCACAGTTCCGCCCTCCCGTAAGAAGAATCGTCTATCTGTCCGTCGCTCGTCTGCAAGTGATAGACCGCCGCGAACGCGCCGTTCTTTGCGATGAGCTCTTCCGCCGTGCCCCGCTCGATGATCTCGCCGTCGCGGAGATAAATGATCTCATCGCAGTCGAGGACGGAGGAGACGCGGTGCGCGGCGATGACGAGCGTGCTTTCGGGGCAGTGCTCCTTGATGGAAGCGAGCACGCGGCGCTCCGTCGCCATATCGAGCGCGGAAGATGCGTCGTCGAGGACGAGGACGGGCGCGCCCTTGATGAGCGCCCGCGCGATGGAGAGGCGCTGCTTCTGCCCGCCCGAAAGCCCCACGCCGCGCTCGCCCACCACCGTCTCGTAGCCCGCTTCGAGCTTGCCGATGAACTGGTCTGCCTGCGCGATCTGCGTGGCGCGCACGACTTCCTCTTCGGGGACGTCGGGATGGGCGAAGGCGATGTTGGCGTCCACCGTGTTGGAGAAGAGAAAGACGTCCTGGAAGACGTAGGCGAACTCCGAACGGAGCGCTTCCAGAGAATAGTCGCGGATGTCGGTGCCGTCGAGGGTGATATCCCCCGCCGTCACGTCGTAGATGCGGCTCAGACTCTTCAAAAGCACCGATTTGCCGCTGCCCGTGCCCCCCATGACGCCCAGCTTCTTGCCGTAGGGAAGATCGAGCGTGATGTGCTTTAAGACGGGTTTTTCGCCGAGGGTCAAAGAGACGTCCTCAAAGCGGAAGTGCGGCTTTTGCGGCGCAGTGCGGAGGGCGCGGCTGTCGTGGATGGCGCCCTCTTCGGTGAGGAACTTTTTGAGGCGCGCGCCCGAGACGAGCTGATTCTGCATCATGTAGAAGGAGCGGCTGATCTGCATGATGTGCGAGATGATCTTGGTGACGTACGTCGTCGCCGCCGTGAGCGCGCCGAGGGCGATGCTGCCGCTCAACACGAGCGCGAACGCCACGCAGACGGTGCCCACATACCCCACCTGCTGGCAGAGCGTGAAGATGCTGTTGTACTTGGCGGAGAGCTTGGCTTCCTTTTTGTTGAGCGCATAGACGCGCTCGTTGTCGCGGTCGAACTTGTGCATCTCCGTTTCCTCGCCCGCAAAGGAGCGCACGATGCGCACGGCGTCGATGTTCTCCTGCACGGTGAGATTGATTGCGGAATAGCTCTCGCGGATCTCCTTGAAGAGCACTTTCGCCTGCTTTAAATAGCGCACGAGCGCGACCGTGAAGAAGGGCGCGACGGCGACGGGGAGGAATAAAAGCCGCCAATCGAGCATGGTGAGCGTGACCACGGAGAGCACGATGACGATGACCGAATCGAAGATATTCAAGATCATGCGCGAATACAGCTCCTTGAAGGAGATGGTATCGCGGTTCATCGTGGTGAGGAGCTCGCCCACGTTGTAGCGGGAGAGCGTTTCGCCGTCGAGCTCCAAAAGCTTGGCGTACGTTTCGGCGCGAAGGGTGCACTCCATGGCGACGCCGCACCACTGGAAGGTGACGTTCTTCGCATACAGGAGCACGATGCGGACGAGAAAGACGCCCGCAAAAATGAGGACGAGGTGCAAAAAGAGCTCCCCCGAAGCGGGCGCGCCGAGACGGCCGTCGAAGAGAAACCCGATGATGCCCTCGTCGACGGGCGAGGAAGGGTCGTAGGCGATCACATAGTCGATGATGCCCGCAGACAGCAGGGGCAGCAGCAGATCGCACAGAATAGCGACAAGGGAAAAGACTTTGACGAGGATGTCGAGCGGAAGATACTTTTTCCAGTACTTCCAGCCGAAACGGAAGATGTCCATAAGGAACCTCTTGGAATTTTTCAGGGGGAAAAAAGGAATTTACTCCCTCAGTCGCGGTGTCGGCTTTCAGCCGAACGCCGTGACAGCGTCTCGCGCGGTAGTGCCCGCGCTGCGCCTCTTCCCACGCATCTGCTTCGCATCTACGCGGGAGCCCTGAAACGGCGCGCACAATGCGCCGTTTCCAAGCTCGCAAATGGTCAACGCCACACCGTGGCGTTGCCAAGAAAGCATTTGCTCGCCCGAAAATTTGCCTCATTCTATCATGTTTCGGCAAAGCCTTCAAGCGTTCTTTGCGATTATTTTTTATTTTATGTCATGATGAAGCAAAGCGCGGCGGGGCGCTCTTTTAGGAGCGCCCCGCCGCGCAAAAAATAGGACCAAAAGAAAAAACTGTGAAGCTTTTTTTGTTGCAGCACACCGAAGCGGAAACGAAGCAGGTAACTAGCGCAAAGCTACCTCATGGCACACGCACCGAGCTGTTTAGTGCTGCTGTATCCCTACCCTGACACGGTTCGCAGAGATGCGTTGCATAAGACCTTGCGATCGACATTCCTTACTCCGCGCAGCCTTCCATGTACTGCACCGAGAAAAGCATTCGGCTCTGCTATAGCGGATTGCAGATACAGGGCACCGCTAACTCCCCGCCTATCACAGTACGTTCAGTATAGCGCAAATCGCCGTTTTTGGCAAGCGTTTTTATGTGAGCCGCATTTTCTTTTTTTACGGGAAACCCTTGCGCTTTCTTTCAACATGTGCTATACTGAGCGTGCGATGCTAACTGAATAGTTGACTCCAATGAGGTACGGATCGGCATTTCGTATCTCTATTCCTCATTGGGGTCCAGTTAGCATCGCAGCAGCTGGAGATACAAATGCAGGGCGTGTCTCCGTTGGAGCGCGCCCTTTATTTTGGTCTCGGAGAGAAATTCTCTCTTTTCCCTTGCACATTGTTTCAACTTGTGCTATACTTTGAAGTGCGGCACAAACTTCATAAAGATTTCTTTCAAATACAGTGTCCTGAGGGCATCACTGTATCTCTTTCCTGTATTTGAAAGATAATCCGGGGTTTGTGTCGCAACAATCGGAGATACAAATGCAGGGCGTGTCTCCGTTGGAGCACGCCCTTTTTTTTAAGGAGGAACAGAAAATGACAGACAAGATCGCATGGGATGCAGGCGCGGAAGTGACGGCGGAGGACGTGATGGCCTCTTTGAAGCCGCTCTTTGACGAGTACCTTTGGGGGACTTGCGAGCAGCAGGGAGATACCATCCTCTATACTCTCCCC
>DXAJ01000078.1 GCA_019117085.1 Candidatus Gallimonas gallistercoris
CAAGATGCAGGTCAGCGGCCGTCTCGACGGGCGCGAGATCGCGGGCACCGAGCACTATCACGAGGGCAGCATCCCGCTTCAGACGCTGCGTGCCGACATCGATTACGGCTTCGCGGAAGCGCACACCACCTTCGGCATGATCGGCGTCAAGTGCTGGATCTACAAGGGCGAAGTGCTCAAAGGCGCGAAGAGAGCGGAAGGAGGCAAGTAATGTTAATCCCGAAGAGAGTCAAGAGAAGAAAGCAGCACCGCCCCACGATGAAGGGCGCCGCTCACAAGGGCAATAAAGTGGCTTACGGCGAGTACGGTCTCGTCGCGGAAGAGAGCGGCTGGATCAAGTCCAACCAGATCGAGGCAGCCCGTATCGCAATGACGAGATTCATCAAGCGCGGCGGCAAAGTCTGGATCGACATCTTCCCCCACAAGCCCATCACGCGTCACCCTGCGGAAGCCCGTATGGGTTCCGGTAAGGGCGCGGTGGAATACTGGATCGCGGTCGTCAAGCCCGGCACCGTGATGTTCGAAATGGCGGGCGTGAGCGAGGATATCGCACGCGAGGCAATGCGCCTTGCAGGCCACAAGCTCCCCGTCAAGTGCAAGTTCGTAAAGAAAGCGGACCTCGAAAATACTGCAGAAGGCGGTGAAGTCTGATGAAATGGAACGAATTCCATAACATGACCGACGTCGAGCTCGCTGAAAAGCTGAAAGAGCTCAAGAGCGAGCTTTTCAACCTCCGTTTCCGTCACGCATCGGGGCAGCTCGAAAACCCCGTCTCGATCAGAACGTGCAAGCGGAACATCGCGCGCGTCAACACCGAGATCCGTGCGCGTGAGTTAAAGGCAAAGGCATGAGGTGACGAAGATGGAAAGAAATCTTAGAAAAGAAAGAGTCGGCATCGTTGTGTCCGACAAGATGGATAAGACGGTCGTCGTCGCCGTGACGGACAAGAGCATCCACCCCGTCTACAAGAAGACGATCACCAAGACCCGCCGTTTCAAGGCGCACGACGAAGAGAACGAGTGCGGCATCGGCGACAAGGTCCGCATCGTCGAGACGAGGAAGCTCAGCAAAGACAAGAACTGGAGAGTTGCCGAGATCGTCGAGAAGGCGAAGTAAGGAGAAGGAGAACAAACTATGATACAACCTCAGACCAGGCTGAAAGCGGCGGACAACTCGGGCGCAAAGGAGCTGATGTGCATCCGCGTTCTGGGCGGCTCCTTCCGCAGAAGCGGCAATATCGGTGACGTCATCGTGGCGTCCGTCAAAACTGCGACCCCCGGCGGCGCCGTCAAGAAGGGCGACGTCGTGAAGGCGGTCATCGTCAGGAGCGCGAAGGGCATCCGCCGTCAGGACGGCACCTACATCCGCTTCGACGACAACGCTGCCGTCATCATCGACAGCCAGAAGCAGCCCAAGGGCACGCGTATCTTCGGGCCCATTGCAAGAGAGCTGAGAGAGAAGGACTACATGAGGATCATCTCCCTCGCTCCCGAGGTACTGTAAGGAGGCAATGGAATGAACGTCAAGATCAACGATACCGTACGCGTCATCACGGGCAAATATAAGGGCAAGGAAGGGAAGGTCCTCGTGACTTCTCCCAAGCACAACACCGTCATTGTCGAGGGCGTCAACATCGTCCACAAGCACGAGAAGGCGAGAAGAGCCAACGAGACGAGCAAGATCGTCACCGAGGAAGCTCCCATCGACGTTTCCAACGTCGAAGTCGTGTGCGACAAGTGCGGCAAGGCGACGAGAGTCGCTCACGCAGTCATCGACGGCAAGAAGGTGCGCGTCTGCAAGAAGTGCGGCGCCGTCCTCGACAAGGCTTATTCCAAGAAGGCAAAGGCGGAAGCCGGCACCTCGGAAGAAGCTCCCAAGAAGAGGGTGAGAAAGCGCAGCGCCAAGACTGCCGAAGTCGAAGAGACCGCCGAGAGCACGTCCGCTGTCACGGGCGAAGAATAAGGCCGGCGGGTAAGGAGTAAATATGGCAAAGAAGGAAAGCTCCGCAGTGGCGGAGGAAAAGGTCGCATCGGCTCCCAGCCGCGTGAAGGTGCAGTACGACAAAGAAGTCGTGCCCTACCTCATGAAGAAGTTCGGCTACAAGTCGGTCATGCAGGTGCCCCGCATCGAAAAGATCGTCATCAACACCGGCCTCGGCGACATCAAGGACAACCAGAAGTCCATGCAGATCACCGAAGGTGAGCTCAAGCTCATCACGGGTCAGAAGCCCATCTACTGCAAGGCGACCAAGTCTGTCGCAAACTTCAAGGTGAGAGAGGGCATGAACGTCGGCCTCAAAGTCACGCTGCGCGGCAAGCGCATGTATGACTTCTACGACAAGCTCGTCTCCATCGCCCTTCCCCGTGTGCGCGACTTCCGCGGCGTTTCGCAGAAGGCGTTCGACGGCAGAGGCAACTACGCCCTCGGCCTCAAAGAACAGCTCATCTTCCCCGAGATCACCTACGATCAGGTCGAGAAGATCCGCGGCATGGACGTCTGCATCGTCACGACGGCAAAGTCCGACGAGGAAGCGAGAGAACTTTTGACGGCACTCGGGATGCCCTTCAAGAAGTAAGGAGATACGACATGGCAAAGAAGTCAATGATCAATAAGCAGCAAAAGACGCCCAAGTTTTCCACGCGTGCCTACACCCGTTGCACGATCTGCGGAAGACCGCACGCCGTCCTGAGAAAGTACGGGATCTGCCGTATCTGCTTCAGGAACCTCGCATACAAGGGCCAGATCCCCGGCGTGAAGAAGTCGAGCTGGTAAGGAGGCAAGAGATGACAGATCCTATCGCAGATATGCTCACAAGAATCAGAAACGGCCTCACCGTGCACAAGGAAACGGTGGAGGTGCCCTCCTCCAAGATGAAGTCTGCCATCGCGCAGATCATGCTCGAAGAGGGTTATCTTAAAGGCGTCGAGCTCGTCGAGGACGGCTTCAACGGCAAGCTCGTTCTCACGCTCAAATACACGGACGACAACCGCTCGGTCATCAACGGCCTCAAGCGTGTCTCCAAACCCGGTCTGAGGACGTACAGCGGCGCCAAGGAGATGCCCAAGGTGTTGGGCGGCTTCGGCATCGCGATCGTCTCCACCAACCAGGGCATCATGACGGATAAGCAGGCAAAGCTCAAGAACGTGGGCGGCGAAGTGCTCTGCTACGTCTATTAAGGAGGGAGCTATGTCGAGAATCGGTAAGATGAGCATCGCGCTCCCCCAGGGCGTGGACGTCAAGTGTGAAAACTCCCTCATCACGGTCAAGGGCCCCAAGGGGACGCTGACCCGCGAGATGAAGGGCGCCATCGAATTCAAGACGGAGAACGGCCACCTCACCCTCGTCGCTCAGAACGAGGAGAAGGAGACGGGCGCTCTGCACGGCCTTTACCGCGCGCTCGTCGCAGGTATGGTCAAGGGCGTCTCCGAAGGTTACAGCAAGGCCCTCGAAGTCAAGGGCGTCGGCTGGAGAGCGGCGATGCAGGGCAACAAGCTCGTCCTCAACGTGGGCTTTTCCCATCCCGTCGAAGTCGCGCAGCCCGAAGGCATCAAGATCGAGTGCCCCACGCAGACGGATATCGTCGTTTCGGGCATCGACAAGGTGCTCGTCGGCCAGGTCGCGGCAGACCTTCGCGCCATCCGCGTTCCCGAGCCTTATCACGGCTACGGCATCCGCTACAAGGGCGAGCACGTCGAGCATAAGGAAGGCAAGACGAGCGGCAAGGGCAAGAAGTAAAGGAGCGTATCATGATAACGAAAATCGATAAAAATTCGGTCAGACAGCGCCGCCACGCCCGCGTCCGCAAGCACGTTTCGGGCACGGCGGAAACGCCCCGTCTGAATGTTTACAGAAGTCTCAATCACATCTATGTCCAGGTGATCGACGACGTGAAGGGGGTGACGCTCGCGTCCGCCTCCACGCTCGAAAAGAGCATCCGCGAAGAGATCGCCGGCAAGACCAAGACGGAAGCCGCCAAGATCGTCGGTAAGGCTGCCGGTGAGCGCGCCAAGGAAAAGGGCATCGAAACGGTCGTGTTCGACCGCGGCGGTTACCTTTACACGGGCCGCGTCAAGGCAGTTGCAGACGGCGCTCGCGAAGCCGGGCTTGAATTCTAAGAGGAGAACATCATGGCAAGAGAAAACAGACCTCAGAGAAAACAGGATCAGGACGACGGTTTCATCAAGAAGCTGATCGGCATCAACCGCGTCAGCAAGACGGTCAAGGGCGGCCGCAACATGCGCTTTGCAGCGCTCGTCGTCGTCGGCGACGGCAACGGCAAAGTGGGCTACGGCCAGGGCAAGGCGAAGGAAGTTCCCGAAGCCATCGAAAAGGCCACCCAGGCAGCCAAGAAGAACCTCATCAGAGTGCCCATCGTCGATACGACCATCCCTCACGAAGTGCTCGGCAAGTTCGGTAAGGGCGCAGTCCTCATGATGCCCGCCGAAAACGGTACCGGCGTCATCGCGGGCGGCCCCGTGCGTGCGGTCATGGAAGCTGCGGGCATCAAGAACATCAGGACGAAGTCCCACGGTACGCAGAACCCCGTCAACTGCATCAAGGCAGTCGTCGCGGGCCTTGCGGAGCTCAAGACGGCGGAAGAGATCGCCGCGCTCCGCGGTAAGACCGTGGAAGAGGTCGTCGGCTAAGGAGGACGGAAATGGTTAAAGTTACACTTGTCAAGAGCACCATCGGCGAGGTCGAGTCCGTCAAGGCGACGGTGGCGTCGCTCGGGCTCAAGAAGATCCGTTCCGAACGCACGTTCGAAGACACGCCCGCCCTTCGCGGCAAGCTGAAGAAGGTGGAGCACCTCGTCAAGGTCGAGAACGTATAAGGAGACAGCAATGAGAATCGATACTATTTCTCCCGCCGAGGGAGCGAGAACTTCCGCAAAGCGCCTTGGCCGCGGCATCGGCTCCGGCTTGGGCAAGACGAGCGGCAAGGGCCACAAGGGTCAGTGGGCGCGTTCGGGCGGCGGCGTCAGGCCGGGCTTCGAAGGCGGTCAGATGCCCCTTGCAAGAAGGGTGCCCAAGCGCGGGTTCAACAACGCGTTCCGCAAGGAGTACGTCATCGTCAATCTTTCCGCGCTCGCCGATCTTCCCGCAGGGACCGTGGTCGACTACGGTTTCGTCATGGAGAACGGCCTTGCAAAGGCAGTCAAGAACGATTCCGGGCTCAAAGTGCTCGGCAACGGCGAGCTCAAAACCGCCCTTACGGTCAAGGCTGCAAAATTCTCCGCGTCTGCAAAGGCTGCTATCGAGCAGGCAGGCGGCACGGCGGAAGTGATCGAATGATCGTGAGGCGCCCTTGTTTTAAGGGGGCGTCTTCCGTCGCTTTTCGCTTGTCCTCAGGCAAACAACAGGAGTAAAACATGATTGAAACATTAAAAAACGCCTTCGCCAATAAGGACATCCGCAAGAAGATCCTTTTAACCCTGCTTCTTCTTGTCGTATTCCGCATCGGGTGCTATATCCCCGTTCCGGGGCTTGCACGCGGGCTTTTGGAAAACGCCGTCACTTCGAACGACTTCCTCGGGCTCATGAGCGGCGTCACGGGCGGCGCGCTCGCAAACGGCACGCTGTTCGCGCTCGGTATCGGACCGTACATCAACGCGTCCATTATCGTGCAGCTGCTCACCGTCGGTATCCCCGCGCTCGAACGCCTCTCCAAGCAGGGCGAAGAGGGCAGGAAGAAGATCACCAACATCACCCGTATCATCACGATCGTGCTCGCCGTCATCCAGGCGATCGGCATCATCGTCAACTTCGCGGGCGGCTTCCAGGATATGGCAAGCTCCGAAGACATCCGCTGGGATCTCTTCTTCGATCTGCAGTGGCTCGCGATCGTCTACATGACGGTCATCTACACGGCGGGCGCCATGCTCGTCATGTGGCTGGGCGAGCGCATCACCGAGTACGGCGTGGGAAACGGCATTTCGCTCATCATCTTTGTGGGTATCATCTCCACGGCGGGCGATTCCATCCTTAAAAAGCTCGTCGGTATCAACGCGAACAACATCGCGCCCCTCTTCGAAGTCATCGGCTTCCTCGTGCTCGCGATCGTCGTGTTCTTCTGCATCGTCTTTGTCGACCTTGCGGAGCGCAAGATCCACGTGCAGTATGCAAAGCAGGTGCGCGGCACCAAGATGTACGGCGGCCAGTCGTCCGTCATCCCCATGAAGATCTCGGGGAGCGGCGTCATGCCCCTCATCTTCGCGTTCGCGATCATCTCCTTCCCCTCGATGATCATGAGCGTCGTCCCCGCATGGTCGGATGCGCTCAACTGGTGGAACCAGGTGTTCGGCTCGGGTACTTGGATCTATGTCCTCGTGCTCACCGTGCTCATCTTCGCGTTCGCATTCTTCTACGCGCAGATCCAGTTCAACCCCGAAGACGTCAGCCGCACCATCCAGCAGAACGGCGGCTTCATCCAGGGCATCCGTCCCGGCAAGCCCACGGCGCAGTACCTGCGTAAGATCAACAACCGCATCACGCTGTTCGGCGCCATTTATCTGACGCTCATCGCGTTCATCCCTTCCCTCATTTTCAGCTTCGTCACGGTCGACCTTATCAACGTCTTCTCTACGACGGGTATCCTCATCGTGGTGAGCGTGGCGCTCGAGTTCGATAAGCAGCTCCAGTCGCAGATCATGATGAAGAACTACAAGGGATTCTTAAAATAAGTTACACGGAGGCAACGGTATGAATCTTATCCTTTTGGGCGCTCCCGGCGCAGGCAAGGGCACGCAGGCGACCAAGATCGCAGAGCGTTACGGCCTCGTGCATATCTCGACGGGCGACATCTTCCGCGCAAACATCAAGAACGGCACCGAGATCGGCAAGCTCGCGAAGTCGTATATCGACAAGGGCGAGCTCGTCCCCGACGAAGTGACCGTCGCGATCGTCAAAGACCGTCTCACCTGGGACGACGTCAAGAACGCGAAGGGCTATCTCCTCGACGGCTTCCCCCGCAACCTCTATCAGGCGGAGGAGCTCGATAAGTTCGCGGGGATCGACGGCGTCGTCAACATCAACATCGACTTCAAGCTGCTCATGGACCGCCTCTGCGGCAGAAGAGTGTGCTCGAAGTGCGGCGAGAGCTATCACGTCTCCACCCTGAACGGCGCGACGACGTGCGCACGCTGCGGCGGCGAGCTCTATCAGCGCAAGGACGACAACCCCGAGACCGTCGAGAGCCGCCTCAACGTCTACAACGAGCAGACGGCGCCCCTCATCGACTACTACACGAAGAAGGGCATCATCCTCAACGTCACGGGCACCGAGGCGCCCGCCGAAGTGCTGTTCGAGCAGGTCAAGGCCGTGCTCGACAAGCTGAACGGCTGATATGGTACACGTCAAGAGCGAGGAAGAGATCGACCTGATGCGCGCCCCGTGCGCCATCGTCAGGGACTGTCTCTCCTTCGTGGGCGAGCGCATCAAGCCCGGCATGACGACGGGCGAAGTGGATCAGCTCGTCTACGATTTCATCAAAGCGAGCGGCGCCGAGCCGAGCTGTCTCGGCTACGGCGGCTTCCCCGCCAGCGCCTGCGTCTCCGTCAACGAAGTCGTGGTGCACGGCATCCCGGACGATCGGGTCCTCGAAGAGGGCGACATCGTCAGCGTGGACCTCTGCGCCTACAAGAACGGCTTCCACGGCGACGGCGCCCGCACCTTCGCGGTGGGGGAGATCTCCCCCGAAAAGAAAAAGCTCATCCGCGTGACGGAAGAATGCTTTTTCAAGGCGCTCGAAGGGCTCAGGGCGGGCACGCCCCTCTTCGACATCGGCTACCGGGTGCAGACGCACGCCGAAAGCAACGGCTTTTCCGTCATCCGCTCCTACACGGGGCACGGCATCGGACGGGAGATGCACGAAGACCCCTCCGTCTACAACTTCGGAAGAAGGGGGACGGGGATGCGCCTCAAAGCGGGCACGGTCATCTGCATCGAACCGATGATCGCGATGGGGGACTGGCGCGTGAACGTCCTCGACGACGGCTGGACGGCAGTCATGGCGGATAAGAAGCCCGCCGCGCATTACGAAAACACCGTGGTCATCCGCGAGGACGGCACGGAGATCTTGACGCTCTGAGCGTACCAATATCAATCGGAGGAGTTTATGTCCAAGGACGACGTTATCGAAGCGGAAGGCAAAGTCATCGAGGCGCTGCCCAACGCAACGTTTAAGGTAAGGCTTTCCAACGGTCATGTGATCACCGCATACATCTCCGGAAAGCTGAGAATGAACTACATCCGCATCATCGAGGGCGATTCGGTCAAGCTCGAGATGAGCCCCTACGATCTTACCAAGGGGCGGATCACCTGGCGGAGCAAGTCCTGACCGAGCAGCGAAAAAATTTACGCCCCGCGCCCGGACGCGGCAGGGGACGAGGAGGAATCAGTTATGAAAGTCAGACCTTCCGTGAAGCCTATGTGCGATAAGTGCAAGGTCATCAAGAGAAACGGCAAAGTCATGGTCATCTGTTCCAAGAACAAGAGCCATAAGCAGAGACAGGGCTAAAATTCGCCCTCGGAAGGCGATGAAAATCGCTTGACAACGGGGCGCATTCCATGCTATAATGCCCTGTATGTGACAAATCGCAGATGAAGCTGAGTTTCCGCACCCCAAAGTGCGGAAAGTCGGCTTGCTTTGCGCTTAAACGTCAAAAAGGGCATCTTGCTTTGAAAACAAGGGAGCCATGCGGCGCGATATTTTCCACTGTCCGCTGCGGGATCCGTTTCGATAGAAAAATAATACCAACCAAAAAAAACCGGAGGTTTCATCAATGGCACGTATTGCCGGTGTCGATCTTCCCAACGAAAAGCGCGTGGAGATCGGACTCACCTACATTTACGGGATCGGGCTCACCACGTCCAAGAAGATCCTCGAAGCGACGGGCATCAACCCCGACACGAGAGTCAAGGACCTCGATGAGAACGACGTTTCCAAGTTAAGAGAATATATCGACCACCACTATGTCGTGGAGGGCGAGCTCCGCAGCCAGGTCAGCCTGAACATCAAGCGTCTCATGGAGATCGGCTGCTATCGCGGCGTGCGCCACAGAAAGGGTCTTCCCGTCCGCGGGCAGAGCACCAAGCGCAACGCGAGGACGAGAAAGGGTCCCCGCCGCACCGTTGCGAACAAGAAGAAGTAAGGAGTGAGCTATGGCAGATAAGAGAAAGACAGTCGTCTCGCGCAAGCGCAGAGAACTGAAAAAGGTAGATAAAGGACAGGTCCACATCCAGTCCACGTTCAACAACACGCTCGTCACCATCACCGATATGAGCGGCAACGCGATCTCCTGGTCGAGCGCAGGCTCGCTCGGGTTCCGTGGTTCGAGGAAGGGCACGCCGTTTGCTGCACAGATGGCAGCGGAAACGGCTGCAAAGGCCGCAAAAGAGCACGGTCTTCGTTCCGTCGAAGTGTATGTCAAGGGCCCCGGCGCGGGCAGAGAGTCCGCGATCCGCGCGCTTGCCAACTGCGAGCTCGACGTCACGCTCATTTCCGACGTTTCGCCCATCGCGCACAACGGGTGCAGACCCCCCAAGCGCAGAAGAGTTTAAGGAGAGTAGAACATGGCAGTTTACAGAGACGCAAAATGCAAGCTTTGCAGAAGGGAGGGCGCGAAGCTCTTCCTCAAAGGCGAAAAGTGCTATATGGACAAGTGCCCCTTCAACAAGCGCCCCACGGCTCCCGGCCAGCACGGCGCGGGCAGAAAGAAGGTCTCCGAGTACGGGCTTCAGCTTCGTGAGAAGCAGAAGACGAAGCGCATCTACGGCGTGCAGGAAGGCCAGTTCCGCCACTACTACGAAGTTGCGGACCGCATGAAGGGCATCACTGGTGAGAACATGCTCTCCCTGCTCGAGCGCCGTCTCGACAACGTCGTCTTCCGTATGGGCGTCGGCGCATCGAGGACGCAGGCCCGCCAGCTCGTCAACCACGCCCACTTTACCGTGAACGGCAAGACGGTCAACATCCCTTCTTACAGCGTGAAGGCAGGCGACGTCATCGCCGTCAAGGAAAACAGCAGGAACAACAAATTTTTCGAACAGATCAAGACGATGAAGGTTGCGAATATGCCCAAGTGGCTGGAATTCGACCCCGAGAAGCTGGAAGGCAAAGTGCTTGCCCTTCCTACCCGTGAGGACGTCGACAGCCAGATCGCAGAGCATATGATTGTCGAGCTGTACTCCAAGTAATCAATAAAAGGAGGATCACGATATGATCGAAATGGATATGCCCAAGATCGACGTGACGGAAAACGAGGAAAGATCGTATGCAAAGATCGTCGTCGAGCCGCTCGAGAAGGGCTTCGGTCTTACCATCGGCAACTGCCTGAGAAGGATCCTTCTTTCGGCATTGCCCGGCGCCGCCGCACAGGGGATCAAGTTCATGGACGGGAGCGTCAAGCACGAATTTTCCGCCATCCCCGGAGTGAAGGAGGACGTGACCGAGATCATCCTCAACTTAAAGCTCCTCGCCATCAAGACCAAGATCACCGATAAGGACTATACGAAGACGCTGCGTCTTTGCAAGGAAGGCCCCGCGGTGATCACGGCAGCCGATATCGCGCAGGACGCCGAAGTGGAGATCGTCAATTCCGACCAGTACATCTGCACGGTGGACGATGGCGGAAAGATCGACATGGAGATCACCATCGGCAGAGGCAGAGGCTACAAGCCCGCCAAAGAGAACAAGCAGCCCATCATCGATTACATCCCCATCGATTCTATCTATACGCCCGTGCAGAAGGTCAACTACAACGTAGAACCCGCGCGCGTGGGGCAGAACATCGATTACGATCGGCTGACCATCGAGGTGTGGACGGACGGCACCTTCTCCGGAAGAGAGATCGTCTCCCTCGCGGCAAAGATCATGCAGGATCACATCAACCTGTTCGTCAACCTGTCCGATACGATCAAGGATATGGATATCCTCGTCAAGACGGACGACGACAAGCAGCAGCAGATCCTCTCCATGAAGATCGAGGATATGGATTTCTCTGTCCGTTCCTACAACTGTCTGAAGAGAGCAAACATTCACACGGTGGAAGACCTTATCAGCAAGTCCGAAGACGAAATGCTCAAGGTGCGCAATCTTGGCAAGAAGTCGCTCGACGAAGTCATTGCAAAGCTCGAATCCTACGGTCTTTCGCTGGAAAAAAAGGAGGATTAAAAAATGCCGGGTAAATTGGGCAAGACGACAAAGCAGAGAATGGCTTTGTTGAGAGGGCAGGCGTCCCAGCTCCTGTGGTACGGCAGGATCGAGACGACGCAGGCTCGTGCGAAGGAGCTGCGCTCCTATGTTGAAAAACTCATCACCAAGGCGGTGAACACCTACGACGACGTCGTCGAATACGAAGTCGTCGCCAAGGATAAGAAGGGCAAGGAAGTCAAGACGACTTCCGTCAAAGACGGCCCCAAGAAGCTTGCGGCACGCCGCCAGATCATCGCGAAGACGTACGATCTTCAGGAGATCAAGGCGTTCGGCGAGAGCAAGAAGGCGTACAAGGAGCGCACCGCGCAGGTGCAGCATCCCCTTGTGGAGAAGCTCTTCAACGAGATCGCTCCCAAGTACGCACAGCGCAAGGAAGAGCTCGGCCAGGGCGGCGGCTACACGAGGATCTATCTCCTCGGCCAGCGCCGCGGCGACGCTTCCGAAAAGGCAGTCATCGAGCTCGTCTGAGTTCCAAAGATGAAAAGACCCGTGTTCTTACGGGTCTTTTTTTGTTTTTCCTCGGCTTGCCGTCTTCTCGGGAATGCGAAAAAGCGCAACTTTTTTCTATTCCTCGCCAATTTGCCCCATAGCCGATACGGAGCACAGAGCGCAAAATAGAGACGAGCCGGATATTTTCGGCCGATAAGGAGGAAAAGATGAAAAGAAAAAGCATCCTTGCGGCTCTTGCGGCGCTCCTTGCGCTCGTGTTCGCGTTTGCGCTCGCGGGCTGCTCGGAATCCACCGTCTCCTCGCGCATGGTCATCTACGACGACCTCTCGGGCACCAAGACGGTCACCGTCCGCGTGTGGGGCGATCAGGAGCCCCTCGACGGCCGCGACTACACGGCGGGCAACAACACGTCCTTCATGATGACGCAGGGCGAGGCGCTCGCCGAAAAACTGCACGAATTCTGCGCCCTCGACGACGTGGAGATCTCCGTCATGATGGGCCGCACCGTCACCTCGTCCACCTACATCACCCTCAAATTCGACTTCGAGGACATCGACGATTACAACGCGAAGGCAAAGGTGATGGCGGGGAAGAACGCGGAGCTCTGGGTGGACGCGACGCTCACCGAGAACGCCGACGGCACCGTCACCGTGCGGGAAGCGGCGTCCAATCTCGAAGTGCTCTATCTCGACATCCTCGAACAGTATTTCAACGACTTCGACTGTTACCCCGTCTACGAATACGGCCCCAACACGCAGAGCCAGTATATCCCCAACGGCATCATATTCCAAGGGGAGGACATGTATTCCTTCACATGGTGGGTGGTCCCGACGGCGATGGAGCTTACCGTGGGCAGCGAAAGCGCCGAAGAGACCTTCTTCGACCCCGCCGAAGACTACGAATACCGCGCCGACCTTTCGGAGGTCTTTCTCGAAGTGACGGGAACGCCCGCGGCGCGCCCCTCGCTCACGGGCATCGAGGTGAAAGCGGGGCTTTTGACCCGTTACGAAGAGGGCGAAGACTTCGCGGGCGGCGTGCTCACTCTCACCTATTCGGACGGCTCGACGGAAGAGATCGCCATCACGAGCGCCATGCTCACGGGCTTCGATACCTCCACGGCGGGCGAAAAGCAGGTCACCGTCAAATATCAAGGCTTCGAAGATACCTTCACCATCACCGTGGCGGAAGGCAGCACCGGTCCCGTCGACCCTTCGGGGCCCGATGATCCCGCAGACGGCCCCGACGATACGCCGTCGGACGAGACGCCAGCCGAAGAGGGCGGGTTCCCCGTCTGGGCGTGGTTTGCGATCGGCGCCGTGCTCCTTCTCATCGTCGGCGGCGGGACGGCGGTCGCGATGTGGCGCAAAGAGATGAGGAAGCGCAAATGACGGAGGATACAGACGATGAAACGACCTGAAACGCTCCGTTCCCTCTCCGTGGCGATGGCGGCGGCGACGCTGCTTTTTGGCGCGCTCGCGCTTGGGGGCTGCAAGCCGGACGACCCCGTTCCCCCGCCCGAAGAAAAGACGGTCACCCTCAGCATCGACCGCTCCACGACGTACGATATGGATAAACCCTATCAGGGCGCGTGGTATACCATGTTCATCTATTCTTTCGCCGATTCGGACGGCGACGGCGTGGGCGACATCAACGGGCTCATCCAAAAGCTCGATTATCTCAACGACGGCGACCCGACGACGGACGACGACCTCGGCATCACGGGGATGTGGCTGCTGCCCGTCATGCCCGCGAGCACCTTCCACAAGTACGACATCGAAGACTATTACGCCATCGACCCCGAATACGGCACGATGGAGGACTTCGAGCGGCTCATCGAAGAGTGCGATAAGCGCGGCATCTCCGTCATCCTCGACCTCGTCCTCAACTGCACGTCCAACAAACACCCGTGGTTCTTGGAGGCGCTGGGCGATCCCGAGAGCCCTTACCGCGAGTACTATCATTTCCTCTACGACAAGGAAGACCCCGACGACGTCAACCTGCGCGCCACCGTGCTCAATTACGACAGCTGGAGCCGTTACACGAAGGACGGCATCCCTTACGACATCGACGCGGACATCCCCGACAGCGAGATCGCATGCAGCCTGTACGGCGGCTACATGCCCGACCTCAACTACGACAACGAGGCGACGCGCGAAGAGGTCAAGAACATCGTCAAATTCTGGATGGACAAGGGCGTTGCGGGCTTCCGTCTCGACTCCGCGCCGCACATCTATTCGGAGGCGGAGATCGCGCTTTCGGACGAAAGGACGGTCGAGGAACGCAACTACGAGTTCTGGACGTGGTTCTACGACTACTGCAAAAGCATCGATCCCGACGTCTATCTCGTGGGCGAAGTGCTCACGGGCGATCCCGTGCAGCGCGCCGAATACATGCGTTCGATGAAGTCCGACTTCGACTTCGGGCTCATCTACGCCATCCGCGACGAATTCGCCCGCCCCTCCACGGACAACGCCTTGGGCGATAAGCTCGCCTCCGACTACGCGCTCTACCGCGAAACGACGGGGGATAACTACATCAACGCGCCCTTCCAGACGGACGCCGACGTCAACCGCATGGCGGGCGTCTTCGGGAACGACCCCCGCAAGATCAAGCTCGCGCAGATGCTCTCCCTGACGCTCGAAGGTCTGCCCTTCATGTATTACGGCGACGAGCTCGGCATGCTCGGCAACAAGAACAGCGGCGAAATTTTCAAGCTCTCCTTCCCTTGGGCGGAAGGGGATCCGCTGCAAACGACGGCGCTGTATTATTGGAACATCTACGGCAAGAAGGAAGACAAGAGCGACTACACCCAGCCCTTCGAGGAGCAGATGACGGATAAAAACTCCGTTTTGAACGCCATCCGCACTCTCATCCACATCCGCTGCGAGAACGAGGCGCTCTTCAAGGGCCGCTACGAAGCGCTCACCGTCGCGCCCAACGTCACCTCTTATAAGATGGTCTCCGAGCATCAGGAAGCGGTCATGCTGCATAACTTCTTCGACGAAGAGATCGCCTTCTCCTTCGACGTCACGGGGTACCGTCTCTTATACATGACGTACCACGATACGCTCACGAGCACGGACGGCGTTATCACCCTCCGACCCTATGAAAGCATCATCCTTGCAAAGGACTTCTAAGTTTCCCTTCCCCCAAAAAAAGGGCGCCGCGGCTCTTCCGAGCCGCGGCGCCCCGCTTTGTCTATTCCAAACAAGTTACTTCATGAATGCAACGAAGGCGCGGTAGTTGCTGTAAAGGTCTGCCTTGGAAATGACCTCGTACGGCGCGTGCATGGAGATGACGGGCACGCCGATATCCACCGTGTCGATATTCATGTTGGCGACGTACTTCGCGACCGTCCCGCCGCCGCCGATATCCACTTTGCCGAGTTCCGCCGACTGCCAGACGACGCCCTCCTTTTCGAACATCTGCCGCACTTCGCCCAAGAACTCTGCGGAAGCGTCGTTGGAGCCGCTCTTGCCGCGCGAACCCGTGAACTTGCAGATGCCCGCCCCGCACGAGAGCATGGCGGCGTTCTTCTTTTCGTACGCGTTTGCAAAGTTGGGGTCGTATGCCGCCGTCACGTCCGCGGAGAGGCACTTGGAGGCAGCCTTTACCTTGCGGAAGTTGGCATGGAAGGCAAGCGAGATCTCCTCTAAAAGGTCCTCATACACTTCGCATTGCAGCCCCGTCGTGCCCTCGCTGCCGATCTCTTCCTTGTCGACGAGCATCGCAAGCACGGTGTGCTCGCTCTCGTTTTCGACGACGGACATGAGCGCGGGATAGGAGCACACTCTGTCGTCGTGGCCGTATGCGCCGATGAGCGCGCGGTCGAAGCCGACGTCGCGCGCCTTGAAGGCGGGAACTGCCGAAAGCTCGGCGGAGAGGAAGTCCTCTTCGCACATGCCGTACTTCTCGTTGAGGATGGAGAGCACGGTGAGCTTCACTTTCTCCTTCACGTCCTCATCCGCATAGGGGAGCCCGCCGACGAGCACATTGAGCTGTTCACCCTCGATGACTTTGGCGGCGTTCTGCGTCATCTGCTCGGAAGCAAGGTGGGGCAGCAGGTCGTTGATGGTGAAGAGCGGGTCGCCGGGGCGCCCGCCGATGGCTACCTCCACCACGCTCCCGTCTTTCCGGGCAACCACGCCGTGGGGCTCCAGCGGGATGCTCACCAACTGGTACTTGCGCAG
>DXAJ01000079.1 GCA_019117085.1 Candidatus Gallimonas gallistercoris
ACGGGGCAGGCAGGGCGCACCCTGTCCTCTGCGGGCGTCAGAAGCTCTTCCACTTTGGCATACGCCGCATTCCCCTTGACTTTGAGCACCTTGACGCGCGCCCGCTCCCCCGTAAGGAAATAGGGGATAAAGAGCGTCGTGCCGTCGTGGCGGGCGATCCCCTCTCCGTTCGTCCCGATCGAATCGCAGGTGACGGTCAGGATGTCGTTTTTTTGCAGCATGCTCTTACCCCCTTTTGACTTATTTTTTAGAAAGCGCAAAGCGCGCCCGGACTATTTGCGGATACGGTACACGATGACGTCCACCGACTTCTGGCAGGCGAAGATGAGAAAGTCGTAGACGAAGAAGAACAGCGTTCCACCGAGGAACAGGATATAGAAAAAGTAAGTTTCGATATATCCGGGGAACTCCATGCCCGCCATGCGCGTGAGGACGATCCACGAGAGCCACATCGCAAGATCGAACCAGACGGCTTTGACGATCTCGCAAAGCACGATGAGCGGCTTTTTGTGCACGAACCTTCTCTGTATCCTGTTCACGATGGGATGCAGCCCGAAGAAGACGAAGTACGGCACGACCTTCCACAAACTCAGCGGGAGCGCCAAAAGCCCCGCCGCGAGGAAGCAGAGGGCGCTCCCCCACCAAAAGTCTTTGGAAAGGGGCACCATCATCGCAAACGCCGCCACGAGATACCCCGTCGCGAGCAGGAAGGGGCTCACCGAGCCGAGCATCAGAAACCCTGCCGCCGCCGCGCAGGCGATGGCGGAGAGGGCGATCTCAAACGCTTTGTGCGGTTTTTTCAATTTCTCACCTCAACGGCAGCCGCAGCAGAGGTTGAACAGGCAGTTGACGCAGAGATAGGTGTAGCAGCAGCTCGCACAGTTTGCGCACCAATTCCCGCCCATCTGATCTTCCGCGGGCGCGGGATCGGGGTCGGTATGCACGGCGCCGCCCGTCTGCTGCTTGTATTCGGTGCGCGCTTTGAGTTTTTCGTATGCATCGCGGTACTTGGCGTTCGCCCCGTCCATCTGGATGGCGATCTCGAGCTGCTTCTTGCTCTCGTTCATCCAATTCTTCTTGTAGAAGACGACGGATTGGAGATAGTGCCATTCGGCGCCCCGCTCGTTGAAATTGTCGAGCGCGGCCTGCGCGGCGGAAAGATCGCCCTTCTTGATGAGTTCGGCGACCTCTTCGTATCCGCTCTTGCCTTCGGTGTTGCGCGCCTTTTCGCGGCGTTCGCGCATGATCTCCTCATACGCGACGTCCAGCCTTTGCAGCATGCGCGCGGCGTTGTTGCCCGCTTCGCCGTCCAGCCAGCGCTCCTCGTTATACTTCTTTTTGAGGGCGCGGTAGCTCTCCTTGATCTCTTCGTCGGAAGCGTCCTCGCTCACGCCGAGCAATTCGTAGTATTCGTGATTCATATCCGTTCCTTGATGATAGATTTTATTTGAGATCGACCTGCATCTTGACGGGCTTTTCGCCGCGCATCACCCGCCCCGTTTCGATGGGGATGCCGCGCAGGAGCACGTTGTCGGTAAGGTCGCGGTTGAAATAAAATTTGATGTTCGCAAGGTCTTCCCTAAGCCCGTAAAAGAGGGTGTCGAAGAGGAATGCGATGTCTTCGCCGTGCTCTTTTAGAAGCGTTTCCTTGCTCTCCGCCCCGTAAGCGAGCGCGAAGGGATTGTAGCGGCGCTTCTTCTTGTCTTTATCGTAATCGTCGAGCGCGTCGATGAGATACACCCACTTGCCGAGGGCATAGAAGAGCCCGTCGGTATGGGCGGTCGCCTTGTCCTTCAAAAAATGGCGGGAAAGCCGCTGCATGAGCTCTGCCGTGGGATCGGCGGCGCGGTCGAGCGAATCGCACTTCCCCTTTTCCGCCGCCTGCTGCGCCTTCATATACTCTTTGACGAGGGAGACGAGCTCGGGATACCCCTTCTTCGCCCGCTTGAAGCCGCGCTTGAACCACAGCCGCTTGCCTCGGCCCTTGTCGCCGTCCTCGATGTCGTCGGTGAGCTTGTAGTAAAGGAGCACGGTGTTGAGCGCGCCCAGCTCGTCCGTCAGTTCGTCCGTGACGGCGATGGGCTGCTTTTTGATGGTGTGTTCGAAACAGTTCTGCTTTTCGATCTTCACGTCGATGCCCGCAATGTTGTGAAGGAGCACCGAAAAGAAGGTCATGTCGTAGGTGAGCCCGATGCGCGCCATCTGCCCGCACGAATGGGCGATCCCCTTGCACAGGCCGCAATACATCGCCCTGTAAAGTTCGAAGTCCTTGATATACAGGTTGGGCAGATCGTAGCGAACGTATCCGAACATGTTATTCTCCCTGATAGAAGCCGACTTTGCGATAGACTTTGTTCAAGGTGCGGCGGGCGGTCTTGAACGCGCGCTCCGCGCCCTCCTTCAAAACGCCGTTCAAATACGCTTTATCGGCGAGCAGGCGCTTCTGCTCTGCCTGCACGGGCGCGATGGCGTCCGCCACCGTCTCGCCCACGGCGAGCTTGAAGTCGCCGTAGCCCTTCCCTTCGAACTCCTTCTGCGCCTCTTCGAGCGTGCAGCCGCGGAAGGCGCAGTAGATCGTAAGAAGGTTGGTGACCCCGGGCTTTTCTTCGGAGGCGATGATGCGGTTGTCGCTGTCGGTGACGGCGCGCTTGAACTTGCGGATGACGGTATCCTTGTCGTCCGAAAGATAGACGCTCGCATTGATATTTTCGTCCGACTTGCTCATCTTTTTCGTAGGTTCCTGCAAAGACATGATCTTTGCGCCCTGCTTGACGATGAGCGCCTGCGGCACGCGGAACGTTTCGCCGTAGCGGTTGTTGAAGCGGATGGCGATATCGCGCGCGATCTCGACGTGCTGCGTCTGATCGGCGCCGACGGGCACATAGTCGGCAAGATACAAAAGGATATCCGCCGCCATGAGCACGTGATAGTCCATGAGCCCCATGTTGATGTTATCGGCATGCTTGGCGCTCTTATCCTTGAACTGCGTCATGCGCTGCATCTCGCCCACATAGGTGACAGTGTTGAGCGTCCAGCAAAGTTCTGCGTGCTGAGGGACCATCGACTGCACATAGAGGGCGCACTTTTCGGGGTCGAGCCCGCAGGCGATGTAGAGCGCCGCAAGCTCCAGCGTGTGGCGGCGAAGGAGCGCGGGATCCTGCTTCACCGTGATGGCGTGCATGTTGGCGATCGCGAAATAGCAGGTGTAATCGTCCTGCATGTCGATCCAGTTGCGGATGGAACCCACATAGTTGCCGATGGTCAGATTCCCGCTCGGCTGCACCGCCGAGTAGACGACCTTTTTCTCCTGCATGGCAGTTTCTTGCATATTCTCTCCAAATTGACAAAGATATAACGTGTTTACCATATCGATTATACCACGTTCGGCGCGAAAAATCAACGGGGTAATGTCATGCTTTGATGAAATTTCCCCGCTCTTCCTTCACAAAATGTACTTATCTTGGCAGAAAACAGGCGAAAGCGGGCGCCCTCCCGAAGGAGAACGCCCGCCCCGCGTCTTTTCGTTACAGCGTGCGGAAGCTGCTTTTGACCGCTCCGACCGCAAAACCGCCCCTGCCGTCGAGCGCGGCGAAGATGCGCTCCCCGCCCGCTTCGAGCTCCAAATATCGCCCGCTCGCATAGACGACTTCGCAGGAAAGGACGCCCGCTTGGGTCGCATAACTCCCCCTGCCGAAGTCGTCGAGCGTCAAGGTGCCCTCCGCCGTCTGCGCGGTGCCTTGCAGCCCTTCGCGGAAGACATACCACCTGCCCCCTTCGAGGAGCACCCGCTTTGCGGAAGCCCCCGAACCGAGCAGATACTCTCCGTTCCCCGCCGCCGTGAAGGGAAGGGGCGAGCCGTCTTCCGAAAACGCCGAATCAGCGCCCGCAAAGAGCACGCCCTCCGCGCCCTCGTAGCGCGTGAACGCCTCCGCAGAGAGCAGGCTCCCGCCCGAGAGGGTGAGAAGATACATCTTATCCCCCGCCGCAAGACGGAGCGTACTCCCCTCCCCTTCGACGTCGCCGTAGACGCTCTCGGCGCCATAGGTCAGCGTACCGCCGCCGTAGCCGTCGAGAACGAGCGAGATGCCGTCCCCGAAAAAGCTGCCCTGCGAAGCGCTTTCAAAGAGCACGCATTCCGCGCCCTCTTCCCCCGCGCGCAGGCGGAAGCGGAAGTAATCGAGCGGGAAGTCCTCTTCAAGCCCCAGCGCAAACGTGCCGCGGAGCGTCAAAGCGTCGTAGGTGTAGCTGCCCGAAGCGAGGACGGCGCCCTTTTCGTCGAGAAGGGACGCCCCGCCGCTGCCGTCGAGGCGGAGGAAAGCGGCTTTATCCGTGCCAACGAGCGCATATCTGCCCGTCTCCGCCGCCTCGGTCTCGATCACGGCGCCCGTTCCGCCGAGCACGAAGAAGCGCGCCTTGGAGAGCGTCGCGAACGCTTCGGAATACACCTCGAACACGTCGCCGAAGCGGATGACCTCCACTTCGAAGCTCCCTTCCGTCACCGAAAGGTAGGTGCCGCCGCCGTAGCCGTCCAAAGAGAGCCCGCCGCCCAGCGTCTCGAAGACGCCGAAGAGCCGCTCGTCGAAGACGGTGTAGCGATCTCCTTCGGTGCGGAAGCGGAAAACTTCCTCCCCTTCGAAGGTATAGTCGCCCGAGGAAAGGCGGGTGCAGACGCCCGTGACGGTGCGCCCGTTTGAGGTGAGCCGCGCACTGCCCGCGCCGTCTAAAAAGAGGGAACCCTTTTCGCCCTCGAAGTAGCCCGCGCCCTCGCCCGCGAGCGAGAAGGAGCTGCCGTCGAGCACGAAGCGAAAGGTTTGCTCCCCAGCAAACAGCGTGACGAGACTGCCCGTTGCCGCATAGCTCCCCTGCACGCTGCCGCCCGAATGCGTATAGACGGCGGAAGTGCCGTATCCGTCCAAAGAGAGCGTGCCGAGCGCCGAGGAGAACGTGCCCGCAAATTCGGAGCGGAAGACGAGGCAGACGGGCTCGCTTTCAAACACGATGCCGCCCACGCTCTGTTCGCGGATGCCGAGCAGGACTTGAAGTTCGCTCCCGTCACGAAGCGAGACGAGCCATTCGTTTTTTCCGCCCGCGCCGCGGTAGCGCAGCCCTTCGCGCCCGCTGCCCGAAAGTTTCGCCTTCCCGAAGCCGTCCAGCGTCAGCGTCTCCCCCGTGAAGGCGTCTTCGGCGCAGTCGTAGAGGCGGTACTCCCCGCCCTCCTCCCCTTCGGGCAAAAAGACGCCCTTTTCGCGGTCGAGCCCGAAGGCAAAGCGCGTCGTCCCCGCGTAAAATTCGTAGTGCCCCGAATATTTCCCCGCAGCTTCGTCGAAGAGGTAGAGATAGCTCCCCGATTCTTCCCTGCCGCCGTGGGAGTAGACCGCCCTTCCCGCCGAAAAGTCGAGCGTGAGCACCCCCAAGGCGGTATTCACGGAATTGGCGGCAAGATCGTAGCCCGTATAGGTGCCCGAATCGTCGAGGAGATAGTGCCCGTGTTCGAGGCGGCCGTTCTGCCCGCCTAAGGTGAGGGCGTTCTTTGCGGCGTCGTAGCTGCCTTCGATGCGGGAAGGCTCCTTCACGAGCGCAAGATAGCTGCCGTCCTCTTCCGCATTGTGCGCGACGAGGAGCGTTCCCCCCTCGCGGCAGGCATCTTCATACGCCTTCGCCCAGACGGCATACAGCGTCGCGTCCTCTTCGCCGAGGGCATATTCTTCGCCCTCTTCGTAAAATTTCGACGCGGAGGGATGCTCCGCCCAGCCGAGGAAGGTATAGCCCTTTGCCTCGAACGTGCAATCGGGGAGCGCTTGGATGCCCTGATAGCGGGAAGAAAGCTCCTGCATCGCGCCGCCCGCCGTACTGCCCGCGGGGGCGTTCGCTTCGAAGCGGAGGAAGAGCGGTTCCCTCGAATATGTAAAGATATAGGTATTCTCCCCCGCCCTGAGGGTGAGCGGCCCCGAAGAAGAGAGCGCCTTCTCGAGCGTGAAGTGCGCATAAGAAGGCGCTTCGGGCTGTACCGTGCTCCCCTCCCAGCCGAGGAAGCGCTCCCTTGAAATATCGTAGCCGTCCCCGCGGGCGTTTTCTTTGCGCACTTCCACCGAGTATTCCGCCTTGTAGCGCGCCGTCACGGTGACGCCGTCCTTCGGCATCACGTCCTCTTCCGTCAGTTCCCTGCCGTCAAGCAGCCACGCGCCGAAGACAAGCCCTTCCTTCTCCGCCGTGACGCCTTCGAGCGCTTCCAGAAGCGGCGTGCCCTCCTCGGCATACACCGCCTTTTGAGAGGGCGTGCCCCCCGCCCCGTCCAGCGTGACGGCGGGATACTGCACGAACTTCGCATAATAAGTGACGCTCGATGCGGGCATGACGGTGGGAAGTTCCACCTCTTCCCCCTCGCAGGCGCGATCCAAATACCAGCCGAGGAACACCCAGCCTTCCTTTTCGGGCGCTTCGGGCGGCACGATCGCCTCGCCCGCCTCCGCCGTCAACGCGTCGATGGGCGTGCCCCCGAACGTTTCGAAGCGGACGGTCACGCGGTCCGAGCAGGCGGCGGCGCAAAAGAGCGCCAAAAAGAGCACCAGCGCCGCCGCGAACAGGGAAGCGGTGACCGCTTCGAACATCTTTCGCAAAACTCGCATACAACACCTCCTTCCATACAATGGTAGCCTGTATTCTACCATGCGCAATTTGCGTTTGAATGGGGGTCGTGCCGAAAAAACACACATCTTGATACGCCGCGCCGCCGCATTTTTGCGCCGCTTGTTCCCCCTCGGGGCGCAAAAATGCGGCAAAATACGCCCGCTTTCGCGCAGCCTTCCCGCATAGCGGGCGGAATGTCAATTTTTTCCCGACGATTTTAGCAAACCTCTTGCAAATTCGGGCAAAATGCACTATAATAGAAGAAAACCTAATCGGAGGAGTTTTTTATGCCCTTAGTAACAACCACGGAAATGTTCAAAAAGGCGTATGCCGGCGGCTATGCGGTCGGCGCGTTCAACGTGAACGATATGGAGATGATCCAGGCCATCGTCGAAGCCGCGAACGAGCTCAATTCGCCCGTCATCCTGCAAGTTTCGGCAGGCGCGAGAAAGTACGCCAACCCCGTGTATCTTCGCCATCTCGTCGAAGCCGCGGTGGAGACGACGAACATCCCCATCGCCATGCACCTCGACCACGGCGCAGACTTCGAGATCTGCAAAGCTTCCATCGACGGCGGCTTTACCTCCGTCATGATCGACGCTTCCTCCAAGCCTTGGGAAGAGAACATCGCCATCACCAAAAAGGTGGTCGAATACGCACACGATCACGGCGTGGTCGTCGAAGCGGAGCTCGGCAAGCTCGCGGGCATCGAAGACGACGTCAACGTCGCCGCACATGACGCTATGTTCACTTCTCCCGACGAAGTGGAAGAATTCACCGCGCGCACGGGCATCGACTCGCTCGCCATCGCCATCGGCACCTCGCACGGCGCTTATAAGTTCAAGCCCGGCCAGGATCCCAAGCTGCGCATCGACATCCTCGAAGAGGTCGGCCGCCGCCTTCCCGGCTTCCCCATCGTGCTGCACGGCGCTTCCTCCGTCCCGCAGGACCAGGTCGCCATCGTCAACGAATTCGGCGGTTCCATGCCCAACGCCATCGGCATCCCCGAATCCGAACTGAGAAAGGCAGCAAAACTCGCCGTCTGCAAGATCAACATCGACTCCGACCTCCGCGTCGCCTTCACGGCAGCCGTCAGAAAGCACCTTGCGGAGAACCCTTCGCACTTCGACCCCCGCCAGTACCTCGGCGACGCGCGCGCCAACATGAAGGAGCTCGTCAAGCACAAGATCACCGACGTGCTCGGCTCCGCAAACAAGGCGTAAACCGAAAAACAAACGAAAACCTCGCCGTCTCGGCGAGGTTTTTTGCATGCAAATTCACGAATTTCTTTCGCTCCGCGAAATAAATTCCGTGAGGGGTGAGCACAGCCTATCCAAATCACGCTGCCGCCCACGCACTCGGAATGTCCTTCTCGGGCAATAAGTACCTGTAAGGTACAAACTGAGTCCCGCAGCGGAGGGCAACCCTCCTCGCGGAATTTTATTTTAAGAGAAGTCAACAATGCTTACATGACTAAAAAAACATGATATGTATCTGTTCGCACTTATTTTTTCGTAACGAGCTTGCAGCGCACGGGATAGACGCTGTTTCCTTCGATGACCTCCCCGAAGCCCTGCGCCGTGATGCGGCCCGAGCGGGTGTTCTTGACGGAATCGACGGTGCTCTTCACCGTCGCGTGCACGTCGCTGTATTCAAAGGCAAGATCGCAGCCTTCCATCGTGCAGTCGATGAGGGTAAGATTTTTGCAGTAGCACAGCGGCTGGGTGCCCTTGATGTGGCAGCGCACGAGGGTGAGCCCTTCGGAATACCAGCCGAGATACTCCCCGTTGATGACGCAGTCCTCCGCGCGCGCCCCCTTGGTGTGCCAGAAGGCATCCTTGGTGTTGAGGACGCAGTTTTTGAGGCGCACGCCCTTTGCATATTGGAAGGAATACTTGCCGTGGAATTCAACGCCATCAAGATGCACGCCGTCCGAACCGAGGAACGCGTATTCCGACGTCATCTTCCCGCCCGAAAGCGTGATATGCTTGCTGTGCCAGCCGAATTCGGGGGAGTCGATATCGCAGTCGCGCAAAGAGACGTTTATGCACTCCCGCACCGCCTTGATGCCGTGCAGCTTGCAGCGTTCGATGGCGACGTCCTTATCGTACCAGAGCGCGGCGCGGCAGTTCTTCGTCATCTCGCTGTCGCGAAGGTGCAGCCCCTCGACATGCCAGAAGGGATAGCGAAGGTCGAAGAAGCAGTACTCCGCCGTCAGATATTTACTCTCTTTGAGGGCGGACTCGCCGTCCTCTTCCCCTTCGAAGCGGCAGTTTTTGATGAGTGCGCTCCGCGTCATATAGAGCGCGCGCTCCTGCCCGAAGCGCTCGTTTTCGTACCGTGTCAATTCTTGTGTATGTTTCATAGCGGTAATTATATAACCATTCTGACACGATGTCAATCAAAATCCGCCGTCTTTTTTCTCTTATCGTTCCTCTTGAAACAATGCTCAAAGCCTGAGATATTCTTCAAGGGAAGGAAGTTCGGATGTTTTGCAGGAAAAATAGGCGGAAAGAAGGCGCAGGGCGCGTTTGACGCCGTCCGCCGTCGCTTCCCCGCCCTGCCCGAGCGCCGCGCGGACCGCAAGGTAGGTGCTCTCGCTCGCGGGAACGCCCCCGCCGCACGCCGCGCAGCCGAAGGCGCCGCTCTCCATATCGAAGCGCATCCGCCCCGAAAGCTGTTCGCCGCAGTGCGGGCAGTCGCCCGCCGAGACGGGATAACCCGCCTCTTTGAGCGCCGTCAACAAAAATTGCAAGAGCACATAGGAGCTGCCGCTCTTGCCGTCTTCGAGCCGTCTCTCTCCGCCTGCGCCTTCGGCGCACGAAGAGAGCGCTTCGAGCGTGCGCACCGCCGCCAAAAAGAGCGTCGGGCTTTCGATGCCCTCAAAGAGCAGTTTATCGCACGCCTCGCACAGGACGACGGCGGCGTAGTAACAGGCGATGTCCTCGCGGAGAGGATAGAACCCGTCGTGAAGGGAAGCGGAAATGACGGTGTTCCGCCCCGATTTTTCTACGAACACGAACTCTGCAAAACAAAAGGGCTGAGCGGCAAATTTCAGCTTTGCCCCCGCCCTTTTGACCCCTTTGAGCGCCGCGCTCAGTTTGCCGCGCTCCGCGGTGAAGAGGGTGACGATCTTATCGTACTCCCCCCAGTCCGCCGCACGCAGCACGAGCGCATCCGCCTTGAATTCCATAGGTTACGTTCCTCTCTTTTTTCCTTTGAGCTGTTTATACAGCATGTAATAGGTGACGTTTCCCGTCTTTTGAAAGAGCTCCCAGGCAAGCTCCCCCGCGTCGTTTTTCTTCATATGCCCCTCCCCTTTCAGTATGGGAAGAAAGGGGGCGCATTATGAGGGAGCGCCGCAAAAGCTTACTCTTCGCGCTCCTTCTCGTAGCCGAGCTCGCGCAGCATGCCCTCGCGGTCGCGCCAGTTTTCGCGCACTTTGACATAGGTGGTGAGGAAGACCTTCGCGCCCAAAAACTTTTCCATATCCTGCCGCGCGAAGGAGGCGACTTCCTTCAAGGCATGCCCCTGCTTTCCGATGAGGATGGCTTTATGATTGGGCTTTTCGCAGACGATATCGAGGTTGATGTCGAAGACGCCGTTTTCCTGCTTTTCAAAGGTGTTGATGACGATAGCGACGCCGTGCGGGATCTCCTGATCGAATTTCAATAAGATCTTTTCGCGCATGATCTCGGCGATCATGAACTTTTCGCTGCGGTCGGAGACGACGTCTTCGGGGAAAAGCGGCTCTCCCTCGGGCAGGAGCGCCGCAATGGCGTCTTCGAGCTTTTTGAGGTTGCTCCCCTTGCGGGCGGAGACGGGGAAAATGTCCTTTTCGACGCCCCCCTCGACGATCTTTTTCACGTCTTCGGGGATGCGGTCTTTTTGCATGATGTCCGTCTTCGTATAGGCGACGAGCATGGGGATGCCGAGGGAAGCATATTTCTTCATGAGGGCGATGTCGCTCTCCTCCACGCCCGCGTGACCGTCGTGCACATAGAGGATGACGTCCACATCGCGGGAAGTGTTCTCCGTCGTGCGCATCATGATGCCCGTGAGGGCGTTGCGCTGGCGGTAGATGCCCGGAGTATCCACAAAGACGATCTGCCTCCCCTCGCGGTTGAGGATGCCGAGGATGCGGTCGCGCGTGGTCTGCGGCTTGGGGGAGACGATGGCGACCTTTTCCCCGACGAGCACGTTTATAAGCGTGCTCTTGCCTGCATTTGCCTTGCCGATGACGGCTACCGTTCCGCTCCTCATCTTGAAAGTCCCATCCTTTGCATGATCGCTTCTTCCTGTTCGCGCATCTCGCGCTTTTCTTCTTCCGTCTCGTGGTCGTATCCGAGGCAGTGCAGCACGCCGTGCACGGTGAGATAGTTGAGTTCGCGTGCATACGGATGCCCGTACTCTTCCGCCTGCTCTTTGGCGCGCTTTTCGCAGATGGCGATGCTGCCCAAATACAGCCTGTCCTCTTCGTCGAGCTCGTCGGCATAATTGTCGGCAGAGAGAAATTCCCCTTTGATGCCGTCGAGCGAAGGGAAGCTCAGAACGTCGGTCACACGGTCGACGCCGCGCACTTCGCGGTTGAGCCGCCTGATCTCCTCCTCGTCGACGAGGATAAGTTCCAAAACAAAATCGGTATCGCCCGCGACGATGCCTTCGAGCGCTCCTTCGAGGCGCTCCTTTTCGCTCTCTTCAAGGGCGTCCGTATCGAGATAAAACTTATTCATCGCCCTTCGATTCCTCCTTGACCGCCTGCCGCGCGCGGTTGAAGCGGATGGCGGGATATTTGACGCGGTGATGATGCACGCCCGTGAGCGAGTCGACGAGCGTCTGCTTGATGATGGTCAGCTCCCGCATCGTGATGTCGCAGTCGGAGAACTGGTCGAGGTCCATCCGCTCTTCGATGACGGAACGGACGATGCGCTCCACCGTCTCGGGCGTGCGGTCCTTGATGGCGCGCGTCGCGGCTTCGGAGGCGTCGGCGATCATGATGATCGCGGCGACCTTGGTCGTCGGCGTGGGCCCGAGATAGGAATAGTTGCGGATGTTGGCGTCCCCTCCCGAAAGGCGGTTCGCCTTATCGTAGAAGTACTTGATGGGCAGCGTGCCATGATGTTCGCGCGCCACGTCGGCGATCTCCTTGGGCAGGTGGTTGGCGATAAGGAGCTCGTACCCGTCCTGCGCGTGCGAGCGGATGATGTCGGCGGAAAGTTCGGGCGTCAACTCGTCGTGCACGTTGTAGCCCGTCTGGTTCTCGGTGAAACATTCGGGCTGTTTGAGCTTGCCCACGTCGTGATAGTACGCCGCCGCACGGGCGAGCTCGGCGTTCTCGGAAATGGCGATGGCGCACGTTTCTGCGAGCTGCGCGACGATGAGCGAATGGTTGAAGGTGCCGGGCGCTTCGGTGCGCAGCCGCTGCAAAAGAGGCGCGTTGGCGCTCGTGAGTTCGCGCAGGCGGAAGACGGTGAGGCGGTTGAACGCCACCTCAAAGACGGGCAGGATGCAGAGGGCGAGCATCGCCGAAAGCACGCACCCCAAAATGCCGTACCCCGCCGAAGCAACATAAGGGATCCAATCGAAGTGAGAAAAGTCGATCTCGGAAAGTTCCAAAAGGAGCACGATGGCAAGCCCCGGGATGCCGAGAAAGACGCCCGTTAGAAGCATCTCCCACCTCGTTTTGACGTTGGCGGCGACGAACACCGCGAACGTGCCGCATGCGAAGGTGAGCATGAGCGAAATATAGACGGAGTTGGGCGAAGAATCGAAGTTGTTCGTGAAGGTATCGATGACGAACATCAGGAGCGAGAAGACGAAATTGAGGATGATCGCCTGCCTGCGCCCGAAGAGGAAGAGCCCGATGAGGGCGAGCATCGCCACGGGGCGAAGATAGATGGAGACGAAGCGCCCGAAGAAGTAACAGACGAGCACCGCGATGATGAGCACGAGATAGATGAGGAAGACGTTCCGCGCTTTGGCAAGGAAGGCCTTGTCCTCGAAATAATAATAGTAAAAGAGGATGGCAAACAGGAGCAGCACGCAGATGCACGCCGAAAGAAAGCGGAGCGAACGCGTATAGAAATACTCCTCCCAGTCGCCGGGGGCGTTGACAACGATCATCATCACCATGCAGGCGATGGCGATCAGATAGCAAATGACGAGCATGATGAGGCTCACGGCAAGGTTCTTTTTGCCGATGCCCTTCACTGCGCGGTCTTTCATCGTTTTTCTCCTTTGCTTCTTATGGTCTCCGCCTTTTCATAGGCGCGGACGATGCGCATGACGAGGGGATGGCGCACGACGTCCTTTTCGGTGAGAGTGACGATCGCAATGTCCTCCACCCCTTTCAAAATGGTCACGGCTTGCTTCAATCCGCTCGTCTTGCCTTCGGGAAGATCGGTCTGCGTCAGATCGCCCGTGACGACCATCTTGCTCCCGTCGCCGAGGCGTGTCAAAAACATTTTCATCTGTTCGCGGGTGGCGTTCTGCGCTTCGTCCAAAATGACGAACGCGTTGGAGAGCGTCCTTCCGCGCATATAGGCAAGGGGCGCGACTTCGATGACGCCCTTTTCCATGAGTTTTGCATATGTCTCGAGCCCGAACATCTCTTGAAGGGCGTCGTAGAGGGGGCGAAGGTATGGATCGACCTTGGTTTGCAGATCGCCCGGGAGGAAACCGAGCTTTTCGCCCGCTTCCACGGCGGGACGGGTCAGAATGATCTTTTCCACCTGCTTGCCCTTGTAGGCGGCGACGGCGAGGCAGACGGCAAGGTACGTCTTACCCGTGCCCGCAGGCCCCACGCCGAAGGTGACGGTATTGCCCTTGATGGCGGAAACGTACTCCTTCTGCCCCACCGTCTTGCACTTGACGGGCTTGCCACGCGACGAGACGGCGACGACGCCGTGCATCAGCGAGCCGATGTCCGAAGCGTGTCCTTCGCGCGCAAGTTCGATGCAATACAGAAGGCTGCTCTTATCGATGTTGTCCCCCGCCTCGACGATCGCAAGCAAGCTCTCGACGACCTCTTTGCCGAGGGCGGCGTTTTCCGCCTCTCCTTCGAGGACGATGTTCGTCCCCTCCACTTTGGTGAAGAGTTCGAGCTCCCGCGCGATGGTGACGAGGTTTTCGTCGAAGATCCCGAGGACCTTCTGGAGCCTGTCCAATCCGCCCGTTTCGATGGTGTATCTGGTTGCCGTAATCCTTTCCTCCTGCCGGCACATGCCGGTCACTGCATATGACTTGAAATTTCCGTCCGCGCCTGCCCGTAGATGCGCCAGCCTTCCTCCGTCTTTTCAGAGAAGAGCTCCGCATCCTCCCCGAAGGCGAGGCGGGCGGCTTCGAGGGCTGCCTCTTCGCTCCCTTGAAACACCCCCTCCACGGGGCAGAGAAGCACCGCATAGCCCACGACGAGCACCTTTTCTTCCCGCTCGCCGTATGTGACGCGCTCGGAGATGAGCGTCTGCCCCGCTTCCACTTGCTGCCCGGCTTCGGCGCAGGGCGTGCCGCGCAGTACGACGAGCTCTTCAAGAACGCCCGCCTTGGGGCTTTTGAGGGGCGCGGGGGAGAACACATCCTCCTCGTCGCTCACTTCGACGAGGACCGTGAGCACCCCGCCTTCGAAGCGGAGGGAAGCAAAGCTCACGCGCGGAAGGGAGAGGATGCGCGAAGTAAGAAGCGCCGTCTGCGTTGGCGCGGGCGAAAGAGGCGTGATGCCGCCCTCCTGCAAGATGGCGCGCACCTCCCCTTCGTAGTATGCCCCGCTGCCTTGAACTTCGATCGAAAGAACGCGCCGCTCGAGGGCGAGCACGCAGGCGATCGCTAAAACCGCCCCCGCCGCGAGCGAGAACAAACGGCGGGCTCCTTTGAGGCGCATGAGCCCCAGAGGGCGCACTTTTTTAATATTATAACACGAACCCCGCAAAATTGCAAAAACTTTTTTGCAGTCTTTCGCGGCGACGGTGAGGACAACGGCATTTTTTTGCGCACGCCGCGCCGCCAGCACGGGAACGTGCGCCCGCGCCAGCTTATCGAGGACGCGCTCGGGTCCGATGCCTTGGATAACAAGCTGCGCCTTCATCTCAGATGCGCGTCACCCGCGCGACCGTGCCCAGGACGACGACGTCGCCTGAATCGTACCTGCCGAGCGAGAGCCCCGCACCCTCCACTTCCACCGCCCCGCGGCGGCCGAGGAGCACGATGCGCTCTTCGGAAAAAGCGGAGATGCGCTTCACGTTTTCGAAGACGGCCTCACCCTCCGCAACGGTATAGCGCACGCTCCCGCCCGAAGCGCTCAAAAGCCCCGCAAACAGTTC
>DXAJ01000080.1 GCA_019117085.1 Candidatus Gallimonas gallistercoris
CGGGCAGCCCGAGTGAGATGAATGCGAGATAGATGACGGCAATAAAAAGGCTTGCCATGTGGGGTTTGCTCCTTGCGTATAAGACCGCGCGTTTTTTGCTGCGGATAACAACGCAATGATAGCAGAAAACGGCAGGAAGGTCTATCACAAACGTGCGGTTTTGTTGCAAGATCCTTTCATATCACGTTGACGAGGATGCCGAGGCCGCCCGAAAGGAGGATGAGAAGGATGGGCGAAAACTTCCTCTTTTTGAATACCCGCCAAAGGACGGCGACGGCGGCGACGATGAGAAAGATCAAAAGGGCGCGCCAGTCGAAGGTGAAGGCGTCTCCCACCGACGTGAAGCCGAAAACTTGCGTTACAAACATCGTGAAGGCGGTCGCCAAAATGAGCCCGACGATGGTGGGGCGGATGCCCGAAAGCACGCTTTTGACGCCTGCGTATTTCAGAAGGTTTTTGATGAGCGCCGCGATGATGAGGATGATGGCAAAGGAGGGGAGAATGACGCCCAGCGTCGCGATGAGCGCCCCCAAAAATCCTGCCTGCGAGGAGCCGATGAAGGTCGCCATATTGACGGCGAGCGGCCCCGGCGTCGACTCCGCGACGGCGATGAAATTGAGGAACTCTTCCTCCGTCAGCCAAGCGTTTTCAAGCACCGTCTCGCGGATGAGCGAGATCATGCCGTATCCGCCCCCGAAGGACACCGCACCGATCTTCAAAAAGGTCAGAAAGAGGGTGAGATAGATCATTGCTTTCCCTCCTCATCGGGCATTTTTTCCGATTTTTCTTTGCGTCGGGCGCGGAGATAAGAGAAAAGATACAAAAGGAGCGCAAGCCCCGCCGTGATGAGGATATACCACACCGAAGAAAAGGCGATGGAAAGCACGCTCAGCGCGATCATGACGGCGATGACGAGGCTCGTTACAACGATGTTCCAAACCGTCTTTTCGAGCTTTATCAGCATCTTCACGCCCGCGCTCAAAATGAGGAAGATGACGCACACCTGGATGCCGTCGAAGGCATAGGCGACGTACTTTAAAGAGAGGAAGGCGTCGAAAAAGAGCGAGATCAAAAAGATGATCGAAAAGGAAGGGAGTGCGACGGCGACGGTCGCCGAAAGCGAGCCCCAAACTCCCGCCAATTTATAGCCGACGTAGGTCGCCGCATTGATGGCGACGGGCCCCGGAGTCGATTCCGCGATGGCGACGACGTTTAAAAATTCGTCGCTTTCGAGCCACTTGCGCTTGGCGACGAGTTCGCTTTCGAGAAGACTGATCATCGCATAACCTCCCCCGAAAGTGAAGAGCCCGATCTTGAACATGACGAGAAAGAGTTTTAAGCAGGTCTTGAATTTTTGCATGGCGCGCTCCGCTGTTTTTTGGTATTATACCCCTTGACAAGAATTAAGTAAAATACTATAATCAAATAAAAAGCATAGGAGAATGCTATGACAATACGGCATTTGAAGACATTTTGCGCCGTGTGCGAGGCGGGCGGCATCACGCGGGCTGCGGAAAAGCTGTGCGTGGCGCAGCCTTCGGTGAGCCAGACCATCGGCGAGCTCGAACGCTACTATGGCGTCAGCCTCTTCGACCGCGTGGGAAGGCGGCTCGTTTTGACGCCTGAGGGCGAGCGGCTGCGCGTTAAGGCGCAGGAGGCGATCGCAAGCTTTTCGGAGTTCGAAGAGGCGGCGCGGGATACGAAAGCGCGGCACATCATCCGCATCGGCTCTTCCGTGACGGCGGGGCAGATGGTGCTCCCGCGCCTCATTACCGCCATCGAAACAACGCTCGATCGCGCCGAATGCCGCGCCATAGCCGACAGCGCGGCGGCGGTCGAACAGCTCGTCGAGGAAGGTTCGCTCGATTTTGCCCTTGTCGAGGGGAGCGTTTCGCGCGCCCTTGCGGCGGAGGCGGTTTTTTCCGACCGCCTTTTGGCAGTTTGCAGTGCGGGGATGAAAATAAAAAATACGCTCTCTCCTTCGGAGCTCGTTTCGCTCCCGCTGCTGCTTCGGCGGAGGGGGAGCGCTTCGCGCGATCTTCTCGACGAGCGGCTCTCTGCGCTCGGACTCAAAGCACAGCCCAAGCTCTCCTCTTCGAGCAATTCCGTCCTGCTTGCCGCCGCGCGGGAGGGGCTGGGCGTCGCCGTGCTGCCCGAAGCGCTCGTTGCGGCCGAGCTTGCGGCTGGGCGCTTGAAGGAAGTAAGGATACAGGGACCCGAGCTTTCCCGCCGCTGGTTTGCGGTACGGCGGCAGGATAAGAAGTTCACCCCCGCACAACAGCAGGCCTTTGAGCTGCTCTTTTCGCTTTCCCTCGGGGAAAATTGAGAATAAATCTGCAAAAAACAGGACAATGATGCAATACAAATCGCTGTTTGCATGGTAAACTTAACATAAGGAGGATAGGATATGCTCACAAAATACTGCTTCGGAGCGCACGCGGAGACGGGCGCCGTCACGGCTGCCGTGAAAGAGGGGGAAGCGCTTCCCTATTTTTCGGCTGTCAAAGAGGAAAAGGGCACGCGCTTTTGCTACCCTTTGGGGGAGGACGATGTGGTGTTCGGTCTCGGCGAGACGATGCGCGGCATCGACAAGCGGGGAGGACGGTATGTCTCCTTCAACACCGATAACCCGCATCACGCGGACGATATGCCCTCGCTGTATGGTTCGCACAACTTTTTCATCGTGGACGGAAAACGCACATTCGGCGCCTTTTTCGATACGCCCGCGCGCATCATCTTCGATATCGACTATGAAGGCAGCGGGAAGATCGATATTTTAGCCGAGCAGGGCGTTACCGTCTATCTCGTCGAAGGAGAGAACGCGAACGACATCGCGCGGCAGTTCCTTGCCGCCATCGGCAGGAGCTATCTGCCGCCTTTCTGGGCGTTCGGCTTCGGGCAGAGCCGCTGGGGCTACAAGACGGAGAAGGACGTACGCAAGATCGCCGACCGCTACAAAAAGGCGGGGATGCCGCTCGAATATATCTGCCTCGATATCGACTACATGGACCGCTATATCGACTTCACGGTCAACAAACAGCGCTTCCCCGACATGAAGGGGCTTGTGAAAGAGATGAAGGCACGCGGTGTTCGGCTCGTGCCCATCGTCGACGCGGGCATCAAAATAGAGCCCCACAATCCCGTCTATGAAGAGGGCGTCAAGGAGGGGTACTTCTGCAAAAATCTGGAAGGGAAAGACTTTCAGGCGGCGGTCTGGCCGGGGTTGACGCACTTCCCCGATTTCTTGCAAGCGAAGGCGCGCGAATGGTTCGGGCGGCAGTACAAGTTTTATACCGACCTCGGCTTCGAGGGGTTCTGGAACGACATGAACGAGCCCGCCATCTTTTACAGCGAATACAATACGAGCCGCTTCGGCGATAAGTCGTGCGGCGATCCGCTCTACAAGGGCGGCGCGCGCCTTTCCGACTACAAGAGCTTTACGCACAATGTGGAGGGGAAGACGGTCTCCCATTGGGATGTGCATAACATTTTCGGCGCGAAGATGACCGAAGCTTCCTCGGAAGGGCTTGAAAAACTTCTGGACAAGCGCTTTTTGCTCTTTTCGCGCTCTTCCTATATCGGGGCGCACCGCTTCGGCGGCATCTGGACGGGCGACAACAGTTCGACGTTCCATATGCTCCGCCGCAATGTGACGATGATGCCTGGGCTCAACATGTGCGGATTTTTATTCAGCGGTGCGGACACGGGCGGCTTCGGCGGCAATTGCTCGCGCGAGCTCCTGCTGCGCTGGCTCGCCTTCTCCGTGTTCACGCCCCTCATGCGCGATCATACCGCCATTCTCACCCGCGATCAGGAGTGTTTCCGCTATCGCGGCAAGCGCGATTTTCGGAGCATCCTTTCCCTTCGCTATCGGCTGCTCCCGTACATTTATTCGGAGTTCATGAAGGCGGCGCTTTCGTCCGATCTCTATATCCGTCCGCTCGCCTTTGCCTATTCGAAGGACGCGCGGGCGCGGCACATCGAGGACGAACTGCTCGTCGGCGACAGCCTGCTCGCAGCGCCCGTCCTTGAAAAGGGCGCAAAGGGGAGGAAGGTGTATCTTCCCGAAGAGATGACGGAAGTGCGCTGGAACGGGAAGGAGTTTGTAACGCGCGAAGTGCCTCAGGGCGAGCGGTTTGTAACCGTTCCGCTCGGGGAAGTCGTCTTCTATATCCGAAAGGGCAAGTGCATCCCCGTCGGGAAGGGCGGCATGAATACGAAGGAGATCGATCTTTCCGACGTGACGCTCCTCGGCGGCGGGAAGGAATATACGCAGTATCTCGACGACGGCTTCACCCGCGAGTGCTCCGCGAAGAACCTGCGCGTTCTTAGTAAATAAAAAGCGCCCATCGGGGACAAGAGAAAAAATATGAAAGACAGAGTGGTCAATCCCTATCTCCCGTCCTATGAATATATGCCGGACGGCGAACCGCATCTCTTTGAAGGGCGGTTGTATGTTTTCGGCAGCCACGATAAGTTCGGCGGAAAAGTGTATTGCGAAAACGATTATACCTGCTGGTCTGCGCCCGAGGACGATCTCTCCGACTGGAAGTGCGAGGGGATCGTCTATCGGAGGACGCAGGATCCGACGCCCTGCGGGCTGCTCCACACCCACATGTGGGCGCCCGATGTCTGCCGCGGGGCGGACGGGAGATATTATCTCTACTATGCGATGGAGTGGTACAACCGTGTCGGAGTCGCTGTTGCCCAAACGCCCGCGGGACCCTATGAATATTACGGCGAAGTGCGCTATGAAGACGGCACGCGCTACGGCGGAAGGGAGAATGAGCGCATCCGCTTCGATCCCGCCGTCCTGCACGAAGACGGCGTCACCTATCTCTATACCGGGTTCAGTTCCGATCGGATGGGCTTTTTATGCAAGATCGCGCACATCAATATCACGGGCGAGGGGAGCACGGTCGTGCGGCTCGGAAAGGATATGCTCACCATCGAGGGCGAGCCGAAGATGCTTCTCCCCGGCACCCGAAACAGTTCGGGCACGGGCTTTGAAGGGCATGAGTTCTATGAAGCGATGTCCATGCGCAAGTTCGGGGAAAAGTACTATGCCGTCTATTCCTCCGTGCTTTCGCATGAACTTTGTTACGCCGTCTCCGACCATCCCGACGGCGGCTTCCAATTCGGCGGGCCGCTGCATTCCAACGGAAATATCTTCGGCGGCAGCCCCGCGCAGTATTATTGGGGGAACGATCACGGCGGCATCGAGTGCGTGAACGGCAAATATTACATCTTCGGGCATCGGCAGACGGGCAAAAACGAGTGCAGCCGTCAGGGCGTTGCCGAGCCCGTCCGCTTTGAAAACGGCAGATTCTATCCCGCCGAAATGACAAGTCAGGGGCTATACGGCAAGCCTCTGCCCGCAAAAGGCTCATACGAGGCGGGCATCGCCTGCGTACTGAAAAGCAAACAGGGCGCCTGCAAGGTGACGAAAATGCGCGGCAAAAAGCACCCCTATATCACGCAGGACGGGAAGGACAGGGAGAGCGATCCCGCACAGTATGTTGCAAATTTCGGCGACGGCTGCGTGGCGGGGTTTAAGTATTTCTCGATTCCCGAGGGCGCGCAGCTCACGCTCACCGTGCGCGGACATCACGGCAGACGCGCAAAGGGGAAATTGCAGGTCTCTTCCGACGAAACGTTTTCCCGCGTTTCGGAAGCCGCATGGAACGGCGCGAAGGAGAGCCGCGTGAGCCTGCGCCTTCCCTTTCAGGGAACGTGCACGCTCTATGTGCGCTTTTTGGGAAAGGGAGCCGTCGATCTCATCTCTTTGCAGTTTTGAGGCAGGAAAATTCCCCCTGCGGAGTGAATCAAGCGCCGCGCGGGAAGGAAGTTTGATAAGGAAAAACAAAGGAGGGAATATGATGATCGAATTCAAATCGCCACTTTATTCTGAATTTTCGGGGGAGCTTGAGGGGCTCGTGCGTTATCTGGACTACGGCAACGAAAAGCTTGCCCGCCGCGAAAAAGAGCTCACCTTGCAGCAGTTCCACAAAATGCATCCCTGCTGCCCCGCCGAAGTCATGCGGGAAGGGCTCAGCTTTTTGCTCGAAAAGAGCAAGATAGGGCGCGTCGTCTATCCTTTATACGAGCTTTCTGAATGCCGCGATGATGAGCGCAAAAAGGATGTGCGCCTCTTTGCCTTTGCTTCCGAAGAGAGCCAAAAAAAGCCGTCCGTCATCGTCTGTGCGGGCGGCGGGTACGGATATGTGTGCAATGTCGTCGAGGGCTTTCCCGTCGCCATGCGCTTTGCAAGGCTTGGCTATCCCGTGTTTGTGCTCAACTACCGCGTGGGACGCGCGCCCGCCGTTCCCATGGCAATGGAAGATTTAGAGCGCGCCGTTCGCTTCGTTTTGGAGCGCGGCGCTTCCTTCGGAGGGAACGGAGAGTACGTTTTATGCGGTTTTTCTGCGGACGGCAACCTCACCACGCAGTGGGGAACGGACAATTTGGGCTATCCTGCCCATCGGCTGCAGCCACCCAAAGCCCTGCTTGCGATCTACCCTGCCATTTCGGGCGCGGCGCTCTTTTCCGATCTCCGCCACCGCGGCTTTCTGAAAACAATGTTCGGGGAAAATTTCGGCGAGAAGACGAAGAAGGAGTACGATGTTCCTTCGCACTGCGGCACTTTCCCGCCCACCTACATGGCGGTGGGGAAGCACGATCTCCTCATCTCGAAAAAACCGCTCGAAGCCTTCCGAACGCTTTCCAAGAGAAGGGGATCGCGGCTC
>DXAJ01000081.1 GCA_019117085.1 Candidatus Gallimonas gallistercoris
CCGCGGAGTTTTCGCTGCGCTCGCTTTCTTACAGCGTCTTTTTGAATTTGCGCTCCTTTCTGAGATAGAGCGGGATGGTGACGGCGAAGGAAAGGAGGGAGAGCGCTCCGAACGCTCCGCCGAGGCTGAGGAAGAGGATGGTGTTTGTGACGTCATCCTGCTCAAAGAGGGAGGGGCCGAAGGCGGCTTCGACATAGAGTTCGCCTTCTTTGCCTGTTTCCGAAACTGCGATCGATCTGAGTTCGCCCTGCCATTTGTAGTCATAGGCATAGAATTCGGCGATGTTTCCTTCTTCGCTCGCGGCGCGGTATTTGTAGATCGTGACGAGGGTGCCGTCCTCCGTCTCCTGCGTGCGGTAATATCCGCGCCATTCTTCGGGGAAAGAGGGAAAGAGATAGACGACTTCGTACTTGCCCGTCTCAGTTTCGTTTTCGGGCTGCTCTTCGGAGACGAGGGTATATTCCTCTCGGTCAAAAGGGCTGTTTTGGCTGAGCGTTGCTCCTTCCCTGAGCGTAAAGGTGTATGTCGATTGCAGTACGACGTCCGCTTCGCTTGACGCGGGGATGGCGAGGAAGATCAGCGAAAGCGCCAAAAGGACAGCAAAGGGCAGGACGATGAGGAGCGGGATGCGCTTTATCTTCCAGACAGACAGCGTGTTTTGGCGCATGAGGGCTGTAAATGCTCCGCTTTGTTCGTCGGACGCCCGATCGACGGCGGCGAGCAGGCGCTTCTTCTGAACGCGCAGCAGGACGGGCCAACCGATGAGAAAGGTGAGCGCCGCCGCGCCGAGCACAAAGAGGAGTAGAAGCAGGAGGGTTTCTCCGTCCAGAGCCAGCCCCGCATGGGCAGGTGCAAAGCAGTGGGGAGCGTCGAAGCCGAAGACGGCGACGTTTGCAAAGACGATCCAAAAGAGCGCCCGATCGAGCGAGAGGGAAAAGCGGAGCGCAGGCTCGCTCTCCCACGGTTCGCCCGCTTGGAAGCGCAGACGGCGGATGCAGATGACTGCCGTTATGATGGAGGCGGCTTGGAAGATGAGCCCCACATAGAAGCCGATAGGGCTTTCGAGCGCGGCAAAGCCGATGAGAGAGGTGAGAAGCAGCGCTATCCCCGCAAGCCCGCCCGCGATCCAGCATACCGTGAAGAGGTTGGTTTTCTGCCTTTGCAGAAGATGTTCCATCGCCTTTTTGCGCCCCGCGGGGGAGAGCTCTTCTTCGCTGCTCAGGCGCTTTCCGCGGATGAGCTCGTCGCACGTCACGCCGTAAAGTTCTGCAAGCACGGGCAGCATGGAGATGTCGGGGCAGGAAGCGCCCGTCTCCCAGCTCGAAACCGTCTTGTTGGAGACGCCGAGGGTATCCGCGACTTCTTGTTGGGTGTATCCTTTTGATTTTCTGAGGGCGGCGAGAAATTCGCCCATCCGGTTGTTTTCCATTGTTTCTCCTTTCCGATCGGTCGCCTTGATCATACCACAGCTTGGAGAAAAATTCAATGCGGAGAGGGGCAAAATCGCTCCAAGCTCCTTGGAATGGCTCCGAAATCGGGGGGAAGCGGCGCAGAGGGGTAAAGGCGGAGGCTAATTTGGGTGGGTGCTTCATACAATATGGCATGGAATATGGCATGGAAATTTCGGGAAGAGGGTTTACAAGCGAACTGTTCGCCCTTCGGGGGGCGGCAGGGGAGTATCTGTCCGCGTTCTGCGACCCGTGGGAAGCGCTCGACGGCATCGAAGAATGGCTTTGGGCTTTGGGCGGGGCGCTTTCGGGGGGATTTCGGGAACTTTTCCGCGGCGTGTGGGTGCATGAAACGGCGAAGATCGCACAAAACGCTGCCCTCGCGCCGCCCTGCATCGTATGCGCGGGGGCGGAGGTGCGTCATAACGCCTTTGTGCGCGGCAGGGCGTATGTGGGGGAGGGGTGCGTCGTCGGCAATGCGACGGAGCTCAAAAACGTCATTCTATTGGATGGGGCGAAGCTGCCGCACTTCAATTACGCGGGCGACAGCATCGTGGGGGATGCCCATCTCGGCGCGGGGGTCATCCTCTCCAATGTGCGTGCAGATCGCATGCCCGTCACCGTGCGGCTTCCGCATGCCGCCATCCCCACGGGCAGAAAAAAGTTGGGCGCGATGGTGGGGGACGGCGCGGAAGTTGGCTGCCAGTGCGTCCTCAACCCCGGCACGGTGATGGGGAGAAATTCGCGCGCGGAACCGCTCTCTTCCGTGCGGGGGTATGTTCCCCCTGCCCATCTTTATAAAAAGGACGGCTCCCTTGTGCCGCTTCTCTAAAAAGCCGTTCATCATAATGCGCTCTCTTTCGACATACAATGTGTCAATACCGGAAGGGGGTACAAGTTGATGTGGGAGTATATGCGCGAGCGCGCCGTGCGGTGCGGGGAGTATATCGCAAAGACGGGCTGCACGGTGCGCGCGTGCGCGGCGCATTTTCACGTGAGCAAATCGACGGTACATAAGGACGTGACGGAACGGCTCTTCTTCCTCGAACCCGCCCTTTGGCGGCGCGTGCAGAAGGTCTTGAAAGTCAACCTTTCGGAGCGGCACCTGCGCGGGGGCAGAGCGACGCGGCTCAAATACGAAAAAAAACAAAAAGGAAGAGGGGAGACGGGAAAAGCGCACGCGAAATAGCAAGCTTTTCGCATCCCTCCGCCCGAAAATGAACATTTTGTGAAATACTTGTCATTTGCCGCCGTCTGTGATATAATACGCATGGATAAATTTACAAAAACGATTGCGGTCAAGATACTATGGCAAAATTGCTCGGCATCGACGTCGGTTCTACGACGGTCAAGGTATGCGTCATCGACGAAGGGGGGAACATCCTCTCTTCCACTTACGAAAGGCACTTCTCCAAGGTCAAGGAGTGCGTTTTGAATGAGCTCAAAAAGCTTGGCGACCCCGACGGGGAATACAAGGCTTGCATCACGGGCTCTGCGGGGCTCGGACTTGCGCAGCGCGGGGAGATCGGCTTCGTGCAGGAGGTGCAGTCCGCCTTCGGCGCCATCCGGAGATTTTACCCTCAGGCGGACGCCGCCGTGGAATTGGGCGGGGAAGACGCCAAGATCATCTTCATCACGGGCGGCACCGAACAGCGCATGAACGGCAGCTGCGCGGGCGGCACGGGCGCGTTCATCGACCAGATGGCGACCCTCCTCAACGTCTCCGTGGGGGAGCTGGACGAGCTCGCTTTGAAGGCGGAGCGCGTCTATCCCATCGCTTCCCGCTGCGGCGTGTTCGCAAAATCGGATATCCAGCCCCTTCTCAACCAGGGGGCGAGCAAGGCGGATATCGCCGCTTCCATCTTGCAGGCGGTCGTCGATCAGACGGTCGCAGGGCTTGCGCAGGGGCGCAGGATCAAGGGCACGGTGCTCTTTCTGGGCGGGCCTTTATACTTTTTGAAAGGGCTTCGGAAGGCGTTCCAAGAGACGTTGAAGCTCGACGACGAGCACGCCATCTTCCCCGACAATGCGCCCTGCTTCATGTCCATCGGCGCGGCGCTTTACGCGGAAGGGGAGAAGGCGGAAAAGCTCTCTTCTATCATGGAGCGCATCGAAAACGCCAAGTTCGGCAGCGGCATCACGGTGGGCGAACCGCTCTTTGCCTCCCGCAAGGAGTACGACGAATTCATCATGCGCCATATGCGCAGCGATCTTTCCTTCGAGGACATCCATTCCTACCGCGGGGATGCGTACCTCGGCATCGATTCGGGCTCGACGACGACCAAGCTCATGCTCATCACGCCCGAGTGCAAAATTCTGTATTCCCACTATCAGTCCAACAACGGTCAGCCGCTCGATATCGTCGTCAACAAATTAAAAGAGCTCTACTGGCTGATGGGCGACAGGATCGTCATCCGCGGCGCGTGCGTCACGGGATACGGCGAGGATATGATGCGCGCGGCTTTGAAGATTGATTTCGGCGTCGTCGAGACGATGGCGCACTTCAAGGCGGCGCTCTACTTCAATCCCGACGTCGACTTCATCATCGACATCGGCGGGCAGGACATCAAGTGCTTCAAGGTGAAGAACCGCGTCATCGACTCCATCATGCTCAACGAGGCGTGCTCCTCGGGCTGCGGCTCCTTCATCCAGACGTTTGCAAAGGCGATGGGGATGGAGATCGAAGAATTCTCCCGCCTCGGGCTGTTTGCACGGCATCCCGTCGAACTCGGTTCGCGCTGCACGGTGTTCATGAACAGCTCTGTCAAGCAGGCGCAGAAGGAGGGCGCGACCGTTGAAGATATTTCGGCGGGGCTCTCTTCCTCCATCGTCAAGAATGCGATCTACAAGGTCATCCGCGCACGGACGCCCGAAGAGCTCGGCGAGCACATCGTCGTGCAGGGCGGCACTTTCTTGAACGACGCCGTTTTGCGCTCCTTTGAAAAGGAGACGGGCAAAGAGGTCGTCCGTCCCGCCATCGCGGGGCTGATGGGCGCGTTCGGCGCCGCGCTCTATGCCAAGGAGAGTACGCGCAAAGATACGCTTATAAGTTCGCTCGCAACGCCCGCCGAGCTCGACCGCTTCGGCTATTCGTCGCGCTCCGTCATGTGCAAGGGCTGCACCTCGCACTGCTCCGTCAATATTCTGACCTTCTCGGACGGCCGCCGCTTCGTTTCGGGCAACAAGTGCGAGCGCGGCGCGGGGCTCCCGAGGCCCAAAAACGTGCCCGATATCTATACTTATAAGTACGAAAAGCTGCTCTCTCTTCCTTCGGGGCTTCCCGGAAAGCGCGGGAAGGTGGGGCTCCCGCTGCAGCTTGTGATGTATGAACAGCTCCCGCTCTGGACGAGCTTTTTCGAGACGTGCGGCTTTGAAGTCGTGCTTTCCGAAAAAAGTTCGCGCTAGCTCTACTTCAAGGGCCAGCACACCGTCGCGAGCGATACGGCGTGCTATCCCGCCAAGCTCATGCACGGGCATATCGAAAGCCTTCTCTACATTGGCGTCGATTTCATCTTCTATCCTTCCGAGAGTTACAATCTCGACGAGCACGATTCGGTCAACCACTACAACTGCCCCGTGGTGGCGTATTACGGGGAACTCTTAAAAGCCAACAACGAGCGGCTGAATGAAGACAACTTCGTGATGCCGTATGTCGATCTAAACGAAGAGAAGAGCGCCGTGCATACGCTCACCAAGGCATTGAAAAAGTACAAAGTACCCGCCGCCCTCGTTCGCGAGGGTCTGCGCGAAGGCAAGCGGCGGATGGAGGAGTTCCATCAAGGCATCGTCGAGCGCGGCAGGAGCATTTTAGCGGAAGCCGAACGCGAGGGGCGGCACGTCATCGTGCTTGCGGGCAGACCCTACCACACCGACCCCGAGATCAACCACGGCATCGACAAGCTCTTGACGAGCCTCGGCATCGCCGTGCTTTCCGAAGATTCTGTCTTTGAAGAAGGAAATCTCGTCAAGGTCAACGTGCTCGATCAGTGGACATATCACGCCCGCCTCTACCGCGCGGCGGAGTTTGTCACGCGGCACGAAAACGTCGATCTCGTGCAGCTTGTCTCCTTCGGGTGCGGTATCGACGCCGTGACGACGGACGAAGTAAGGCATATCCTCGAAAGCCGCGGGAAGCTTTATACGCAGATCAAGATCGATGAGATCAACAACCTCGGCGTCGTGAAGATAAGATTGCGGTCGCTTCTGGCTGCCATCGAGGAACAGAAAGCGGAACGCGAGAGGAACAAGGCATGAAGAAGCAAGAAGAGACAAGACCCGTCGTCGATTTTACAGACGACTATCCCAGATTTACCCCCGCCATGAAGGCGACGCACACCATCCTCATCCCCGATATGCTCCCGTGGCATTTCGATCTTCTGGTGCACGTCATGCGCCTTCATGGATATAAAGTGGAAGTTCTGAAAAACGAGGGGCGCGCCGTCATCGACGAGGGCTTGAAGCACGTCCATAACGATGCCTGCTATCCCGCGCTCTGCGTCACCGGGCAGTACCTCGACGCTTTGAAGAGCGGGAAGTACGACCCCAAGCATACGGCGGTCATGATCACGCAGTCGGGCGGCGGGTGCCGCGCGAGCAATTATATCCCGCTCATCCGCAAGGCGTTGAAGGCGGAATTCCCCGAAGTTCCCGTGCTCTCTCTGAACTTTGCGGGTCTCGAGAAGGGGAACGGGCTGGAGATCACGCTCGGCTTTTTGTTGGAGCTCGCCTATGCCATCTTCTACGGCGATCTCATCATGAGCGCCTTTAATCAGACGAAGCCCTATGAAAGGGAGGAGGGCGCCGCCGCCAAGGCGCGCGAGGAGTGCGTGAAGTATATCCGCTCCGCCTTCGACAACAAGAGCTATTCCAGGTACGCGCGCAACGTGAAGTATATCCTCAATGCGTTTGAGAGCGTGCCGGTTGAGCTTAACCCCAAAGTCAAGGTGGGCATCGTGGGGGAGATCTACGTCAAGTATTCCCCCTTAGGCAATTCGCACCTCGAAGATTTCCTGCTTTCGGAAGGCTGCGAGCCCGTCGTGCCTGCCCTCATGGACTTCATCTTGTACTGCGTCGTCAATAATCTGAACGACGCCAAGTTCTACGGCAGAAGGAGCGCGGCGACCCCGCTGTTTGCGCTTGCCTACCGCTGGCTGCTCGCAAAGCAGAGAAAGCTCATCCGCCTCACGAAGAAATACAGCCGCTTCGAGCCCGTGCACGACTTCGAACATCTGAGGAAGTGCGCAGACCTCGTCATGAACCAGGGGGTGAAGATGGGGGAGGGGTGGCTCATCCCCGCCGAGATGGCGGCGCTCGCCGAGACGGGAACGGAGAACATCGTCTGCGCGCAGCCCTTCGGGTGCCTGCCCAACCATATCGCGGGCAAGGGCGCGGTGCGTACTTTGAAGAAGCTGTTTGAAAACGAGAATATCGTGCCCGTCGACTACGACCCTTCGGCAACGCGCGTCAATCAGGAGAACAGAATAAAACTCATGCTCGCGACCGCAAGGGAGAATCTCAAGGCAAAGCAGGGCGCAAACAAGTAAATCTCAAAACAAGGAGATCTCAATGGAACGAGGGGAGCCGAAGGGCTCCCTTTTTGCATCCCGTAAAGGAACGGCATGCCTCGGGGGAATGGGGAAAAGACGCGACGATTATGCACAAAATGCGACGATCGTGCAAGACTTTGCCGAAATTTGCTGCTATACTATGAGAAAAACGAAGGGGGAAAGCAGATGGCAAGTTTTGTGACGCATTTTCTCAATGTCATGTTCCGCCATATGCCCATCATCGAGGACACCGAGGAGGAGCGCCGTCAAAATGCCGCGCGGCCGCTTCCCAAGCCCCCGAAGGGCGTTACGGTCGGGGATGCAGGGCTTTCTGTTCCGTGCGAATTGATTGAAAAGCAGGGGAACGGGGATATTTATGTGCTCAACATCCACGGCGGCGGGTTTACGACGGGCTCTGCGAAGGAGACGCGCGCCCTTTCCTTCTATCTTTGCGATAAGCTCGGCTACAACGTGCTGGCGTGCGATTACCGGCTCGCGCCCGAGCACAAGCTGCCCGCGGCCTTTGAGGACTGCTTCGAAGTGTACCGCGCGGTCATCAAAAAGTATCCGCGCCTCATCGTTCTGGGCGGGAGCGCGGGCGGGGCGCTTGCCATCGGCACCGTACAGCGGGCGATGCGCGCTCATCTTCCGCTGCCTTTGGCGGTCGCGGCGTTTTCGCCCGTTGCGGGCATCGGCATGGATCTTCCCTCGCACAAGGCAAATATCAAAACGGATTATATGCTGAAGCGCGACCCTTCGGGCGGGAAGCTCCTTGCAAAGCTCGTGCCCGCAGGCGCGGGGGAGGACTTTTTGAAAGATCCGAGTATTTCGCCCGTGTACGGCGAATTCCGCGGCTTTCCGCCCCTCTTTTTGTCGGTGTCGGACAGCGAAGTGCTGTACGATGACAGCAAACTTCTCTATGAAAAGGCAAAGACGGCGGGGGTGAAGTGCAAGCTGGAGATCGGGCACAAACAGCTGCATGCCTGGGCGTCCATCCTGCAGATCCCCGAATCGCATCAGACGCTTCAAAACATGAAGACGTTCTTTGATGAGGCTGTCCGCTGAACAATATTTGCCGCAAAGGCAGCAAGCGATAGAACAAGATAAGAGGAGAACAATATGAAAGCAGTAAGACTCAAGACGGAATATTTGTTCGATCCCATCGGCATCGACATCCAAAACCCCCGCCTGTTCTGGAACTGTGAGGGCGGAAAGACGCAGACTGCCTACCGCATCGCTGCCGAAAGCGGCGGAAAGACGGTGTGGGACAGCGGGAAGGTCGCCTCTTCCTCGATGCGGGCGGTGTACCCCGAAAAGCTCGTCTCCCGTCAGCGCGTCGTGTGGAAGGTCAAGCTTTGGGATGAAGAGGGGAAGGAAGGGGAGTGGTCAAAAGAAGCCTCCTTCGAAATGGGGCTCTTGTCGCCTTCCGACTTTTCCGCCAAGTGGATCGCGGGGAATTATACGGTGGATGCCTCCAAACGCTATCCCGTCGATTGCTTCCTGCGCAGGTTTTCGGCGGAAAATATCGTCAGAGCGCGGCTGTATTCGACCGCTTGCGGCATCTATGAGGTGAAGCTCAACGGACAGAAGGCGGGGAGTTTTTGCCTTGCGCCCGGGCATACCGACTATAAAAAACGCATCCAATATCAGACGGCGGACGTGACGGCGCTTCTCAATAACGGAGAAAACGTTCTCACCTGCGAGCTGGCGGACGGCTGGTACCGCGGCAGCTGCGGCGCATGGGGGCTTCTGAACGAGTACGGCATCGAGACCAAGCTCTTTGTGCAGCTCGAACTCTTTGACAGGAGCGGGAAGGTGACGACGATCGTTTCGGACGGGAGCTGGGCGTGGTCGAACGACGGACCCATCCGCTTTGCCGACAATAAGGACGGCGAAGTTTATGACACGAGGAAGACGCCTTCTTATTCGGGAAAAGCCAAAGTCACTTCCTGCCCCGTCCTTCCGACCGCTTCCGATAACGTGCTTTTGGAAGAGCATGAGCGGCTCAAAGTCGTTCAGGTCATCACGACGCCTTCGGGCAAGAAGGTGCTCGATTTCGGGCAGAATATCGCAGGGTATATCGAATTCCGCCTCAATGCGAAGGCGGGGCAGAAATTGAAGCTCCGCTTCGGCGAGATGTTCGACGAGAGCGGCGAATTCACGCAGAAGAACTTCCAATGCGTGAAAAAAGAGCGCAAGACCCCGTTGCAGCAGATCGAATATACCTGCCGCGAGGGCGTGAACGAATATAAGACCAGGTTTGCGATCTTCGGGTTCCAATATGCGCTCGTCGAAGGGGACGCGCCCTGGAAGGAAGAGGACTTCACCGCGATCGCCGTCTACTCTTCCATGGAGAGCACGGTCGCGTTCGAAAGCTCCAATACGCTCCTCAACAAGTTTGTGGAAAATACCCGCTGGTCGGCAAAGAACAACCATGCGGACATTCCCACCGACTGCCCGACGCGCGAGCGCCACGGCTGGACGGGGGATGCGCAGATCTTTGTAAGGACTGCAAGCTATTTCTTCGATTACGACGCGATGGCGCGCAAATACATAAACGACATGCAGGACGGGCAGAAGAAGAACGGCTGTTATCGTCAGATCACGCCCCCGGGCGGCGTCGACCGCTACATGAACGCGATGGACGGTTCGGCAGGCTGGTCGGATGCGGGCGTGTTCATCCCTTATTTCCTGTGGAAGATGTACGGCGATGAACGCATCCTGAAAGAAAGTTATGCTTCCATGCAGGCGTACGCGAAGTATAAAATAAAGACGCTCGGGAAGCACTATATGACTTCTCTTCCCACAGGCGTCGGGCTCAAGTACCGCAAGTATATCTGCAACTACGGACAATCTTACGGCGAGTGGTCGGAGCCCGCCGACGTGCATCCCTTTGCCATTTCCGATTTCGTCAGCCCTCATCCCGAGGAGTCGACGGCGTACGTCGTGCTGCTTCTGGAGAGGATGGCTGAGATCGCTTCTGCACTTGCAAAGAAAGAGGACGAGGCGCATTACAAAAAGTATGCGGAACGGGCAAGGACGGGCTATCAAAAACTTGTTTCGGGCAAAAAGTTCTCGCTCGACACCGACCGTCAGGCCAAGCTCGTGCGGCCGCTCTATCTGCGCCTTCTCGATAAGGAGCAGGAAACATATGCAAAGGATCGCCTTATAATGGCGCTTGAAAACTACCGCTGGCGCCTCAATACCGGCTTTTTGTCGACGCCGTTCATCCTCTATGTGCTGGCGGAGATGGACATCGAATATGCGTACCGCCTTCTCGAAAGCGAGGAGATGCCCGGATGGCTGTATATGGTCAAGGCGGGCGCGAATACCATTTGGGAAGGCTGGGAAGGCACCGATTCGCGCGACCACTACTCCAAGGGTGCGCTGTGCGAGTGGGTGTTCTCCGAAATGTGCGGCATCCAAGTGGCGGGTGAGAACAAGTTTACGATCGCGCCCCGCCCCGGCGGACATTTCACCTTTGCGAAGACGGAATATCTGAGCGCATACGGCAAAGTGTTCTCGGGCTGGGAGAAGACGGAGAGTGGCTGGAAGTACACCGTCCGCGTGCCTTCCAATACGACGGCGGAGATCGTGCTCCCCGACGGAAGGAAGGAGACCGTCGCGGCAGGGGAATATACGTTCTGAATCAAATACAAGTTCCGAAAAGGAGTCCGCCTTGCAGCGGGCTCCTTTTTCAAATCAGGTCAATTTTATGGCATAAAGGCGGCGATCTTGCAAGTCGGCGGCAAAAAAGTATGATATACTGACAAAAAAAACCCTGAGGTAGGGTTCGGGGTGGTGAGGAAGCCGTATGAAGTTTGTGTTTGCCAAAGAATTTTTGCAGGAGAAAAATGTGACGGCCGCCTTCCGTGCGCGCATCGCACGGGGGAAGTATGTGCTCAGGATGGCGGCTGCCAACTGCTGGCGCATCTTTCTCAACGGGGAATTCCTGGGCTACGGGCCCATGCGCACGGCGCACGGATATGCGCTCGTGCACGAGAGGACGCTCTGCGCCGAACGGGAAGAGAATTTCCTCGTCGTGGAAGCGGCGGCGTACAATGTCAATTCCTACTATACCATCTTGCAGCAGCCCTTCTTTGGGGCGGAACTCGAAGGGATGGACGGCGCGTCTTATTCGACGGACGATTTTGCCTGTTTTCATCTGGACGACCGCGTGAAGAGGATCGAAAAGTACTCCATGCAGCGCACCTTTGCATAGGCTTATGAGATGAAGGAAGGGCGCCTTGCATTCTATCTCGGGGCGGGGCGCTTCCCTCCTTCGGAAGTTGTGCCCGTGAAAGGGCCGGAGCTTCTTGAAAGCGGGCTTTCGGAGCCGACGTATGCGCCCGTAGCGGCGGAGCGCGTCGTGGGGGAGGGGAAGGCGCGCATCCGACCGCCCGAACGATATTACGATGACGTATGGTTTTACAAGGGCAACCGCTGGAAGGTGGACGGCTTTGCAAAGGAGGAGCTTTCGCTGCATCTTCTCCGCGAGATCCAAGAGATCGCCTTTGACGGCGGCGCGGGGAAATGGCGGGAGTACGCCTTCCCCTGCAATAAGACGGGGTTTGTCTCGCTGCATGTGAGTGCGAAGGGGAAAGCGGCCGTCTATCTCCTCTTTGATGAGCTGCATCCCATCCTCCCGTGGCGGATGTGCGCCGTGAATGCGCTGAAATATACGCTTGCGCCCGGGGAGTATGAGCTGCTCTCCTTCGAACCCTATACGATGATGTATGTGAAAGTCGTCGTCTTCGGGGATGCCGAGGCGGAGGCGCCCGTGCTTCTCTCTTACGAAAATCCCGATGTGAAGGAGTTTCCCATTCTTCCCGATAAGGAGGCAGAACGCATCTTTCAGGCTGCAAAAGAGACCTTTGCGCAGAACGCCGTCGATGTGTTGACCGACTGCCCCTCCCGCGAGCGCAGCGGGTGGCTGTGCGACAGTTATTTTACGGCGCAGGCGGAGCATGCCCTGACGGGGAAGAACTGCGTGGAGCGCAACCTCCTGCGCGCCTATCTCTTAGCACCCGAGCCCGTATCCTGCCAGCCCTTCGGGATGCTGCCGCAGTGCTATCCTTCCGATCATTCCGACGGCTCTTATATCGCCAACTGGGCGCTCTGGCTGGTGCTCGAGCTCAAGGATCATCTTGCGCGTTCAAAAGATGAGGAACTTGTCCGCCTCTTCCGCGGCAAGGTGATGCGGCTCTTTGCATTTCTGCGCCGTTTTGAGAATGAGGACGGGCTTCTGGAGGACGTCGGCGGCTGGGTGTTCGTGGAGTGGAGCAGAGCGAACGACTTCACGGAGGGCGTCAACTATCCTTCCAATATGCTCTACTCGGCGGCGCTCAGAGCGGCAGGGGAACTGTACGGCGAGAAAAAGCTCCTCGAAAAAGGGGAAAAAGTGGCGAAGCGCGTGCGGGAGCAGAGTTTCAACGGCACGTTCTTTGCGGACAACGCCGTGCGAAGGGAAGGCGTGCCGGAGCGGACGGAGAATACTTCCGAGACCTGCCAATACTATGCCTTCTTCTTCGGCATTGCCGATCAAAAGAGCCATCCCGCATTGTTTGAGCGGATGTTCGAAGGGAGCCGCGCCCTTCTTCGGGAGAAATATCCCTCGCTTTGGCCTTCCAATGCCTTTATCGGGAACGTCCTGCGTCTCTTCGTCCTGGCGCGCGAAGGGAGACGGGAGCAGCTTCTTCGCGAGATCAAAGAGTGCTATCTCTATATGGCTCAGCGCACGGGCACGCTTTGGGAGAATAACGAGCCGACTGCCTCCTGCTGCCACGGGTTCGCCTCCGTTGCTGCCGTCTGGCTGAAGGAGATCTTCCTTGACAAATGCGGGGAAGTGCGGTAAAATAGCAAAAACGCAAGGAGAAGACCATGACGGAACGCGAGAAACTGCACACGGGGGAGCTGTATCTTCCCGGGGACGAAGAGATCATGAAGGAGCAGACGGCGTGCCTTGAAAAGCTTTACGACTACAACGCGACGCGGCCTTCGGAAGGGGAGAAGCGGGCGCGGCTCCTCAAAGAGATGTTTTTGTCGATCGGCGAGGGCTCTTATATCGAGCCGCCGCTGCATGCGAACTGGGGCGGCGCGCACTGCCGCTTCGGCAACATCGTACTGCCCGGCGTGACGATCGGAAGGGGGAGCGTCATCGGCGCGGGGAGCGTCGTGACGAAGGATATCCCCGAAAACGTCGTGGCGCTCGGCGTTCCCTGCCGCGTCATTCGCGCCATCGGCGAGAAAGACAGGGAAGTTTACTTCCGTGATAAGAAGATCGATCGCGCGCTTTTGGAAGAGTGAAGGGAAGAGTGAAGGGAAGCGGCGGGGCTTTGGGCCCCGCCGCCGCATAAAACAACGGGGCGCCGCGGCTCAAAGAGCCGCGGCGCCCCGCACCTTATTATGATTTTCGTTTTTGTTTGCTCACTTCGAAGCCGTCAGCACGCGCGCCATATGGATGCCCATGACGGACGCCATCATGAGCCCGCGCGTCCAGCCGCTCGAATCGCCCAAACAATAGAGGTTCTTGACCGAGGTGCGAAGGTCTTTGTCCATCTTCACCTTGTTGCTGTAAAATTTGAGCTCGGGGGAGTAGAGGAGCGTCTCTTTGGAGGCAAAGCCGGGCACGACTTCATCGAGCGATTTGATGAAGTTGATGATACCCGTCATCGCGCGGTAGGGCATGGCAGCCGTAATGTCGCCCGCCACCGCGTCGGGGAGGGAGGGCTTGACGTTGGAGCGGGAGAGCTCCTTCTGCCAGGTGCGCTTGCCGTCTAGAATATCGCCGAAGCGCTGCACGAGGATGGAGCCCGCGCCCAGCATGTTGGTAAGCTCGCCCACCTTCTTTGCATAGGTGATGGGCTGATGGAAGGGCTCTGTGAAGTTCTGCGAGACGAGGATGGCAAGGTTGGTGTTATCCGATTTGCGCTCCTTATAGCTGTGCCCGTTGACGACGGCAAGGTCGTTGTCGTAATTTTCCTGCGCGACGAAGCCGCCCGGGTTCTGGCAGAAGGTGCGCACCTTGTCTTTGAAGGGGTTGGGATACCCGATGAGTTTGGATTCGTAGAGTACTTTGTTGACGGTCTCCATGATCTCGTTGCGCACTTCGACTCTAACGCCGATATCGACGGTGCCCGCGATATGGGCGATGCCGTGCACGATGCACACGCGCGCCAGCCAGTCCGCGCCCCGTCTTCCGACGCCGATGATGATATTGTCCGCTTCCAAGATCTCTTCGTTGCCCTTCTTATCGGCGATGCGTACGCCCGTGCACACGTCGTTCTTGATGAGAAGATCGAGACATTCCGTCTGAAAGCGCATCTCGACGCCCTTTTCAAGCAGGTGCTGCTCGATGGCGTAGTAAAGCTCCTGCGCCTTCTCCGTGCCGAGATGGCGGATGGGGCAGTCGACGAGCTTTAAGCCCGCCATGATGGCGCGGCGGCGGATGTCCTTGATCTCTTCCGAGTGGCCGACGCCTTCCACCTTGTGGTCTGCGCCGAAGGAGAGATAGATCTGATCGGCATAGTCGATGAGCTCCTGCGCGTACTGTTCGCCGATGAGGTCGGGAAGGTCGCCGCCCACTTCATAGTTCAAGGAGAGCTTTCCGTCCGAAAAGGCGCCCGCGCCCGAAAAGCCCGTCGTGATATGGCAGGGCTTGCAGGAGGCGCAGTGACCCGTCTTGGACTTGGGGCACTTGCGGTTTTCAATGGCAGAGCCCTTCTCGATGATGAGGATGGAGCCGTTGTAGCCCTTGTTTTTGAGCTCAAGCGCCGTGAAGATGCCCGCAGGGCCTGCGCCCACGATGATGGTATCGTATTTCATACTGTTTCCTCCGCGCTGCGAAAAGCCCGCAGCGGTTGTTTTTTTGTTGTTCCCGCAATAGCCGCACAGGGGGCGGAAGTGCGGGGATCTTTTTACTCCCTCAGTCATGGGGTCGGGCTTAACAACCCCTCCGTCTTGCCTTGTGCAAGCCACCTCCCCTTACACAGGGGAGGCTATATTGCAGGGTTCCCCAAAAGATTTTTCGAAGAAAAAGAATTTTTGGGGGAAAGGGCGAGAAAGCGCTTTCTTGACAAAGCCCCGGTGGGGCTTTGTCCGCTTTCGAGCTTGGAAACGACACATGGAGCGTGCCGTTTCCTGACTGAGCGCGGTTTCTACCGCGCGAGAACGGCGGGCGTTGAAAGCGTGACGATTGACCTTGGTCAACTGCCCGCCCAATGCGCCCCGCCGCGACGCGGTGCCGCCGATCGGCCTCGAACCGATACGCCTTTCGGCACAGGATCCTAAGTCCTGCGCGTCTGCCAATTTCGCCACGGCGGCATATGCGCCGCCTCAAAAGGGCGGCGCGGCAATTGTAGTCGGTCTCTTAATCGTTGTCCGTGCCGTCGGGCGCGTTCTCGTCGCTGCTTTCGTAAAGATCGTCGTTCGCAGCGTCCGTTTCATCCGACACGGTGTGCTCCATGACGACGGGTTCCTGCGGGACGAGCGCGGGATTGGCGGAAATGTATGCCGCCTCCTCCTGCGGGGTGATGCGGGAAGCGAGTTCGAGTTTGAGCTTCTTGCGGATGATGCCGTAGGGGATGAAGAGGATGATGAGAAGGACTGCCGCGGCGAGCGCGATGAGCCCCGAAGTGAAGAAGGAGACGCCGCCGATCATCGTAAGGCTTTCACCCGCCAGCGCGCCGATCCCGCCGAGGGCATTCACTGCCATGAATGCAGCGGTGGGAATGATGAAGAACACGAGAGCGGGCAGCCAGCCCAAGAAGAGGATGGGGGCCTTCAATTTGACGGCGGGGTTCATCGTGAATCCCTTGACGAATATTTTGATGAGCAGGTACAGCCATGCGAGCATGGAGATCGCCGTGAGCACGAGCGCGCCGATCGAGATATAGAAAAAGATCTGCGCGTTGCTTTCGGCGTCAAGGGTCTCCCTGATATAGTTCGCAATGTTGGCGGCAAGCTTTTGCTCCGCTTCGGACGCCGTGTCCTCTTCGGCGGCTCTTGCATCGGAGGCGGAGAGGGACGCGACGGGCGAGCCTTGCTCCTCGCTTCCCCCCATGGCGGAGGCGATCTCTTCGAGGATGATATCAACGATATCGTCGGCGTTGAGCTTACCGTCCTCGTTTGCAAAAGAACCGACGTTTTCGGAAACGATGTCGCGGATCTGCTGCTCGGTCTCGTCCGTCATGGTTTGATCGGAAAATTCCTCTCTGCCCGTAGATTGAAGCTTTTGAAAGACCTCATCCACCGTCTCTACTGCGACGTCGCCCACCTTATCGACGGT
>DXAJ01000082.1 GCA_019117085.1 Candidatus Gallimonas gallistercoris
AACGCAGGATGCGCCTTCAAGAACGCCCCCACGATCTCATCGTTCTCCTCTTGGAGGAGAGAACACGTCGAATAATACAAATGTCCGCCCGCCTTTACATAGCGGGAGCAGTTCCAAAGAATGGCGCGCTGCGCCGCATTGAGACCTTTTAAGTCGCCTTCCTCTTTGTGGAGAGCGAGATCGGGGTTCTCCGCCAACGTGCCGAGCCCCGAACAGGGGACGTCGCATAAAACGCCGTCAAATGCGTTTTCCCATTCGGGGCGGAAGACGCCCGAATCGCCCGTCTCCGCCCTCACGTTCGCGGTGCCCATGCGGGCGCAGTAACTTTGAATGAGCGACGTGCGGTGCTCGTGCAGTTCGCATGCCGTCACGCGGGCGCACTTCCCGGAAAGCAGCACGCTCTTGCCGCCGGGCGCCGCGCAGGCGTCGAGCAGCTCTTTACAGGGCTCCACGACATAACAGATAGCGACAGACCCCACCGACTGAAAGGTGTAGTCTCCGCGATCGAACCCCTCGTCGCGCACAAAGTGCGGGAAGATATAAACGTGCGGAAAGGGCGTCTCTTCATGCGGGCGGGCAAGGTACTTCTCCTCCCCGCGCACGAAGCGCACGGTAACGCCGTGGCTCTTTGCAAACAGGATACTCTCCGCCCGCGCCCCGTACTCCTTCAAAATGCGGCGGACGGCAAACAGCGGATAGTTGGAGCGGACGGCAAGCCCTTCCTCGCCTTCGGGAAGGGTGACCTTGCCTTCGTCGAACTTGCGCAAAAAGGCGTTGACGAAGCCCGCCATGCCGCCTTTGCCGAGCTTTTTCAAAAGCTCCACGGCGGTATCTGCAACATAATAGCGCGGCTTTTCGAGATAGATAAGGTTATAAAGCGCAACTTTCAGGAGCACGCGCACGCTCTGTTTGGGCGTCTTTTCGGCAAACGCCGTAATGCAGCGGGAAAGATATCGATCGTGCTCCAAAACGCCGTATACGATCTTGACGGTGCGGGCGCGGTTGATCTCTTCGAGGTCGGTGCCCGAAAGGGCAAGTTTGAGCCGCGCCCCTTCGCCGTACACCTTCAAAAGGACGCGGTACGGGTCATAAAACGGGTTGGTCAAAACGCATCCCCTCTTTGAGTTTATTGCCGTTGAGGAAGTCGCGGACGCTCATCCTCTTGCCGCCTGCGGGCTGCACTTCCGCAACGCGCACCGCCCCTTCCCCGCACTTTATGACGAGCCCGCCCTTGGGAGTCGCCGAAAGCACGGTGCCGAAGGGGGCGTCGCTCTCCGTCCTATCCTCGGAGGCGAAGTAGAAGTTGAGCGTATGCCCGTGGCAGGTGCCGAAGGCAAGCGGAGCAGGCGAAAGCCCGCGGATGAGGCAGGAAACTTCGCGCGCGCTCTTTGCAAAATCCACCTGCGTGCGCACGACTTTTTTGCAAACAAAACCCTCGCCCTGCGGCGTGAGCGAAACGTCCCCTTCGAGGATGCGCCGCACCGCCTTGACGATGAGCTCCGCGCCCAACGAGGAGAGCCGTTTTGCAAGCGCATCCGCCGTATCCTCGTCATAGACGGGGCAGCGCTCCTGCAAGAAGATGTCGCCCGTATCGAGGCCGATGTCCGTCTTCATGATGGTGACGCCCGTCTCGCGGCAGCCGTCCATGATGACGCGCGGGATGGGCGCCGCACCGCGGTAGGAAGGCAGCAGGCTCGCATGCACGTTCCACACGCCCATCGGGTAGAGATCGAGCACTTCCTGCGTCAAAATCTGCCCGTATGCGCAGGTGACGAGCAGCGCCCCGCCCGCCTGAAAGAGGACGGAAGGATCGCGCTTCAAACTTTCGGGCTGCAGCACGGGAATACCGAGCGCGAGCGCCGCCTGCTTGACGGGGGGCGGCGTCAAAATGCCCTTTCTGCCCTGCGGACGGTCGGGCTGCGTCAGAACGGCGGCGACGCCGAACGCGGAATGCAGCTTTTGAAGGGGAAGGACGGCAAAGTCGGGCGTCCCCGCAAAGATGAGCTTCATCAGTCCTCCTCGTCGTACACGCGCGCGGCTTTATCGATATAGATGATGCCGTCGAGATGATCGAGTTCATGGCAGACGGCGCGCGCAAAGAAGTCGTGCGCGACGAGCGAGCAGCGGTTTCCATTCCTGTCTTTATACACGATCTTCACCTTGGAAGGGCGGGTGACGACGCCCTCCTTCCCACGCACGGAAAGGCAGCCTTCGGGGCCCGTCTGCTCCCCCTTCTGCCACACGAACACGGGGTTGACAAATTCAAAAAACCCCTCTTCGACGTCGACGACGACGGCGCGCACGGGAACCCCCACCTGCGGGGCGGCGAGCCCTGCGCCCTGCGCCTTCTTCAACGTCTCCTTCATGTCGTCGAGGAGCGATGCAAGCTCCTCGTCGAACTTTTCCACGGGCGCGCATGTTTCGCGCAGCACCTTGTCTCCCAATTGCACGATCTCGCGGATCATAGTCTCCTCCTCAACTTAAATTGCCGGGGTTTTCCTCGACATAGACCAATACTTCCTTTGTATTCTCCTCCGCCGCGATCTCATAGATGCGGGGAAGAGGGCTGCCGTCCGTCAGGCGCATGAGCACCTGATAGCGGAATTTATTCTGGATGCGCTTGACGGGCGCGTGCATCTTGTTGAAGAACAAAAATTTCTCCGACTCTTCGGCATACACCCGCTGCAATTTTTCATACACCGCTTTGAGGGCGGAAAGGGCGAGCTTGTCCTCTTCCGCCGTCACCATCACGCGGACGATGCGCGCAAAGGGCGGGAACGCCATCGCGGCGCGCATGCCCACTTCGTGCTCATAAAAGCCCTCGTAATCGTAAGATGCCGCAAAGCGCAGGATGTAGTTGTCGGGGTCGTACGTCTGCAAGACGACTTCCCCCCTGTTCTCCGCCCTGCCGCTCCTGCCCGCGACCTGCGTGACGAGCTGAAAGGTGCGCTCCCCGCTCCGGTAGTCGGGAAAATGCAGGCTCATATCCGCATCGAGGATCCCCACGAGCGTCACGTTAGGGAAATCGTGCCCCTTTGCGACCATCTGCGTGCCGACGAGGATATCCGCCTCTTTGGCGGCAAAGCGCTGCAAAATTTTGAGATGCCCTTCCTTGCCGCTCGTCGTATCGTTGTCCATGCGCAGGATGCGCGCCTCAGGATATAGCTTTTTGAGCTCGCGCTCCACGCGCTGGGTGCCCGTGCCCACATAGTTGATATGCACGCCCCCGCACTGAGGGCAGGCGGAGAGCATATGGTACTTCGTGCCGCAGTAGTGACATTTGAGGCAGTTTTCCTCGCTGTGATAGGTCAAAGAAACGTCGCAGTGTTCGCATTTTGCGACATACCCGCAGTCGCGGCAGATGACCGTCTGCGAATATCCCCTGCGGTTCAAAAACAAAATGGCCTGATCGCCCTTTTCGAGGCAAGTTTCGAGGCGCTCTCGCAAAGCCGCCGAAAAAGGAGACGGATTGCCCCGCTTGACTTCCCTTCGCATATCGACGAGATGCACCTCGGGCATGGGGCGGCGGTTGATGCGCTCGGGCAGGGTGATGAGTTCGAATTCCCCTTGCTTGGCGCGGCGGTACGTCTCGACGGAGGGCGTCGCGCTGCCCAGGACCAGCTTGCAGCCGTTGTGCTTCGCCCGAAGGTAGGCGATATCGAAGGTATTGTAGCGCGGGGAGCTCTCGGAAGAATAGCTGCCGTCGTGCTCCTCGTCGATGACGATGACGCCGATATGTTCCAGCGGCGCGAACACCGCGGAGCGCGCCCCGATGGCGATCTTGGCTTCCCCCGAACGCAAACGCTCCCATTCGTCGAAGCGCTCCCCCGCCGAAAGCCCGCTGTGCAGGATGGCACAGCTCATCTGAAAGCGGGCGCGCAGCTGTGCGAACATCTGCGGCGTCAGCGAAATTTCGGGCACCAAAAAGATGGCGCTCTTCCCCTCCTCCAAGGCATGGGCGATGAGGGTGAGATAAATTTCCGTCTTGCCGCTCCCCGTGACGCCGTGGATGAGCGTGACCGTCTTTTGCGTCCTTTCTATCGTTTGAACGGCGGCCTCCTGCGCGGGCGTGAGCGGGCGGAGGGGCGCCGATTTTTGCAGCCGTTCGTAAGGGTCGCGAAAGACGCGCCGCTTTTCAATGTGCAGCATCCCCCGCTCCTCGAGCCCCTTGACGGCGGAGCCGAACTCTTCGCGGAGGGCGGTGAGGTCCGCCTCGCCTCGGGCAGATAAAAATTCGGCAAGTTCTCTCTGCCGCTTTGCGCGGGGCGGGATGAGCCCGATGTCTCCTTCCAAGGAGACGACCGACTTCAAGCGCTCGGAGACCTTTCCCGTGCGCATTTCCGCGGGCAAAAAGAGCCGCAGCACGAGCGCCTTCGGGCAGCGGTAGCGCCGCGCGAGCTTTTCGGCAAGCACAAGGCACTCTGCGTTGAGGGCGGGCAGCTCGTCGAGGACGCGAATGATCTTTTTCAGCTTTTCGGGCGGAAGTTCGCTCTCCTCTTTGACGCGCATGACGATCCCCGTCGTCACGCTCCTTGCAAAGGGCACGGTGACGCGCATGCCCGAACACACTTCGTCCCCGCAAAGATAGTCGAAGACGCGGTCCACTTCGCTGTGCGCGATGTCTACGATCACCTCTGCGACCATCTCTTCCTCCTTACGTCCTCAAAAATAGGAAATTGCCCCGTCTTTTGTACGGGGCGGCCAAGGGAACTCAGTCCCTCGAGATGTGCACTTTGCCGTTCATGATCTCCTGGCAGGCGAGCACGATCTCCTTCTGCTTTCCGGGGAGCTCGGTGACTCCCGTTGCCTGCATCTGTTCGATGATCTGGCGGGTACGCTTTGCAACGACGACGCAGAGCTCATAGCGGCTCACGGGGTCTTCTTCCGTGCCGAGTTTTCTCACGAGTGCGTCTACCGAAGGTTCATTGATCATAAGTCCGTCTCCTTGTCTCTTTATTTCGCATTCTCCGCCAAGACGATCTCATGAAGGCGGGCTGCCGTCTCTTTCAGATCGTCGTTGACGACGACATAGTCATATTGGCCTTTGAGCGAAAGCTCGTATCTTGCGCGGGCGAGCCGTTCCCTCAAAGCGTCTTCGTCCTCCGAAGCCCTGCCTTCGAGGCGGCGGATGAGCGTCTCTTCATCGGGCGGGACGACGAGGATGAGCACGGGGGCAAATTCCGCCCCGCAGCGCTTCTGCACATTGAGCGCGCCCACGACGTCGATCTCCAGAATGACCGATTTTTCTTTCATCTGCTCGCGCACGAAGTCTTTGGGCGTGCCGTAGTAGTTGCCGAAGTGCTCGTCGTACTCCAAAAAGCCGTCCGCTTCGACGCGGCGCAGAAATTCGTCCCTCGTCAGAAAGAAGTAATCGACGCCGTCTCTTTCCCCCGCGCGGGGCTTGCGCGTCGTGCAGGAGATAGAGAGCGCCAAATTCTCGTCGAGCTTCAAAAGCTCCTTCACGAGCGTTCCCTTGCCGACCCCCGAAGGGCCGGAGATGATGTAAAGCCTGTTTCTCATAAACTCATTGCGCCTCATTCGAGGTTCTGGATCTGTTCGCGCACCTTTTCGATCTCGTTCTTCATTTTGAGCGCGAGCGCCGTGATCGCCCCGTCGTTGCTCTTGCTGCACACGGTGTTGCACTCGCGGTTGAATTCCTGGATGAGGAAGTCGAGCTTTCTCCCCACCGTCTCCTCTTCCGCGATGCGGAACAGTTCTTTGATGTGCGAGCTCAGACGGGTGAGCTCCTCGTCGATGCTGCATTTATCGGCAAAGAGCGCGGCTTCCGTCAGGATGCGCGTCTCGTCCACCTTGCCGCCAAGATAATCGTTCATGCGCTCGGTGAGCTTCTTTCTGTACTCTTCGGCAACGAGGGGCGCGCGCTCGGAAATGGCGTCGCGAAGCGATGCGATCTCCCGCCCGCGGCTTAAAACGTCCTCTTTCAGGCGTTCGCCCTCGGCACGGCGCATCGCAGAGAGCGCGTCGGCAGCCCGTTCCGCCGCCGCAAGCAGGGCGGGCTTCAAAGCCCCGTCCTCGCCCTCTTCCTCTTCGAAACGCACCACGTCGGGAAGGCGCAGCAAAAAGGCGAGCGAAACGTCGTTCTCCGCTTCGGGGAAGCGCTCGGAAAGCGCCTTCGCGGCTTTTTGGTACCCTTCGGCGAGCGCAAAGTCGACGCGCGGGGTCTTGGGCTTTTCCCTCAGGTCCGTCATGCTCACGAAGACGTCGATACGGCCGCGCGAAAAGCGGGAGCGAAGGAGAGCGCGCACGTCCTCTTCGTAGGGCGCGAGCGCGTGCGGGCACTTGACGGCAAGATCCAAAAAGCGGTTGTTGACCGACTTCAATTCGACGGTGACGCAAAGTCCCCCCTCGCGGTATTCTCCCTTCCCGAAGCCCGTCATGCTATACATCCTGCCCCAGCCTCCCTCTCGGCGATGCCGACAATGCGCCGATTTTCTATGATAGCTCATTATAGCACGAACGCGCCGTTTTTTCAAGTGCTTTTTGCAAAGATAATGCGGTTTCAAAAGAAAAACGCCCCCGCCGCGCGGCGCGCGGCGGGGGCTCGTTCACTTCGGGCAGCAGAGGGAAGCTCCGCTTCGGGCGGCAGAGTGCGCCCTCAGCCCAACCGTTTCAAGAATTCTTCCTCCGAAAGGACGGGGATATTCAGCTTCTTTGCCTTGTCGAGCTTGCTGCCCGCCTTCTCGCCCGCAACGACGAGCGTCGTCTTTGCGGTGACGCTGCTCTGGCAGACGCCGCCGAGAGATTCGATGCGCTTCTGCGCCTCGGTGCGGCCCATCGAAGAGAGCGTGCCGGTCAAAACGACGCTCTCCCCCGCGAACGCCCCTTACGTCACCCGCTGTTCGGTGTAGGGCGCAACGCCCGCTCCCTTCAAGCGGGCAAGTTCCGCGCGGTTTCCCTCGTTTGCAAAGTAACTCAAAACGGCGTTCGCCGTCACTTCGCCCACGTTTTCGAGGGCCAAAAGCTCCTCCTTCGTGCGGGCGGCGACTTCTTCCACCGAACCGAACGCCGCAAGGTCTCTTGCCGCCACGCGCCCGATGCCCTCGATGCCGAGCGCATACAAATAGCGGTCGAGCGGGATATGTTTGCTCTTTTCGATGGCGGAGAGTAAATTTTTGATCTTCTTCTCGCGGAAGCCTTCGAGCCCTTCGAAGCTCTCCTCGGTGAGGGCGTAGAGGTCGGAAAAGTTTCTAACGCCCCGCTTTTCGAACAAAAGGGAAAGCGTCTGTTCGGAGAGCCCTTCGATGTCCATCGCGTTCTTGGAGCAGAAATGCGCGAGCTTCTGCACGATGCGGGGCGGGCAGTTTTCGTTGGAACAGAACAAATTCGCGCCCACTTCGCGCACGGGGCTGCCGCAGTAGGGGCAGACGGACGGCTTTCCGACGGGCACGCTCCCCTCGGTATGGGAGACCGCCCCCAAAATTTCGGGGATGACCTCGTTGGAGCGGCGGATGAGCACGCGGGAATTGACTTTGACGTCCTTCTTCGTAAGATCGCCGTAGTTGTTGAGCGTCGCGCGGCGCACGGTCGCGCCCGCAAGCTCGACGGGCTCCACTTCGGCAAGGGGGGTGAGCTTGCCCGTCCGCCCCACCTGCCAGAAGACGTTTATAACGGTGGTCTCCGCTTCCTCCGCTTCGAATTTATAGGCGATCGCCCAGCGCGGGAATTTATCGGTATAGCCGAGCTCTTCGCGCACGCGCTCCTCGTTGACCTTGACGACGGCGCCGTCCGTCAAAACGTCGATCTTTTTTCGCTCCACTTCGATCTCGTCGATGGCTTCCTGCACCTCGTCGGGAGTTTTGCACACTTTGAAGAAGGGATACGTCTGAAAGCCCTCTTGTTTCAAAAATGCCATCGCCTCTTCCTGCGAGGCGGGCATGCCGTCCGACTTATAATTGACGTCGTAGAACAAAATTTCGGGGCGGCGAAGCGCCGTCTGTTTGGGGTCGAGGTTGCGGATCGCCCCCGCCGCCGCGTTGCGGGCGTTCTTCAGGGGCTCGTCGGGGTGCTCGCGGTTGTATTGTTCGAGGACGGAGAGCCGCATCACCGCCTCGCCGCGCACTTCGAGCGTGCCTTTGTAGGAAACGGAAAGCGGGAAGCTGTGCAGCGTGAGCGCCTGCGCGGTGACGTCCTCCCCCTCGACGCCGTTGCCGCGCGTGGAGGCGCACACGAAGGCGCCGTTTTTATAGGTGAGGCACATCGTGAGCCCGTCGAACTTGTATTCGACGGTGTAGGTCGGGCTTGCCGCCTTTTGAACACGCGTAAAGAAGGCGGAAAGCTCGTCTTCCGAGACCGCCTTATCGAGGCTAAAAAGCCGCGCGATGTGCTTGTGACGCTCGAAACCCTTGACAGGCTCGCCGCCCACCCGCCGCGTGGGGGAATCGGGCAGCACGACGCCCGTCGTCCGCTCGAGCTCGCGAAGCTCGTCGTAAAGCCTGTCGTACTCGCGGTCCTCCACCGAGGGCGCGTCCAGCACATAGTATTCATATGCCCATCGGTTGAGGATCCCGACGAGTTCCTTCATACGTTCGTTCATGATATGTTACCTGAAATGAATTTCCCTCACCTCTCGACCAAGCGAACCTTTGGAAAGGAGATGCAAACAAGACGAGGAGAGCGCGGCTTTGCCGCAGGGAGCTTACAGGGCGTAAGTGACCAAGGCAAAACGCAAGCCCGACAAAGTATTGCGCCGCAGATCCTTTTCAAAGGAGGACTTCGAGAGGCGCCAGCGCCGCCGCCAAATCCTTATTCCCCGCCTTCTCGAAGCGGACGGTGACGATGAGGTTGCCGCCCGCGCCGCGCACGCCCGTGATGACGCCGTCGCCGAAGCGGGGATGGCGCACCCGCGCGCCCTCTTGGAAGCGCGAAAGATCGGCGCCCGCCTTCGTAGCGTTTGCCGCGCTCCCCGTCCCCGAAGGAGCGGGGCGAACGCCCACATTGCCGAAGCGCACGGGCTCCTTTTTTGCGGGAGGAACGCTCTTTGCGGCGCTCCTTTGCGGCCTGCTGCCGCTGCCGAAGGTGCGGTATGCGCCCTCGTCTTCGTCGGAAGCGCGCCCCACCCGCCTCGGCGCGGAATTGCCGTAGCCGCCATAAGAGCCGTACCCCGACGAGCGTCGCGCGCCGTAGCCGCCGCCCGCGCCGTAAAAGCCATAGCCGTAGCCCTCGCCATAGTCGCCGTAGTCGCCCGAATAGCGCGCCTTGACGTCCTCGATGCCCAGCTCGTCTTTGAGCTCGTCGATAAATTCCGAGCGCACGGTTGGCTCGCGTTTGCCGTAGAGATAGCGCGAACGGCTGCGCGTGAGCCACAGCTTTTCCCGCGCCCGCGTGATGGCGACATACATGAGCCGCCTCTCCTCTTCGAGCGCGGCGGGATCGTCCTGCGCGCGCGAGGTGGGCATGATGTTCTCCTCGAGCCCGCACAAAAAGACGCAGCGGAATTCCAGCCCCTTGACGGCGTGGATGGTGGCGATGGTCACATAGTCGTCCTCGTCCATCTCGTCGGTGTCCGAATAGAGGGTGATCTGCTGCAAGTAGTCGGAGAGCGTCGCCTCGGGGTTGAGACGCACAAACTCTTCGACGGAATTTAAGAATTCGTCTAAATTCGCCCGCTTCGCCGCCCCCTCGTCCGTGCCGTCGAGATACATCTCCTTCATGCCCGAAGTTTCCATCAGGGTATTGCACAGCTCGTTGACGGGCGCTTCCTGCGCTAAGATGACGAGGTCTTTGATATACTTCCCGAAGGCGCGGAGCTTATTTTTCACCGCCTCGCCGAGGGGGAGAAGATCGCAATCGAGAACGGCGTCGTAGAGGGAGAGCTCCTCTCGTTCCGCATAGGCGCGCAGCGTCTCCATCGTCTTTTCGCCGATGCCCCGCCGCGGCACGTTGATGATGCGCGAAAGGGCCTCGCTGTCGAACGGGTTCGAAATGAGGCGCAGGTAGGCGAGCGCATCCTTAATCTCCTTGCGTTCGAAGAAGCGGAAGCCGCCGAACACCTTGTAAGAGATGCCGTACTTGGTGAATTCCTGCTCGAACGAGCGCGTGAGCGCGTTGATGCGCATGAGCACGGCAAAGTCGGAGAGCTTGTAGCCTTCGCGCCTCAGTTCCGCGATGAGCCGCGCCGCATACAGCGCCTCGCCCGTCTCCTCGTCCGATTCGTACCATACGGGTTTTGCCCCTTCCTCGTTCTCCGTCCAAAGCTTCTTGCCTTTGCGGTTGAGGTTGTGCGCGATGGAGGCGTTCGCAAGCGAGAGGATGGCTTTCGTCGAGCGGTAGTTCTGCTGCAATTTAAAGGTCTTGGCGCTCGGGTAAGTGCGCTCGAAGTGCAGGATGTTTTCGATCTGCGCCCCCCGCCAGCCGTAGATGGACTGGTCGTCGTCGCCCACCACAAAGAGGTTCCCGTGCACGCTCGCGAGCATCTTGACGATGTCGAACTGCACGGCGTTGGTATCCTGAAATTCGTCGACGTGGATATAGCGGAACTTGCCCGCAAGGTATTCCCGCGCCTCTTGGTCGGAAGCAAGCAGCGCGCGCGCCTCGGAGAGAAGGTCGTCAAAGTCGAGCGCGTTGTTCTGCTTCAAGTGCGCATCGTACTTTTCGTAGACCTTCACCGCCTCTTCGACGTTGCGCTCCGCGCGGTGCTGCGCGGCGTACTCCGAGGGCGAAAGCCCCAGCATCTTGGCGTTGGAGATATGCCACTTGATGCTCTTCAAGAGGCTGTCCTCTTCGAAGTTCAGCTCCTTGAAGGCCTGCTTGATGACGGCGGAGCGCTCCTGCTCGGAATAGATGGAAAAATTCTGCGTGAGCCCCCTGCGCTCGGCGTACATCCTCAGGATGCGCACACACATGGAGTGGATGGTGCTCACCCACATCCGCCGCGTATCGGCGATGGCGGAAAGACGCTCTTTCATCTCGTTCGCCGCCTTGTTGGTGAAGGTGATGGCAAGGATATTCTCGGGCGGCACTCCCATATCCCCCACGAGGTGGGCGATGCGCGCCGTCAAAACGCGCGTCTTGCCGCTGCCCGCCCCCGCGAGCACCAGAACGGCCCCCTCCGTCGTCTCGACGGGCAGCCGCTGTTCTTCGTTCAAGTCCAAAACGTTCATGGAGGATATTATATCATATCCGCCGCGTTTCGACAAGCGATTGGACGCAGCTCACACGCCGCCGCCCCCGAATGCAAGCGCCGCCAAACGGGAGCGCCCTCACCCGCCGCCCGCTCTTGGGCGGCAAGCCGATCCGCTTCCGCCCGGGCTCAGCCCTGCGGTTTTGCCTGCTTTCTTCGTTCGAACTGCTCCTCCCGCTTAAAGCGCTCCAACGCTTTCAAGTACTTTTCCGAAAGCTCCAACGTATAGCGCTGTTTTTCGGCGTAGGAGAGCGTCGCGTAATACTCCTTGTCGGTGAGCCGCCCGATGGCGTCGGAAACTTCCCCCTCTTCGAGGAGCAGCTTTTTGACTTTGAGATAAAACTCGTCGGGCGCTTCGCCCTTGATATGCCCCGCGACCTTGCCCTTGAAGTAGCGTTCCATCCTGCTTTCGCTGATCCCTTGCTCGCGCGCGTCCTTCAAATGCGCGTCAAGTTCCTCTTCGCACTGCCGCCAAAACCCCTTCTTCATGCGCGCCTTGGCCTCTTTTGCAAGCGATTTCAACGTCCGCTCCATGTTTTTTTGCTCCGTTTCCCTATTTTTCTCCCGATTTCGACATTTTTTGCAAGAAAAAAACCGTAACTTCCGTTACGGCTCTTTCGTTAGTTTCTGCTTCTCTTTCTGGCTGCTTCCGCCTTCTTTCTCTTCTTCACGGAAGGCTTTTCGTAGAACTCCTTCTTGCGGAGATCCCCGATGATGCCGTCGCGGGAGCACTTTCTCTTAAAACGGCGCAGCGCGTTCTCGAGATTTTCGTTATCGCCGACTCTGATGGTAGACATCCTGTTCAACCCTCCTTCGCCGCAGCACTTATTTGCCCTCTTCCAAGGTGCCTGCCCATTATAGCAGACTTTGCCCGCCTTGTCAATTTTTTTTACGCCGCGAGAAAACACTTTTTGCGTCCTTTTTGCGCCCTTTTTCAAGGCGGCAGCGCCTCTTAAACGGAGCGGATGGTCTCGACCGGCCTCTTCTTGGAGAACACGGCAACGGGGATGACGGTCGCGATCAGGGAAGTGACGGCGGCGATCCCGAAGAGGATGAGCGCGTTTTCCCAGCCGAACAGGAAGAACTCGTAGCCGAGGCCCGCTTCGGCGATGAGGATGCCGTTCGTGATCGCGCACGCCGCAATGCTCCCCGCGACACCCAAGACGAGGCAGAGAAGCGTGATGGCGATGCCTTCGACGATGAAGATCTTAAACACGTCGATGCCGCGCGCGCCCACCGCCCGCAGGATGCCGATATCCTTCTTCTTGGCGTTGATGCTCGCGGAGATGAAGCTGAAAAGAAGCAGCGCCGCGAACACCGCAAGCACGCCCGCCGCCGCACCGATGACGGGGAAGACGATCTCATAAAGCTTTTGGCCCGAATCGATCTCGGTAAGATATTCGTAAGGGATATAGTACGAAATATCGCGCTCTTTCTCCTCTTTCCCGTAGTAGGCAAAGAGCGCTTGCGCCCGTTCTTCCGCATTGTCCGCAAGGGGCGCCATGAGGCGGCTGTAACGGATGAAACTTGCCGAATCTTCGGTGTAAGAGGTCGTGCCGCCGTAGTTTTCCACCTGCTGCATCAAATTTTGATACTCCCTGCGGCTCCTGTCGAAGTGGTCGTAACGTTCATAGAAGCCCTCCCCCGTAAAGCAGACGGAAGAGAAGGAATATTCATACGCTTCGGAAAATTCCTCCGCAAGGGCTGTCGCTTCCGCATTCCCGGGAAGTTCGGGAACGCGCAAGGAGTCGTATCGCGAAAAGTCGTCCTCCGCGTCGAAGACGCCCGTCACGGTGACGTAGATCTCCCCCAACGTCAGAAGGCTCAGACGGATGGTCTTGCCCACGATGTCCTCCACGCTTTGGATGCGTTCGGAAGATGCGTCCGAAGAGGCGCGGTAACCGAACCCGACGAACGCCTCCGCAACGGACAGCGAGATCATGCCCTCGTCCTCCGCTTCGGGATACGTGCCCGCGACGAGCGCGAACCCCGCCTCTTTCGCGTAAGAGACGTTGGCAAAGCCCGAGATGCTGTCGAACGTCTTATAGAATACGCTGTCCGTATAGACGTCCGAATCCGGCTTCCCGTAAGAGGAGAGCAGGCTCATGACCGAAGAGGCGAAGTCATACACGGGGATAAAGGGCGTGCCCGACTCCGCGCGGACCGCCTCCGCCTCTTCCTCGGTGAAGTTGGTCGCCCCCGAACGGACAGGGAGCAGGCTGGTATATTCCTGCCCGTCGTCGTTGATGCCGTGCATGATGAGCTTCTTTTGCAGCGTCGCCGCGCCGATGGCGGACTGCAAGAGCCCCGAAACGCCCATGTCGGCGGGGGAATAGGTGATCATCGTCGAAAAGACGCCGAAGACGAGGAACGCGATCGCCGCAAGGAGCGTCGTCACGATGAGGCGCAGCGGCTTTGCTCTGAGCCCCGCAAGCCCCATCTTGAAGGCATAGCGCACGGGAAAGCGGGAAGGCAGGAAGACGGCGGTATCCGCTTCGCGCGGGGCGGGAGAGGCGTTCGTGGGAGAAAACGTCCCCACGCCCTCGGGCGCGCGCACATCGGAGACGTCCTCCTTTTCCGCGGAGAGCAGGATGCCCCCTTTGTTGGCACGCAGAAAGGCAAGGACGCGCGCTTCGTCCTCCTGCGTCATGGCGGCGCCGCTCACGACGGCGAGCTTCTTGGGGCCCGCCTCCACGAGGTTGCTCGCCTCCTTCGCCTCCCCCGAACGCGTCACGTCGGAGATGATGCGCCCGTCTTTGAGTTCGATGATGCGGTCGGCGTACGCCTCTGCAAAATCACGGTCGTGCGAGACGATGACGACGAGTTTTTCGCGGGAGAGCTTTTTGAGGGTATCGAAGACCTGCGCGCCCGTTTGGGAATCGAGCGCGCCCGTCGGCTCGTCGCCCATGATGATCTCGGGCTCTTTGACGAGCGCCCGCGCGATGGCGATACGCTGCTTCTGCCCGCCCGAAAGCGTATTGGGCTTACGGTCGTAATAGCCCTGCATGTCTACCATTTTGAGGAGTTCTTCGACGTGTTCCCGATCGCGCGGCCTTCCCTGCAATTCAAGGGCGAGGGCGACGTTCTCCCCCACCGTCAGTTCGTTTAGGATGTTGTACTCCTGAAAGATGAACCCGATGTAGGTATTGCGGTAGGAATCGAAATCGGCGGGCGTGAACTCCTTGGAAGACTTGCCCTTGACGATGATCTCGCCCTCGTCGGGCTCGTCCAGCCCGCCCGCCAAATTCAAAAGCGTCGATTTGCCGCTCCCCGATTTGCCGAGGAGGAACACCATCCCCTTTTCGGGGAAATCGACCGAAACGCCGTGCAGCGCTTCGACCGTCTCCCCCTTGGTCGTATATCGTTTGGTAAGATCTCTGACTTGCAGCATATGTCTCCTTATTTGCTGTGTTCGATGGTATCGGAAAGCCACTCGAAGGAAGCTTTGAGCTCGTCCTCTTCCCCGAAGTCGCCCGAATAGTTTTCGATGAGGAGCGGCCCGTCAAAGCCGACGTCCCGAAGCCGCTTCAAAAGCAGCGCAAAATCGGTGACGCCCCGCCCCGGAAGGCACAGTTTGCCCTCCGCCGTGACGTCGCTCACATGGACGTGGGAAAGGGAAGCGCCCATCTCCTTCAAATAATCAAAATAGTCGTATCCCGTGATGCGCGCCTGTTTGAGATCGAGCACCCCGCGAAGGGTGGGGCAGTATTCTTTCAGAACGGAAAAGACGCCCGGGCGGTTATACAGCGCCCACTCCACGTTCTCGTAGCATAAGGAAACGCCGGATCTTTCGCACGCTTTTGCGATCTTCTGCGTCTGCTTTCCCGAACGTTCGAGATTTTCGCGGTAGGTGCGCTTGATCCGCGCCACGCCGTGGAAGGTGTAATACTTCGCCCCGAGGATGTTCGCACACTCCATCGTGCGGGAAAGGAGGGAAAAGGCGTCCCCCACGACGCGCGGATGCTCGGCATAGAGCTGCGGTTCGAACTGCGTGTTGAGGACGTGCACGGAATGCGCCTTCACCTTCCCCTTGCGCTCGGCGCACAGCCGCGCAAAGGAAGGTTCGTACTCGCAGAAGGACGTCAAAAACACCTCGCAGACGGGCACGCCCCACTCCGAAAAGAGGGCGAGCGCGTCCTCGTTGTTGCGGCGCAGGAAGAGCGTCGCCGTCGAAATGCCCGCCTGCATCAGTAGAACTTCTCCAAAAGTTCTTCCGCGGTATCCTTCATCAGCCCCTCCTCGTTATAGAGGGCGAGGATGGTGAAGCGGTCGCGGATCTTGTACGCCTCGAAGAACATCGTACGCACCGTCTCGCGGGAAACGCCCAGCTCGGAAAAGCGCGTGGGGCAGCCGAGTTTCCCTAAGGTTTCAAGCACGAATCCGGAGGAAGGCAGCCCCTCCGCCTCTTTGAGGACGACGTCCTTCCCCTTAAAATCGGCGCGGCTGCCGAGGGTATGATAGAGATAGAGCGAGACCGCCGTCCCCAGCCCCACCTTGATGCCGTGGAGGGGAATGCGCTCGCCGCGGCGCAGAAAGTCCATTTCGAGGAAGTGGCTCATGTGGTGCTCCGCGCCCGAAGCGGGGCGGGAACTGCCTGCGATGACCATCGCATAGCCCGAGATGAGGAGCGCTTCCATGAGCTTTTCCACGCCCTCTTCCTTCCCCGCGAACAGGGCGGGCAGGCTGTCATTGGAAGCGCGCACGGCGTTATACATGAGGGAAGCGGCTTCCTCGTTGTATTTTTCGCCCTTGAGATCGCGCGAGATGCGCCAGTCGGTGAGGCAGCAATATTTTGCAAGGATATCCCCGACGCCCGCGCCGATCATGACGGAGGGCGCCTCTTTGAGGACAGAAAAGTCCATCAGAACATCGGACGCCGTCTGCGCGTCGCGCGTTATTTTGAACCCCTTCTCGATGAGGGGCGTAACGCCCGACGTGTAGCCGTCCATCGAGGGCGCCGTCGCATACACGCCGCTCTCCTTGTGGAGAAGAAAGCCCGCGCGCTTGCAAAGATCGTTCAGGGTGCCCGACCCCACGGCGAGGAGATAGTCATACTCTTCCCCCGCCGCCATCACGCGGGCGACCGTCTCCTCATCGGCGACGGGCTCCTCTTCGGGAAGGGAAAAAAACGCGGCATGAACGCCGCTTGTTTGAAAAGAAGCGAGAAGCGGCTCTGCAAAACGGCGCGTAACGGCGTCCGAAACGAGCAGCACGCGCTTTCCCTTCACGCGCCCTTCAAAGACGGGGAACGCCCCGTTTACGGCGCGCTCCGCATTGACATGAAACCTTGCAGAAAGTGCAGAAATATCCATACGATCACCTCTTATGAAGTTTGGCTCGACGCCAACGCCCATTTATCCGAAGTTTGGGAGCTCTCAAAGCTCATGAAAGCGAAGTGAGAGGAAAGAGATGCAAGAAAGACGAGGAGAGCGCGGCTTTGCCGCAGGGAGCTTACAGGGCTCCCGCAAAAGTCGCGCAGCGAGTTTTGTGGGAAGAGGAGGAGCAGGCATCAAAGCCCTGCCCCGACAAAAAGAGGGGCAGGCGAAATTTGCCTTGCTCCGACGAGTAAATGACCAAGGCAAAACGCAAGCTCGACAAAGTATTTCGCCGCATACATTTCCTCGAACTATTTGCAGACAAAGTTGCACACGATCCCCTCATCATAATCCCCGAACCCGCGACCGAAGAGGGTCACGCCCCCGCGGTGCACGGCGTCTTCGGGAACAAAGATGCGGAAGCGGATCTGGTCGCCCGCCTTTAAGTCGAGATCGTCGAGCGTCGTTTCGGAAACTTTGAGCCCGCAGATGTAGCTCCCCTTGCGGTTGACGACGACGAGCACCTTCTTGCCGTATTGACCGAGGTTCCCGCTCCACCAGGCGGGGTTGCAGTTGCCCGGGCGGTCGTTGTACTCGCCGCGGCTCTTGAAATACCCCAGCTCGTGCCCGTTGACGGCAAAGTGGATGTCGCTCGGATAGTACGCGGCATAACCGGGCGCCTCGCTCGCAAGCTCCATGGAAAACTGCAATTCGAGGAGTTCGGATTCGGGCGTCAAATAATTGGGGATGAGGTACTCCACATGCCCCCACGCGAACCACAAAATGCCCGCCTTGATGCGCTCGGGATAGGAAAAGCAGCACGGATCGTCGAAACGGCCGATGGCTTTTTCCGACGTGCCGAGCCCGCAGGTCGGGTGGATGTCGTAACTCACATAGTGGCCGATGTCGATATGCGCGCTCTCCACCCTGCCTTCCGCCTGCACCTCGTTGACGAAATCGATGACGATCTTATCGGCGGCGAGGCGGCAGATCTTCTGCGTGCCGCGCTTTCCCGAAGAGGTCGTGATCTCGATGAGCCCCGCCTCGTAGAGCTTTTTGATGTGCGCCGTGATCGCCCCGTTGGAGACGTTGAACGCCTTCGCAAAATAGGCGAGGTTGAGCTCCCCCTTTTGCAGCAGCTCGTTGAGGATGCCGAGACGGATATCCGAATCGAGCGCCTCATAAAGCAGCCTTCCCTGTTTGAAATCTTTGAGATAGATCATGGCTCTCCTCCCCGCGGCGGACGCTTGGCGCGCCCCCGGCGATCGCTTTCTTTTATTATAACAAATGATAACAAATTTGGCGCGAATTGTCAATCAAATCAAGAACATTTTAGACGAATCTAAACTATATTGCACACAGACATCCCCAATGCGCCTCGTCAAAAAAATAGGGCGCCCGAGGCGGGCGCCCCTGCCCGCCTCGGGCAGAAAGGAAGCGCCGCCCGCGGCTTTGAGCCGCGGGCGGCGCCCGAAAACAAAATGTCATTTCACGCTTGCAAGCAGCGCTTCGACGGAAGCCTTGCATTTTTTGAGCTCCGCCTCTGCCGCCGCCTCGTCTTTGGCGCGGATGGAGAAATAGATCTTGAGCTTGGGCTCGGTGCCGGAAGGGCGCACGCAGACGAAGGAACCGCCCGAAAGTTCGTAATAGACGCAGTTGCACTTGGGGATGTCGATGTGCGACTCCTTCCCCTCCCTGTCGCGGCGGACGGAGGAAGAATAATCGCGCACCGCCTCCACTTCGAGCGAGCCGAAGGCTTCCACCTTGTGCGTTTTGAGCGCGTCGACGACGGCGTTCATCTCCTTCATGGCGTTGAGGCCCGAATACTGGATGGAGATGTTCTTATCGAGCACGAAGCCGTACTTTGCGTAAATTTCCTGCAATCTGCCCCAGACCGTCTTGCCGATGTAGGTGTAATAGCAGACCATCTCGGCGCAGAGCATGGAAGCGACGACGGCGTCCTTGTCGCGCGCGTGGGTACCGCGCAGGTACCCGCACGATTCCTCGAACCCGAACACATAGGTGTGCGAGCCGTCCTGTTCCCACTGCTTGATCTTTTCGCCGATGAACTTGAAGCCGACGGGCGTTTCGAACATGGCGACGCCGAAATCATCGCAGATCGCCTTTGCCATGCCCGTCGAAACGAAGGACTTGACGACGGCGGCGTTCTTGGGCAGCGCGTTCTCCTCTTTCAGGCGGGTGAGGATATAGTCGAGCAGCAGAATGCCCACCTGGTTGCCCGAAAGCGCGATGAACTCGCCCTTGTCGTCTTTGACGGCGACGCCGAGGCGGTCGGAGTCGGGATCGGTGCCGAAGACGACGTCCGCCTTGATCTTGTTCGCAAGGTCGATGCCCATCGAGAGCGTCTCCTTGAACTCGGGGTTGGGCACCTTGACGGTAGAAAATTCGGTATCCTTGACGGTCTGTTCCTCGACGACGGTCACGTTGATGCCCAGCTTCTTCAAAATGGTCATGACGGGCACATAGCCGCTGCCGTGGACGGGGGTGTAGACGAGCTTCAAGTCCTTCCCGCACTTTTCGACCGCCTCTTTGGAGAGGGTGAGCTTGGAAAGTTCCTGAATATACGTCTCGTCCACTTCCTTGGGGACGCTTTGAATGAGCGGGCTCTTGTCGTCCCCCGTGACGGAGAGATAGTCTTTGATCTCTTCGATGTACTTGACGACGATGGCGGTCGCTTCGGGGGACATCTGCGCGCCGTCCTCGCCGTAGACCTTATAGCCGTTGTATTCCTTGGGATTGTGCGACGCCGTGATCATGATGCCCGCGATGGTCTTTAAGTACCTGACGGCATACGAGAGCATGGGCACGGGGTGCACGTCGTCGAAAAGATAGGCTTTGATGCCGTTCTTCGCAAGGACGGAAGCGGCCTTCTCGGCAAAGAGGCGGCTGTTCCTTCTCGTATCGTAGGAAATGACGACGCCGCGCGCCTGTTCTTCGGGCGAGAGCGTCTTGATATACATGGAAAGCCCCTGCGTCGCGCGCATGACGGTGAAGACGTTCATCATGTTCATGCCGCAGCCGATGATGCCGCGCATGCCCGCGGTACCGAATTCGAGCTCGCCGCCGAAGCGGTACTCGATCGCCTTCTCGTCATCCTTGATGGCGAGCAGTTCTTCCCGGCACGCCTCGGGAAGGCGCGCGTCGTTCAGCCAGCTCTGATAATTTTCCCTATAACTCATAACAAACTCCTTGACTCGGCGCGCGGTGCGCGCCGTTGATTCCCCACTATATTTCGGCTTTTTCAGCTTTCAAGATCGAGGTCGATCTCGCTCTCGACAGGCATATCCTCGGCATCCCCCACCACTTTACGCGCGTGGAGATAGTACTTGCGGCCGTTCTCGTGATAATACAAAACGAGTTGTAGCCACAGAAGATAGATGGCGCTTGCGGGCAGCGTGATGAGGAGGAAGCTCCCCAGCGTGCAGAACCCGCACACGACGTTCAAAACGACCATAAGATAGACGGAAATGAGATAGCTCACAAAGCGGCGCATGAACTTGCCTTTGAGCGTGAAACTGTCGCGAAGGCCTGCAAGCACCTTCTTGTTTTCCACGGCATAGGGCATCCACGAGGAGATGAAGGTGAGCTTGACCGCCTGCAAGACGATATAGACGGCGATGGTGAGCGAAAGCCCCAAAAGCACCGTCAGAACGCTCGTATCGCCCAACACCGAGGGCGTGTAGAAGAAGAAAAACCAGCACAAGACGAGCGACAGCACGTCATATACGAAGGAAAGGGGCACATACAGCAGGTGATAGCGCACCGCCCTGCCCAGATTTTCGAAGAACGCCGCCGAAAAGCTCGTCTTCCCGAAGGTGGAGAGGCGGTCGTAGGAGATGCTCATCATGCCGAACGTCGCCATGCCGTTCAAAAAGCGGAACACGAGATAGAGCACGACGACCCCCGCGAACGAGCCGATGATGGAGCCGAGGTCGGCGGCAAAGGCAGCGCCGAGCGCCTTCAACGCATCCAAAAAGCTTTCGCGGAAGGAAGAAAGATAGCCTGTATTGCCCGAGACGAGCGCTTCGAAGAAATCTCCCACCATCGTGAGGACATGCTTCATTTCCTCCCCTTCGAGGAGGCTCCTCAGCCCCAGATCAAGGATAAAGTAGGAAAGCCCCACAAAGAGCGCCCCCATCACGAGGCGGTATAAAAGCAGCTTAAAGACATTGGTAAAGTTGTCGGTCAACAGCCGGAACGCACGTCTGATCGCCATATCAAAGCTCCCTGTAACTTAAAAGAAGGTCTTCCCGATCGAGCTTGTCCGTTTCGAAATAGAAGGTCTCCATGCGGACGCAGTAGCTCATGAAGAGGAAGGTGAAGAGCACGAGGCAGATGAGGACGGAAGCCGCCTCGGGCAGGAAGGAAGCCCCCCACACGATGAGCGCCGCGGGCGCAAAGGACATGAGGAGGGACAAAAGCAGCTTCCCGCGCACGCCCACCATCAGGCGGTAGGAATAAAGCAGCGACTGGAAGGGCCCGAGCCCCGTCATCTGCATACACGGAAGGCACAAATAAACGAGCGAAATAAGGTACAGCAGCGCCCCCAAAAAGAGGAGGATGGCGAGGATGGAGAGCGCGATGACTGCCGCCGCCGACCCTGCCGATACGATGGAGTAGAGCATGGCGGAAAGGACGAGCGCCCATACCTCGTAAAAGGCGAAGATGACGAGCATCATGCCTAAGACGAGCGGAAGGACGCCGCCGAGCTGCGAGAGGATGCCGCTTAACGTGCGCTTGCCGATGCGCATATGCTTTTCGACGAACGCCAAAATGAGCGACATGAAGACGAGCGTACACACGATGCCGCAGACGGCATAGACGATATCGAGCACGCTGCCGAAGCCGAAGAGGCTCCACGCGCAGAAAATTTCAAACCAATCGGTCACGAAGTCTCCCGAAAAGAGCCCCCGCCAGAACGCCTCGATGGCGGAAAAGTCCATGGAAAGGGAAAGAAAGAGCGCAGGGATGACGGCAAAGGGCAAAATAAACCAAATGTGTTTGACGATATATTTCCAATGCTCGTAAACGATCTGCATCTGCACCACCTCCTTTGCAAAATTCACTCTTTCCCATTATATACCAAAATCGCCCCCGTGTAAAGGGTTTTTTGCAAATTTCCCTTCTGCCCGCCCCTCTTCCCCGCCGCAAGGCATCTCCTCATTTTAGCCTCCCCTGTGTAAGGGGAGGTGCCGCGCTGTCCGAGGCTCGTCCTCGGCGGCGCGACGGAGGGGTTGTTAAGCTCGGCACTATGACCGAAGCAGTAAAAGGGCGCGCGGCGGAAGGAGTGCCCGTTCTTGACATTCTCCCCCGTCCGTGTTACAATACACGCATGAAGACGCTCAACATCGGTATCTTCGCGCACATCGACGCGGGCAAGACGACGCTCTCCGAACGCATCCTCGTGGAAGGCGGCGTCCTGCGGCGGGAGGGCAGCGTGGACAGCGGCACCGCCGCCACCGACTTTCTCGCGATCGAGCGCGCCCGCGGCATCTCCGTGCGCGACGCGACCGTCACATTTGCATACAACGGCACCGCAATCGACCTCATCGACACCCCGGGCCACGCCGATCTTTCCGAAGAGACCGAGCTGGCGATAGCAGCCATCGACGCCGCCGTCCTCGTCGTCTCCGCGCGCGACGGCGTGGAAGCGCAGACCGAGCTCCTTTTGTCCATGCTCGAAGCGCGCCGCCTGCCCTTTGCCGTCTTCGTGAACAAGTGCGACTTGGAGCCCGACCCTTCCGCCGTCACCGCGGCGCTGCTTTCCCGCATCAAACGCGAAGTGCTTTCCTTCAACACGCCCGCCTCTCTCCTCTCTCCCACATGGGAAGAGGACGCCGTCACCGCCCTTTCCGACGAAGCCCTGCTCGAGGGCTATCTTTCGGGCGCGCTCCCTAAAGAACGGCTCAGCTCCGCCCTCACACAGGCATGTTCCGAAGGCAAGATCGTTCCTCTCCTTTACGGCAGCGCGCGCACGGGAGCGGGCGTCAGAGAGCTCCTTTTCGTCCTCACGTCGTATTTTTCCTTTCCGCGGCGCGAAGACGCCCCCTTCTCTGCCTTCGTCTATCAGGTGGAGCACCGCCCGAACCTCGGGAAACTCGCCCACATCCGCCTCTTCGGCGGCACGCTCTCGGTGCGGCAGGAAGTGGAAAACGCCCGCACGGGCAGCTTCTTCAAAGCGGGGCAGTTAAAGCGCATCCGCGGCGGAAAATATGAAGATACCGACCTTCTTCGCGACGGCGAAACGGGCGCCGTCACGGGGCTTTCCGACGTGCGCGCGGGCGACTTTTTAGGCGCTCCCCCGCCCGTCTCTTACACCGCCCCCGAAGCCTATCTCCGCGTGCAGGTGACGGCAGAGCCCGACAAGCTCCCCGCCCTCAAAGCGGCGCTCGAAGAACTTGCCGACGAATGGCCTTCGCTCGCCCTCGAATGGGTGCCCGAAAAGCGGCATTTAAGCGTTGCGATCGCAGGCTCGGTACAGGCGGAAGTCTTGAAAGACACCCTTCTCGAACGCTTCCGCCTCGACGCCGCGATCGGCGCGCCCTCCGTCGTCTACCGCGAAACGATCGCCCGCCCCGCATGGGGCTTCGAATGCTACACCATGCCCAAACCGTGCTGGGCGGTCGTCAAATTTCACCTCGAACCGCTTTCTCCCGGCAGCGGGCTCGTCTATGAGAGCGTGTGTTCGGAAAAGAAGATCGCCTACCGCTATCAGGAACACGTCCGCGTCTCGGTGCCGCGCGCTTTGGAGCAGGGGCGGCTGGGCTGGAAGGTGACCGACCTCAAAGTAACGCTTGTCGACGGCGAAGACCACCCGCAGCACACCCATCCCCTTGACTTTTTCGTCGCGACCCCGATGGGCATCCACGACGGCCTCCGCAATGCGGGGAGCGTGCTCTTGGAGCCCGTCCTGCGCCTTTCCCTCACCGCGCCCGAACAGGCGATGGGCAAGCTCCTTTCGGCGCTCAGGGAGCGCCGCGCCGTTCTCGATCCCCCCGTCGTAGCAGGCGGCACGGTTTCGCTGGAAGCGGACATCCCCGCGGGCGAGACGTTCGGGCTCAACGAGCTTGCTGCCTCGCTTTCGGGCGGCAGGGCGGCGTTCCTTTTGAAGCTCAAAGGCTATTACCCCTGCCCCGATGGCGTGGGCGAAGCGCGCGAGCGCGTGGGCGTCGACCCCCTCGACCGTTCCCTTTGGATCCTCCACGCAAGAGGGGCGTATAAGAAATAGGGTTCACGAACTTCTTTTGCTTCGCAAAACAAGTTCCGTGAGGAACGAGCGCTGTGCATTCAAATCACATTTCCGCCCGCCCACGTTGTTGTCATTCTAAGGACAATAAGTACCAAGTATGGTACAAATTGTGTCCCGCAGCGGAGGGAAACCCTCCTCGCGGAAATTATTTAGGATAAAAAAATCCTTATTATAGCCTCCTCTTCGGGGAGGTGACGCGTTGTCCAACATTTATGTTGGCGACGCGGCGGAGGGAGTAATAGGGCTCCCACAAAGATTTTGCGAAGCAAAAGATTTGTGGGAAAAGGAGGAGCAGGCATCAAAGCCCTGCCCCGACCTAAGGAGGGGCTGGCAAAGTTTGCCTTGCTCCGACGCGACTGAGGGAGTCGCCTTATTATAAATAGTGAGATATCCGAAAAAGGCGCTTCTCTCCACCGCATCACTCATGACGGCACCCCGCCCCACCCAAATTCAGACTATGAATATATCCGACGACATCAAAAACGACTTCTCAAAGGGAAGCGTCAGAAAACACATCGTGCGGCTCGCCGTGCCGATGACCGTTGCCATGCTCGTGCAGATGCTCTACAACCT
>DXAJ01000083.1 GCA_019117085.1 Candidatus Gallimonas gallistercoris
CTCGACAATCTCCACTCCGTCTACGTCGACCAGTGGGATTGGGAGAAGATCATCTCCCGCGAGGACCGCTGCACCGACTTTTTGTATGCGACGGTGCGCGCCATCGTGAACGCCGTGTGCAACGTGAGCGAGGCGTTGAAGCGCGAATTCCCGCAGATCGCCGTCTCCCTTTCGCGCGAGGTCGCCTTCGTCTCCTCGCAGGAACTTGAAGACCGCTGGCCCGAACTTACGCCCGAAGAGCGCGAGACCGCCTTCGTCAAAGAGCACCCGACCGCCTTCATCACGCAGATCGGCGGGGCGCTGAGATCGGGCAAGCCGCACGGCTGCCGCGCGCCCGACTACGACGACTGGCAGCTCAACGGCGATCTCTTCTTTTGGCACGAGACGCTCGGCTGCGCGCTCGAAGTCTCGTCGATGGGCATCCGCGTGGACAGCGCCTCCCTCGACAGACAGCTTTCCATCGCGGGCTGCGACTACCGCCGCGCCTTCCCCTTCCACAAAATGCTGCTCGAAGGGGAACTTCCCCTCACGATCGGCGGCGGCATCGGCCAGTCCCGCCTGTGCATGCTGATGATCGGCTGCGCGCACATCGGCGAGGTGCAGGCGAGCTTGTGGGACGAGAACACCCGCGCCGTCTGCCGCGAAAAGCACATCCCCCTGCTCTGAACTTTTTGGGACAGTGCACCCCACTCTAAAAATTGCGCCCCCGAGCCTCCCTCGTCGGGCGTTTTTTTGTACAACAAAAAAACCGCCCCGAAGCGACGAGACGGCAGATATAGAAGTCAGAAAAAAAACAGGACGGCGAGCGTTCGCCAGCACGAATGGGCACGAATGAAAAAAAGAAAGCAGCCGCCAGCCAACAGGCTGCATGTCGCGGGGCTCCGAGGACGAAAGCCTTACGGCTAACACCGAGCATACTGCTTTCCTATGCTTATGTTATCATATCCCGCAGATCAAGTCAACCGATTTTAAGAAAAATATCAAGCGCTGCAATGCAACGCCGCCCCGTGCGCCGTTTTCGGCGTCGGGCGAACCGACGGGTTCTTCATCCGCCCGGCAAGGGCGCCAATGCAAAAAAATGAATGTGCCATAAGCGGAACCCTGCAGCGGGAATCAACCGACACCCCTAAAGGGGTCCCCTCGGTTGGGCTTCGGCGTAAACGCCTCGCGCGAACCGACGGGTTCATCATCCGCCCGGCAAGGGCGCCACATACAAAAAAATGAGCGCACCATTGTGCACTCATTTTTTTGGTGACCTTGCCGGGAATCGAACCCGGGATTGCGCCGTGAGAGGGCGCCGTCTTAACCGCTTGACCACAAGGCCGTATGAATTTGTATTACGTCCCGAACCGCCGCGCCGGGCAGATCTCCCGCTCAAACCGCGATTACTTGGTGATTATAGCATATTCTCGCCCATCTTGCAACCGTTTTTGCGCATGGTTGGGCAAAAATTTTTCCGAAATAAAATGACATCCGCCTGTGCCGCAAACCGATGAAGGTAGACCCGCTTCTCGCAGGTGGGTGCGCGGCGGCACGGCATCTGACTTTCCGTAGCAACAGACCTTGCATAGCCGCGCCGACAAGCGCTCCCGAATAAAAAATGTGGATCACGCATTTACCGGCTTCCGTACACCGCAGGTGTCATCTACATTATAGCAAAAGATGCCCCGCATTGCAACCCTTGAAGGCAAATTTCCGCCAAGAAATATTTCCCTCAGAAAAACACCTCTTCCCAAGAGGCTGCTTCCTCCTCATGGCAGAGGGCAAGCAGATGCTCCCCCTTCTCCTTCCATACAATTCGGCAGGGCTGCTCTTTCCCCGCGCGCAAAATAAGCCCCTCGGGCAGAACGCGCACCTCTTTCCACGCCGAAAGCCCCTCGCCCGTCCTTTTGAGATAGCTCTCTTTGCCCGTCCAGATGCGGTAAAACGCCCCCTCGCGCGCCTCTTTCCCCGCCTCTTGAACGAACGCGCGCTCTTCCTTCAAAAAGCGCCTTAAAACCCCTTCCCGCACGCGGGAGAATTTTTCGACGTCGCAGCCGACGGGGCGATCCCCCACCGCGAGCACCGCCATCCCCCCGCCGTGCGCAAGGCTCAGAAAGAGGCGCGGATGCAAGAGCTTCCCCCGTTCATCCGCATACACTTCCTCGGCGCGCGCAGAAAAGCGGGGCAAGATGCGGGCAAGCAGCAGCCCCGCCCCCGCGCTCTCCTTGCGCTTTTCCAAAGATAATAGCCGCACCGCCTTTTCAAGCCGCGCCCGGGGCAGTTCGGAAGAAAGACCGCCCTCCCGCGGGTCGGGCAGGAGAGCGGTATCCATGTAAAACACGTTCGTCAATTCAGTTCACCTTGATGACGGGGAAGCGGATGGTGAGCACATTGCGGTTCTCCTGCGTGCGGTAGAAAATTTCGCCCGCGATCTGACGGATGATCGCCATGCCCATGCCGCCCTCGGCGTAATTGCTCGAATAATACCCCCCTTCGGGGCGCACCTGCAAGGGATTGAAGGGCTCGCCGTCGTCCGTGAAGCGCACGACAAAGCTGTTGCCCTCCACCTGGCAGTTGAGGTGGATGGAATTCGCCCCCGAATGGTTGACGATGTTGGTGAAGATCTCCTCGCACGCGAGAAAGATCTTGTTCTTCCTGGGGTCGTCTTTGAGCCAGTCGAGGATGGTATCGCGCAGGCGTTCGAGCTCGCTCGTCTTGGGACTGAGCTCCGCCTGGATGCCGTTGGGGTAGTAGAGGGCATAGACGGAGACGTCGTCGGAAAGCTGCGCGCCCGCAAAGCCCTTGACCGCCTCGGTGACGGCGGAGACGATGCGATCCGCGCCCAAAGAGCGTTCCCAACCCTCTTTCACGGCGTCGAAGAGACGGTCGTAGCCAAACGCCTCGCCTTTCCCGTTCCGCGCTTCCACCGCGCCGTTCGTATAGGTGACGAGGCAGCGCCCCGGCTTGAAGATGAGATATTCTTCGGTGAGTTCGGGCGCTTCGTAGAGCCCGAGCGGGCAGCCGGGCTGCACGCGGAGAAAGGTGCGCTCCTTGCCCACGAGGACGGGCGGATGCGCGCCCGCGTTCACATAGCGCAGCTCCCCCGTGCCCGGCATGAAGACGGCGAAAAAGCCCGTCAGCGCCAGCGAATCGGGATTATTATTCAAAAGAGCGCGGTTGAGGCGCAGAACGGCCTCCCCCAGCGTATCCGAGCTATGCGCGGCGTCGCGGAAGAGTTCCTTGACGCGGGCGGCAAAACGTGCCGCGGCAAAGCCCGTGCCCCAGATATCCGCCGTCATGAAGCAGAGGGTGCGGCGACCCAGATAGAAGCCGTCGAAAAGGTCCGCAGCGATGAGGGAAGAACGCTCCGCCCCGCCCGCGCCGCTGAAATCGAGCTCCACGCATGGAAGCGAGGTCGCCGCAAGGGCGGACTCCATATCGCGGGCGATGCTCTCCTCCGTCTTTCTGCGCGCGTCGAGGGCGATGGCGTTTTCGCGGCTTTTCACCGACTCGTTGACCGTCTTTGTAAGCTTTTCGACGGCGCTGTCGACGGGCGCCCATTCGCCGCCGATCTGAGAGGCCTTTTCCTCCGCCCCGGCACGTTCGATGGAGCGCGCCGCGCGGGTGATGGAGGAGCGGATGCGGTTGAAATACAGGGTGAGCGCCACACCGTACATGACGAGGAGCACCACAAGGGCGGGGATGACCTCCCACAAGACGCGGCGGAGCGTTGCGACGTCGTTGCCCACGCCTTCGGGCAGGAGGACGAGATAGCGCACGACGCCGTAGATGGCGCCGACGACCAAAAAGCCGACAAGCAGCAGCGTTAAAATTTTAGGGAAGGTGAGCTTCTTCGCGTTCATCCGAGCACCTCCAAATGATTGATGAGCCCGGTCATCGCAAGCACTTCTTTGACGAATTCGGGCACGCGGACGAGGGAAAAGCTGCCCCCCTTTGCCGCCATGCGCTTTTGGGCGAGCGCGAACTGCCTCAGCCCCGCCGAGGAGACGTATTCGAGCTTTTGAAGGTCTAAAACAAGGTCGGTGACCTCCCCCAGCGCAGAAACCGCCGCCCCGAGCTCTTCTGCCGTCATCGCGTCGAGGCTCCCCGAGAGCGAGAGCATCGCCGCCGTGCCGTCTACCGTCTTTTCGATCTTCATCTTTCGTCCTCCTTGCGTATTTTTCCGCCGCAGCCTAAGGCGGCGTTTGGTGCGATTTTTCCCATTATACCATAACCGCCGCCAAAAGAAAAGCCCCGCCGCGAAATTTCTCCGCCAGCGGGGCAAAAAAGAAAGGACGCGATCTAAGCCGCGTCCTCATCCTTTACTTTTGGAGCTTGTTCATCATATCGACGATATCCTGCACCGTCTTGATGTTTTCGACATCGGTCTCGGGAAGGGTGATGCCGTACTCGTCTTCGAGCGCCATCATGAGCTCCACGACGTCGAGGGAATCGGCGCCGAGATCTTTGACGACCTCCTGCTCGGGGCGGATGCTCTCCGCAGGGATCCCCAGCTGCTCGCCGAGCATATTGCAAACTTTCTCTAACATAGTCATATCCTCCGTAAGTCGCCGCGCGCGGCGGCTTGTCATAACCTTGTGTGACTATCATACAACAAGAATGTGAGTTTGTCAACCCTTTTCGGGAATTTTGCCCCCATTCGTTGCTTTTTTGAACGATTTAAGCTCCTCTTTCTGCTCTTTCGTGAGGCGGAAACTCTCGCACGCCTTTCTGATCGCCATGTTGTGCACAAAGGGGAGGAGCCGCCCCTCTTTGAGGTAGGCAAGCCCTTCCTCGTAACACTTTACAAGCACTTCCGCCATCAGCCACGCCGCGCCCATGCCCGTATAATAGCGGCTCCCGTCCGCTTCTTCGAGCGCCGCGAAAATCTCGGGCAGATACTTTTCTTCCACATAATCGTGAAGGAGCGAGACGAGGGCATAGCGCTCCACGAACTCCCTGCCGTCGTGCGAAAAGGCGCGGATGTAAGGCAAAAACTCCTCTTTGTGCTTTGCGATACAGGGAGCATGGAAGCCGTCCACCGTCGCCCAGTTATCGAGAAGCCCCACCATTTGAGGAAGTCCCTCGCAAAACCGCTCAAAGGGCAAGAGCGCATAGAGGGAAAACTTCAAAAACGTCACCTCGTAATACTCGTCGGGGAAGGTGAGAAAGCGTTCCGTCTCCCCCTTCCACGCGCGCGCCAGCCGCCTCAAAACGGGCATCCTCACGCCGATGACCTCGATGTTCTCGTTCTTTAAGAGCTTTTTATGAAATTCCCGGTACCCCTCGTCGCGCTCCGAAAAGAGGCGGGAGAGCACTTCCTCGTATGTCATATCTTCTCCTCTGCGCCCGAGCGGGCTTCTTCACCGCCCGCCCCCGAAAACCCTTCGGAAAGCGCCTCGAACCACGGCTCTACGCAAAAGCGCGGGTTGGCGGGCGAAGTCGAAGGGAGCTTATTGGCGATGGGCACAAGCTCGGGGAAATGCCTTTGAAACAAATGATACGCCGTCGTGCCGTTGCAGAGGATGCGGCGGATCTTGCTCCCCTTGACGAGCGAAGCGACGTCTGCGACCTGTTCCCCGCGGATGGAGGCGTCGGAAGAGCCCGCGATGGTGCAGCTCAAAACAACATCCCACAGCGCCGCGCCGTGCTTTAAGACGTACGCCCGCCTGCCCTCCGCATCCTTCGGCGGCTCCTCGTGAAAGAACGCCCCGAGCGTGCGCCAAAACGCGTTCTGCGGGTTGCCGTAGTAAAAGCCCTGCGCGCGGCTCTTGACGGAGGGGAAGCTCCCTAAAATGAGCACGCGGCTGTTTTCGTCGAAGACGGGCGCAAAGCCCTCGCAAAAGGCGGCTTTCACAGGGAGAGCGGGGCTTTGAGGTTGCCCACGCACGCCGAAGCGGCGGCGGAGAAGTCGAGATTTTCCGCGATGACGCGCAGGACGTCCTCGCGGGTGAGCGCGGAAATTTCCGCCATGCGCTGCTCGAAGTCGTAAACTTCGTTCTTATAGAGGAGCTGCTTGCCGTAGACGAGCATCTGCGACGAGGTGTTCTCCTGCGAGAAGATATTGCTCGCTTTGAGCGTCTCGCGCCCGCGCAAAAATTCTTCCTCGGTGACGCCCTTCTGCTTGAATTCGGCAAGAACGGCGGAAACCGCCTTCGCGGCGTCCTCCGCCTTCTTGGGGTTGACGCCCGCATACACGGTGAGCATGCCCGTCTCCTTGTAGTGAGCGGTGTAGGAATAGACGGAATAGGCAAGCCCCAGCTCTTCGCGCACCCTCTTAAAGAGGCGCGAGCTCATCCCGCCGCCCAAAATGGCGTTCATCACCTGCACGGCGGAAAGGTCCTCGCTGTCGCGCGAAACGGTGGGGAAGCCGAAGGCAAAGTGCGCCTGCTCGATGGACTTTTTGCGGAAGATGCTCTCCGTGCGGCGGACGATGCGCTTTTCGCGCTCTACAAACTT
>DXAJ01000084.1 GCA_019117085.1 Candidatus Gallimonas gallistercoris
TGGTAGACCGCTTCCTTGAAATGACGCCGTATTTTCGGGCAGGCTGTGCTCTTGGTTGAGCGCGGTCTGCCTTTTTTGTTTGCGGAAAAAAGGAATTTGCGGCAGCCGTGCAAAGCGGCTTTGCGGTAAAAATACAGGTTTTGGAGGAACATATGGGAACTTTTCGAACAAGGAACAAAGTGCTTTTGTTTGTTTTGGCTGCGCTGTGCGCATTGGCGCTTGCGTTGGGGGTGACGGCGCTCGCCCCCGCCCCCGAACGCGCTTTTGCCGCCGAGGAGCATACAAATCATGACGTTTGGACGCCTTTGACGGCGGAAGGCGGCTCGCTTACGGACGGAAACTATTATCTCGATCAAAATATTACGCTTACGAACGATCTCACGTTTTCGGGCACAGTCACGCTCTGCCTCAACGGATACAAACTGACGGGCACGGGCAGCGGCAGCGTGATCACCGTAAATTACGGTGCAAATTTCACTCTGTGCGATTGCAATGGCTCTCATGGGGAGCATCGTTATTTTATTGCCCAAGACGGAGCATATAATTTTGATGATTCGGGCGATAGGATGATACAAGGGGGAGTGATCACAGGCGGAAATAATACGACAGAAGTTGCAGGTTTTGGGACAATAAACGGTAATATAGCCGGAGGCGTTTGGGCAGAAGGCACTTTTACTATGACGGGCGGCACGATCGCCGGAAACCGCGCGTACGGCAGCGCAGGCGTCGATATCGGGCGGTGCGGATTAGTAGAGATCACGGGGGAAGTGGACGGTACGTTCCGCATGCAGGGCGGTTCGATCGAAGGAAACTATGCGACCAGTAATACAGGCGGCGTCGGGGTGGGCGCCAATTCAAAGTTTATCTTAGAGGGCGGTTCCATCCGCAATAATGTATCTCAAAGTAACGGCGGCGTCAATGTGGGCGTGGGCGGTGAATTTCAAATGTTGGGAGGATCGATCGAAGAAAATCAAGCAAACAGTTTGGGCGGAGGCGTGAATGTATCCACTTTGGGTTACTTTGAAATGCGGAGAGGCTCGATCTCTGGCAACAGTGCTACGAAAAACAGCGACGCGGTCTATGCGCATGGAGGCGATATTACAATTTACGGCGGCGAAATCGACGGGAATATGTATAAACCCGGCAGTGGTACGGTCGAAATTGCGGGCGGCGTGTTCCCCGGGAAAGATTTCGTAAAAGATTATGAACAAAACACGGTGGAATATATTTTTGCCGATAACGTTACGATTACATCTCTTAGCGATGGTCGGATCGCAGCCACTTCTTCCGAGTCGTCGCAGTATTTGGTACTATATTATCACGGCGGAGAACAAGCCGGGTACGATCTTCTTTCTGTCGGAGAAGAGCTTGTGATACCGACGGCGGAAGAACTTCAAATCAACGTGGAAGCGGGGAAGCTTTTCGGATGGTCGCTGGAAGAAGACGGAGAAATTGTCTATGAAGGCGGACAAATAACGAGCGAGCTTAGCGACACAGCGGGAAATATCATCACCCTCTATGCCGTTCAGGTGCGCGACGTTGCGGCAGATGTGGACAATATTATATCCGAACTCGAAGCGGCGGTCGCAAAGGTGAATGAAGCGATCGGAGACGGCTCTGCCGCTAACTTACAGGAAGCGCTCAATGCTCTTATCAATGCTTATGAAGCCGCAGATGAAACGCTTGCCTCGGCGGATGAAGCGCTGAAAACTGCAATTGAGACTGCGTACAAGGCAGCTGTGCAAGAGGCATCGGAAGCTTTGAAAACAGCTTACGAAGCTGCCGACGCAAATTTGCAGGCGCAGATCGACGCTTTGGAAGAGCAGATCGGGAAGGACGTCGCGCAAGAGGTCTCGGCGCTGACCCAATAGATCGAAGCGCTCGATGAAGCGTACAAGGCGGCGGACGCGCTCTTTGTTTCGGACATTGCAGGGCTCGAAGGCAACGTCGGGGAGCTGAACGAGGCGGACGAGGCGCTGAAAGCGGCGATCGACGCGCTCGATGCCGCCTACAAGGCGGCAGACGCGCTCCTCGAGGGCAAGATCGGCGCATTGGAGAGCGCGGATGCTTCCCTCGCTTCTCAAATTTCCGCGCTCACTTCTTCCTTGAACGAAGCCAAGAACACGCTTCAAAGCGCCGTCGATCAAGTCGCCGCCGATCTGGTGGCCGCCAAGGCGGAACTTCAAGCCGCCATCGACGCCAACGAGAAGGACATCGAGGAAAAACTTGCCGCGCTCGATGAGGCATACAAGGCGGCGGACGCGCTCTTGGTTTCGGACATTGCAGGGCTCGAAGGCAACGTCGGGGAGCTGAACGAGGCGGACGAGGCGCTGAAAGCGGCGATCGACGCGCTCGATGAAGCTTACAAGGCGGCGGACGAAGCCATCCTCGAAGCCGTCGAAGAACTGCGCGCCGAAAATGCCGCGCAGGACGCCGAGCTTGAACGGCAGGACGCCGAGCTTGAACGGCAGAGCGCCGAGCTTGAACGGCAGGACGCCGAGCTCAACACGCTCTCCGTCGTCCTTTACATTTCGCTTGCGGTTGCCGTCGTCGCCCTCGGGGTCGGCACGGCAGGGCTCGTGTTCGGGTTGAAAGCGAAAAAGAAGGACTAAGTTGTTAAAGTAAAGTGACGCCGCCCGCGGGGGACTGCGGGCGGCCGTTCTTATAAAAAGCGGCGGCGCACTTGAAGTGCGCCGCCGCATTCCTTATAAAATTGTCCGTTCAGCGTTTTTGGCGTATCACGAGCGGTTTTGCTCGTCGACGATGTTGTCGGCATGATACATTTTGCGAAGGAGGGGCTTTTCGATCTTGCCCGTGGCGTTGCGCGGCACCTTCGCGAAGATGATGCGGCGGGGGCGCTTGTAGCGGGGGAGCTCCTTCGAGAACTCGTTGATGTCCTCCTCCGTGCAGGTGACGCCCGCGGGCGTTTCCACGATGGCGCAGGCGATCTCGCCGAGGCGCGCGTCGGGAAGACCGATGACGGCGACGTCCTTGATGAGAGGGCACTTGCTCAGGAAGTTTTCGATCTCGACGGGGTACAGATTTTCGCCGCCCGAGACGATGACGTCCTTCTTTCTATCGACAAGGTAGTAAAAACCGTCCTCGTCCTGCCGCGCCATGTCGCCCGTCAGCAGCCATTCGCCGCGCATGACTTCTTTTGTCGCTTCCTCGTTGCGGTAGTAGCAGCGCATGATGCCGGGGCCCTTCAAGGAAAGTTCGCCCACTTCCCCTTGTTCCACTTCGGTGACGCCGTCCTCTTTGACGATGCGCGCCTGCCAGCCGTAGCCCGGGATGCCGATGGCGCCCACCTTTTTGAGGTTCCCGATGCCGAGATGCACGGCACCGGGGCCGATGGACTCCGAAAGGCCGTAGTTGGTGTCGTACGCCTGCCCGGGGAAGTACGCCTGCCAGCGCTTGATGAGGCTCTGCGGCACGGGCTGCGCGCCGATGTGCATGAGGCGGAATTGGCGGATATTGAAGTTGTTGAGTTTGAGTTCGCCCGAGTCGAGTTTTTCGAGGATATCCTGCGCCCACGGCACGAGCAGCCAGACGATGGTGCATCGCTCGTTGGAGATGGTCTCCATGATCGCTTCGGGGGAGATGCCGCGAAGGAGCACCGCCTTGCTTGCGGACATCAGACTTCCCATCCAGTGCATCTTCGCGCCCGTATGATAGAGGGGCGGGATGAGCAGGAACACGTCGTCCCGCGTCTGGCGGTGGTGGATGTATTCGACCTGCGCCGCGTGCATGAGCGAACGGTGCGCGTGCAGGATGGCTTTCGGAAAGCCCGTCGTGCCGCTCGAAAAGTAGATGGCGGCGTCGTCCTCGTCGGAAAGCTCCACGTCGGGGGCGACGGAGGAATAGTTGTTGACCTGCTGGTCGTAACTCTCTGCAAAAGTCGGCACCATGACGCCGCCCACAAAGAGGAGGATACGGTTTTTGCCGATCTCGTCGGCGATCTCCTCGACGCGCCCGATGAATTCGGGGCCGAAGAGAAGGATGTTGACTTCGGCAAGATCGACGCAGTATCTGATCTCCTCCGCCGTATAGCGGTAGTTGAGCGGCACCGCGAGCGCGCCCGTCTTTAAGATGCCGAAGTAGATGGGCAGCCATTCAAGGCAGTTCATGAGGAGGATGCCGACCTTGTCTCCCTTCTTGATGCCGCGCGCAAGCAGCATGTTGGCGACGCGGTTCGCCTTTTCGTCAAAGACGCGCCAGGTGATCTCGCGGCGGTAGTGGCAGAGGGGGTTGCCCTCGACGAGGGCATACTCCCGCCAGGTGCGGCGGCTCTTTTCCTGGATCTCGGGGTTGAGCTCTACGAGCGCCACGTCGTTGGGGTAGACGGAGGCGTTTCTCTCTAACAGTTGCGTGATGGGCATAAACTTTTCTGACCTCAGTAGAGCTTGCGCTTATCGATGACGCGCACCGCCTTGCCTTCGCTCCGCGCGATGGACTTGGGCTCGACGAGATGGACGTTCGCCGTGATGCCGAGCATGGAGCGGAGAGCTGAGACGAGCTTTCTCTCCGCCGCCTTGACGGTATCGAGATCGCTGCCCATATCGGGCTTTCTCTCGACGTTGACATCGAGCGTATCGGTATTGTTGACGCGGTCGACGAAGATCTGATAGTTGGCTTCGTAACCGTGATTGAGGAGCACCGTCTCGATCTGCGAAGGGAAGACATTGACGCCGCGGATGATGAGCATATCGTCGCTGCGCCCCAGGGGCTTACTCATCTTGACGAGCGTTCTGCCGCACGAGCAGGGCTTTCTCGAGAGCACGCAGATATCCTTGGTGCGGTAGCGAAGGAGGGGGAAGGCTTCCTTGTCGAGCGAGGTGAAGACGAGTTCGCCCTTGCTCCCTTCGGGGAGCACTTCGCCCGTTTCGGGGTCAATGATCTCGGGGTAGAAGTGATCTTCGCAGATGTGCATGCCCGTCTGCTCTTCACATTCGAAGGAGACGCCGGGGCCGGAGATCTCCGTAAGCCCGTAGATGTCATACGCCTTGATGCCTAGCTTTTTTTCGAGCTCCTGCCGCATCTCCTGCGTCCATGCCTCCGCGCCGAAGATGCCCGCGCGCAGCTTGATCTGATCGCGAAGGCCCTTCTCTTCGATGGCCTCTGCAAGATAGAGGGCATAGGAAGGGGTGCAGCAGAGGAAGGTCGCTTGAAGATCGACCATGAACTGCACTTGTCTGTCGGTATTGCCCGAAGAGGTGGGGATGGTGAGGCAGCCCACCTTGTGCGAGCCGCCGTTGAGCCCGGGACCGCCCGTAAACAGACCGTAGCCGTAGCTCACCTGCACGACGTCCTTGTTGGTGCCGCCCGCGGCGACGATGGCGCGCGCACAGCATTCTTCCCAGATGTCGAGGTCTTCCTGCGTGTAGAAGGCGACGACGCGCTTGCCCGTCGTGCCAGACGTCGACTGGATGCGGACGCAGCGCTCCAAGGGGGTCGCAAGAAGACCATAGGGGTACGCTTCGCGCAGGTCGTCCTTCGTGAGGAAGGGGAGCAGGCGGATATCGTCGAGGCTCTTGATGTCCTCGGGCGTGACGCCCTTTTCTTCCATCTTTTTGCGGTAGTAGGGCACGTTGTCGTAGACGTGCTTCACCTGTTTTAAGAACTTTTCGTTCTGGAGCGCGCGCATTTCGTCGCGCGACATGGTCTCTTCATGGGGCTGATAGTATGTGTGCATCGGAAATTCTCTCCTTTTTCCCTTATCGTTTGTTATGTTCAGGCGTTTTCGGATGCCCTGCCGAGTTCGAACGCTTTGAGATTGAGTTCGACGAACTTCTGGGGCACGCATTCGCGGATAGCTTGCTTCCAATCTTCGGGGTCGTAGTCGAAGTAAGAGGAAAGCCTGCCCAAAAGCACGATATTGACCGCCTTTTCGCTGCCCGCCTCGCGCGCGAGGGATAAACAGTCGAAAGCTTCGATCTTCACGCCCAGAGAGGCGATCTTTTCCGCTAAGTTTTCGGGGTACTGCGCCGCGCCCGTGATGACGGGCATGGGGTCGATCCTTTGCGTGTTGGTGACGATGACGCCGCCCTCTTTGAGGTATTCCGTCCAACGGGCGGCTTCCAACAGCTCGAAGGAGACGATGACATCCGCCTCGCCCTTGTCGATGACGGGGGAGAAGACCTTGTCGCCGTAGCGCACATAGGTGACGACGCTGCCGCCGCGCTGGCTCATGCCGTGCACTTCGGAAACTTTGACGTCGTAGCCGTATTTGAGGAGCAGATGCCCCAAAAGCTTGCTGGCGAGCAGCGAACCCTGTCCGCCCACGCCCACGATCATGATATTTTTCGTCTGCATGGTATCCTCCTTACTTCACGATGGCGGAGAACTTGCAAAGTTCCTCGCACACGCCGCAGCCGACGCACTGGGTGCTGTCGATGACGCACTTTCCCTCCCGCATGCTGATGGCGGGGCAACCGAGCTTCATGCACGCCTTGCAGCTTTTGCACTTATCCGTCTCCACATGAAGGGGCGGGGCGTGTTTGACGTATTTCAAAAGCGCGCAGGGGCGGCGGCTGATGATGACTGACGCTTCTTCTGCCTGAAGCTCTTCGAGGAGCACCTTTTCGGTTGCCGCAAGGTCGTAAGGATCGACGACGCGCACGCGGGTAAAGCCCATCGCGCGGCAGAGCGCTTCCAGATCGATCTTGCCCGCAGGGTCGCCCTTGATGTTGTAGCCCGTGGTGGGGTTCTGCTGATGACCCGTCATGCCCGTGATGGAGTTGTCGAGGATGATCACGGTGGAGACGCTCTGATTGTAGGCGATGTTGGCAAGCCCCGTCATGCCCGAATGCATGAACGTGCTGTCGCCGATGACGGCGACCGTCTTTTTCTCGCTCTCCTTGCCGAGCGCCTTATTAAAGCCATGGATGCCCGAAAGCGACGCGCCCATGCAGGTGGAGATATCGAGGGCATAGAGGGGAGCCGTTGCGCCCAGCGTGTAGCAGCCGATGTCGCCGAACACGGTGAGCTTGTGCTTAGAAAGGAGATAGAACATCCCCCTGTGCGGGCAGCCCGCGCACATGACGGGCGGGCGGGGAGGCACGGCGTCTTCGAGCTTCTTGCCCTCGGGAACGGGGCGGCCGAAGGCGGCGGCAATGAGGTTCTGCGAATATTCGTCCTCCAAGGGGAGGATATCTTTGCCGATAACTGTGAGCCCGAGCTGCTTGCAGTAATTTTCGATGACGGGATCGAGCTCTTCGATGACGGCGAGCGACTTCACTTGGGAAGCGAACTCCTTGATGAGCTTTTCGGGCAGGGGATGCACCATGCCGAGCTTTAAGACGCTGACGCTGTCGCCGAAGACTTCCTTCGTGTACTGATAGGACGTGGAGGAGGTGATGATGCCGAGCTCTTTGGCGCCCCATTCGATGCGGTTGAGGGGGGTGGTCTCCGCATATTCTTCGAGCGCCTTCATGCGCTTTTCGACGTCGTAGTGCCGCTTCTTCGCGTTGGCGGGCATCATGACGTTCTTTTGGATATTCTTTTCGTATGGCTTTGTGGGCCGCTCTTCGCGCTCGCCCGTTTCGACGACGCTCTGCGAGTGCGCGACGCGCGTGCACATCTTGATGATGACGGGCGTATCGAACGTTTCGGAAATTTCATAGGCGGCCTTGGCAAAGGCGAGGGCTTCGCTGCTGTTAGAAGGTTCCAGCATGGGGAGCTTGGCGGCTTCCGCATAGTGGCGGGAATCCTGCTCGTTCTGCGAGGAATGCATGCCCGCGTCGTCCGCAACGCAGATGACCATGCCCGCATTCACGCCCGTATAGGCGATGGTGAAGAGGGGGTCGGCGGCGACGTTGAGCCCGACGTGCTTCATGCCGCAAAAGCTGCGCTTTCCTGCCATCGAGGCGCCGAACGCCGTCTCCATGGCGACCTTTTCGTTGGGCGCCCATTCGCAGTAGATGGCGTCGTACTTCGCCGCTTCCTCGGTCACTTCCGTGCTCGGGGTGCCGGGATAGGAGGAGGCGACGCAGCAGCCTGCTTCATAGAGGCCGCGTGCGAGCGCCGCATTGCCCAGCATCAGTTGTTTGCTCATGATTTTCTCTCCTTCATAGATCGACGCGCTCCTGTGCTCCGCATGGGGCGCAAGGGCGCAAAATGTTACAAGTTGAGTAGTTTTTTGGCGTTCCCGCCCAAAATGAGCGCCTTTTCCTCGTCAGAAAGGGGGCAGCTCTCGATGCGTTCGACCTGCTCCTTGTGCTCCGCCCACGGGCTGTCCGTGCCGAAGAGGACGCGCTCCGCGCCGAGAAGGCGCACCAGCTCCGCAAATTTTTGCTTAGAAAGCTGTTTGACGCGGCTCTCTTTGGGGAAATCATCGAAGTAGGCGATGTCGCCGAGGGTGAAGGCGGTGTCGAAGAGGAGCTCGGTATCGGCGAGCCAGTCTTTGACTTCCTCCCAAAGCTGCCAGCCGCCGAGGTGCGCGACGATAAGCTTTTGGGGTTTGACGGCTTCGTATAGAATGCGCGTCTGACGGGGGGATGCCCATTCGCCCGGGATGCCGATATCGACGCCCCCATGCACGAGGGTGACAAGGCCGAGCTCTTCCGCATAGCCGACGATGCGCTGATAGCGGATGTCGTCGAAGGTGACCTGCTGATAGGCGGGGTGGAGCTTGAAGCCCTTGAGCCCGAGCTCTTTGATGAGGCGGAGCTCTTCCTTATAGTTGGGCGTATCGGGGTGCATGCCGCCGAAGGAAAAGACGTGCGTTTTGTCGGTATGTTCGTTGACTTCCGCGGCGGCGCGGTTGATCTTTTCCGTCTTCAAGGGGTTGGTGACGACGGGCTGCACGACGGCGAGCGAGACGCCCGCCTCTTTGATGGCGGAAGAGAGCCCTTCGACGGTGCCGTCCGAAAAGGAATGCGTATGGCTGCGCCCTTCGAGCGAGCAGACGGTCTGCTTTGCGATCGCATCGGGGAAGGTGTGTGCGTGGATATCGATGATCTCTTGATTTTGCATAGGATACTTCTTTGTGCTTTTCCAAACAGTATATCACATTTTTTCACAAAGGGGAAATGTTTGAGCGGCACTTCCGCAAATTCGGACAAATTTTTTGCGAACTTCCTGTAATTCGTTTGTAATTTTATGCGGAATATGGTAATATCAATGGGAAAATTTGCAAATTAAGGTGAGAATATGCAGATCGTATTATATCTCGTCATGCTCGTCGTCTTTTTCGGCGTGATGATCGCAGTCGGCTTCGTCTGCCGCAGGAAGTCGCGGACGTCGCAGGGCTTCATGCTGGGCGGCAGGAGCGTGGGCCCGTGGCTCACGGCGTTTGCCTACGGCACGAGCTACTTTTCCGCCGTCGTCTTCGTCGGGTATGCGGGGCAGTTCGGCTGGAAGTTCGGCGTCTCGTCGACTTGGATCGGGCTCGGCAACGCGCTTTTGGGCTCGCTTCTTGCATGGGTGGTGCTGGGAAGAAGGACGCGCGTCATGACGCAGCATCTTAAAAGCTCCACGATGAGCGATTTCTTCGCCAAGCGCTATTTCTCGCCCGCGCTCAAGATCGCGGCGGCCGTCATCATCTTCATCTTTCTCATCCCCTATACGGCGTCTCTTTACAACGGGCTTTCGCGCCTCTTTGAGATGGCGTTCCACATCGACTTCTGGATCTGTATCGTCATCATGGCGGTACTCACGGCGGTGTACGTCGTCGCGGGCGGCTATACGGCGACCGCCATCAACGATTTCATCCAGGGCATCATCATGCTCGTGGGCATCGTGGCGGTCGTCGCGGCGGTCATCGTGAACGGCGGCGGCTGGGAGCAGATCTTTGCCGATCTTTCGCAAGTTCCCGCCGATAACGGTTCCGAACAGCTCGGCGTCTTCACGTCCTTCTTCGGCCCGGATATCCTCTCTCTTCTCTCCGTCGTTATTCTGACGTCTTTGGGCACCTGGGGGCTTCCGCAGATGGTGCAGAAGTTCTACGCCATCAAAGACGAGCAGGCGATCAAGAAGGGGACGCTCATCTCCACGCTCTTTGCGCTCGTCGTGTCGGGCTGGTGCTACTTCCTCGGCGGATTTTCCCGCCTCTATCCCGAAGCGTTCGCCTCGGGCAGCTATGATGCGATCATCCCCGCGATGGTCTCCGAACTTTCACCCTTCCTCATCGGGCTCGTCATCATCCTCGTGCTCTCGGCGTCCATGTCGACGCTCTCCTCGCTTGCGATGGCGTCTTCCGCAAGCCTTACCATCGACCTCATCTCGCCCGCGGCTAGGAGCAGGAATAAGCCTTTGACGGACGGGCAGGAAGTGTTCATCATGCGCGTCCTCATCGTCGTTTTCGTCGTCATTTCCGCCGTCATCGCTATCGTGCAGTATTACGGCAATTTCAGCTTCATCGCGCAGATGATGGGCGTTTCGTGGGGCGCGCTCGCGGGCGCCTTCCTCGCGCCCTTCCTCTACGGGCTGTATTGGAAGAAGACGACAAAAGCTTCCGTGTGGTTCAGCTTTTGTTTCGGCGTCGGCGTGATGGTCTTGTATCTTATCTACGACTTAGCGCTCAGCAGCTACTTCACGCTGCCCGCCTTCCTCGATTCTTCGCTCACGCTCGGCTCTTTGGTGATGCTCCTGAACTTGGCGCTCGTGCCGCTCATCAGCCTGTTCACCCAAAAACCCGATGCGGACAAGGTGGACGAGATCTTCTCCTGCTACGATAGGACGATCACCGTCCATATGACGACCGCCCTCGACGAAGCGGATAAAAAGAAGTAAGGAAAATCTCCGATCATATATTCTTTCCGAAAGAAAAGTCCATCCCAAAAGCGCAATTCCCATAGGGAATAAAATCAAAATAAAATTCATAAAGGAATTGCACTTTCAAGCGAGAAAAAGAGCGATCTTTCGGAAACGATAGATCGCTTTTTTTGTGAGAGATTTTCAAAAATTCTAAATGCAACTCGTTATTTTAATAAGTTGCAAAATTTGCTTGACAATTTTATATAAAATCGCATATAATAACATAGACAATAATCAATGTGAGGGCGCACTATGGAGTTTGCCGATTATATTGAAATACTGAAAGCGTTGGGCGAGAGTACGCGCTTGCATATTTTTGAAATGTTGCGCAATGGTACACTTTGCGGGTGTAAAATTCTTGAACAACTCAATATTACGCAACCTACTCTTTCGCACCATATGAAAGTGTTATGCGACTGCGGTCTTGTAAAAGCAGAAAAAGACTGGAAATGGACATATTACACGATTGACTGCGAAAAGTTGCAGGGCTTGCTTTCCTTTTTAGGCGATACAAAATGTATGCGAGAAAAAAGATAGTCCGAAAAAATTTTTGTCTTTCATATAGATAATTGTCAATATTATAGGAGGATTTATGGAAGAAAACGAAAAGATTTTATCAAAACACAACGAAATAGAAAACGCAAGCAAGCAATCATGGTTTAAGCGTCATAAAAAATTACTGATTTTCTTTGGTGTACTTATCGGCATAGGACTTGCGATCGGAATTGCCGCAATTATTGACGGGGTACACGGCATAGAAGTATTAGGTAGCTTTATAACAGACCAGATTTTGGGTATGCAATGGCTGAACACTTTGCTCGGCATGGCGTTTACCGGAATGTTCGGCGCGGAATTTATGGCAACGCGCTGGGGCGGGGCTATACAATTCTTTATTTACGATACAATCAAAATTATCGTATTGTTATGCTTGCTTATTTTCCTTATCTCTTATATACAGAGCTATTTCCCGCCTGAACGCACAAAAAAGATACTCGGAAAATTTCACGGCATAGGCGCAAACGCCGTTGGCGCATTGCTTGGAACTGTTACACC
>DXAJ01000085.1 GCA_019117085.1 Candidatus Gallimonas gallistercoris
ATCTTCGCGGGCATGGGCTTCGAGATCTTCGAAGGCCCCGAGATCGAGAACGACTACTACAACTTCACGGCGCTCAACACGCCCGCCGATCACCCCGCCCGCGACATGCAGGATACCTTCTATTTGAGCGAGGAATATCTTCTCCGCACGCAGACGAGCTCGGGGCAGATCCGCTTCATGGAAGAGCACCGCCCGCCCATCAAGATGCTCTCGCCCGGCCGCGTGTTCCGTTCGGACGACGACGCGACGCACTCGCCCATGTTCCATCAGATGGAGGGGCTCGTCGTCGACAAAAACGTCACGCTGTGCGATCTTCAAGGCATGCTCGACGAATTCGCGCGCACCATGTTCTCCTCGTCTTCGAAGACGCGCCTGCGCCCTTCCTACTTCCCCTTCACGGAGCCTTCCGTCGAAGTGGACGTCTCGTGCGCGGCGTGCGGCGGCAAGGGGTGCTCTCTCTGCAAGGGGACGGGCTGGATCGAAGTGTTGGGCGCGGGCATGGTGAACAGGCGGGTGCTTGAAAACTGCCATATCGACCCCGACGAATACACGGGCTTTGCCTTCGGCATGGGCATCGAGCGCATCGCCATGCTCAAATACGGCATCAATAACATCAAGCTGCTCACGGAAAACGACGTGCGCTTCTTGGAACAGTTCAAAGATTGAGGAGGAAGCAAGATGATCGCACCCTTCAGCTGGTTAAAAGATTATGTGGAGATCGATATTTCTGCCGAGCAATTGCAGGAAAAGCTCTTCTCGTGCGGGTTTGAGGTAGAGGAGCTCACTTACCTTGGCAAAGACGTCACGAACGTCGTCGTCGGCAAGATCCTCTCCACCGAAAAGCACCCCGATGCGGACAGGCTCACCGTCTGCAAGGTGGACTGCGGCGAGCACGGCGTCAAGCAGATATGCACGGCGGCGACCAACGTCTTTTCGGGGGCGAAGGTGCCCTGCGCGCTCGACGGCGCCACCGTCATGCATGAGGGCGGCGTGCAGAAAATAAAGAACGGCAAACTGCGCGGCGTCCTTTCTGAGGGCATGATGTGCTCGGGCGAGGAGCTGGGCATCACCGACGACTATTACGAGGGCGCCGAGGTCAACGGCATCCTCATCCTCGATGAAAGCGAGCCCGTCGGCGCGGACATCCGCCCGATCGTCGGCATCGACGACTATCTCTTCGATATCGCCGTCACCGCCAACCGCCCCGACTGCCAGTGCATCCTCGGCATCGCGCGCGAAGTCGCTGCCGTCCTCAAAAAGCCCCTCAAAATGCCCGATCTTTCTTACACGGCGGCACAGACGGACGTGAAGATCCCCGTCGAGGTGAAGGAGCCTTCCCTCTGTCCGCGCTATGTGGGGCACTTCGTGAAGGACGTGAAGATCGGCACCTCTCCCCGTTGGATGCGCCGCCGTTTGGCGCTTTGCGGCCTGCGCTCGGTCTCCGATATCGTCGACATCACCAACTTTGTGCTGCTTGAAATGGGGCAGCCCATGCACGCCTTCGACCGCAATTTCCTGCGCGGCGGGAAGATCGTCGTGCGCCGCGCCGAGGAGGGCGAGAGCATCGTCACCCTCGACGAAAAGCAATTCAGCCTGCACCCCGATAACCTCCTCATCTGCGACGGCGAGGGCGGCGTGGCGCTCGCGGGCATCATGGGCGGCCTCAACAGCGAGATAAAGCCCGAGACGAAGGAAGTCTTCTTCGAAGCCGCCAAGTTCGCGCGCGACAGCGTGAGAAAGACCTCCCGTGCCTTGGGTCAGCGCAGCGATTCTTCCTCCCGCTTTGAAAAGGGCGTGGATGCCTACACCTGCCCCGTCGCGATGGACAGAGCGCTGCACCTCGTCGAAGAACTCGGCTGCGGCGTGCCCACCTGCTACCGCGCCGACGTCAACGCGCAGGACCTCACCCCCAAGACGCTCTCCGTCACGATGGAGAAGATCAACTCCCTCCTCGGCATCGAAGTGCCGAAGGAAGAGGCGGTCGCCATCTTGAAGCGCCTCTTCTTTGAGGTGAAAGAGGACGGGGAAGCGCTTCTCGTCACCGTGCCGCTGTGGCGCGAGGACGTGGACGGCTGGCCCGACCTTGCCGAAGAGATCATCCGCATGTACGGGTACGAGCACATCGAGCCCACCTTTTTGACGCGCGCGTCCGTCACCCACGGCGGCTGGACGAGCGCCCAGCAGCAGGAGCTCAAATTCAAGCGTGTGCTTGCGGGCGAGGGCTTCTTCGAGGCGTGCAACTATTCCTTCTATTCGCCCAAAGATTTCGACCTTTTCCGCCTGCCCGAAGGCGCGCCCGAACGCCGCGCCATCCGCATTCTCAATCCCATCGGCGAAGATCTTTCCGTCATGCGCACTTTCCTCGCGCCCGCGATGCTTCAAAACGTCGTGCGCAACGTGCGCCGCGGCAACGCGGAAGGGCGGCTTTTTGAGCTTGCCAACGCCTATCTCGCCGAGGAGCTCCCCTTGAAGGCGCTCCCCAAAGAAAATAAGCGCGTGACGCTCGCCGTCTGGGGAGATAATGACTTCTTCGACTTAAAGGGCGCCGTTGAGGCGGTCGCCGAGAGTTTTTCGCTCCGCCTTTCCTTCGAGCGCGGCGAAAAGCCCTTCCTGCACCCCGGGAAGACGGCTCTCATCCGCATGGGCGAGCGCGAAGTGGGCTGGATGGGCGAACTGCACCCTTCGATCGCCGAAGAGCTCGCCCTCGAAAAGCCCGTGTATCTTGCCGAGCTCGACTACGACGCCCTTGCGAGGAAGTTCGCAAAGGACATCGTCTATCATAACCTTCCCAAGTTCGAGAGCGTGCAGCGCGACCTTGCCGTCGTCGTCGAAGAGAAGGTGACGTGCGCCGAGCTCGAAAACGCCATCCTGCGCGCCTGCAAGGCGGCGAAGAAGGCAGAGCTCTTCGACGTCTATCGCTCCGCTCAGGTGGGCGCGGGCAAGAAGAGCATGGCGTTCCGCATCACCTTCTCCCCCGAAGAGACGGCGGAAAAACCGCTCTCGCCCGAGGCGGTGGACGGCTTCTTCCATAAGATCGTGGGGAATCTGGCGCATAACTTCGGCGCAGAGCTGAGGTAAGCCCCCGAAAAGCATTCATCGGCTGAATACGTTGTCGCCTTTGCGCACGGCTTCGTCGGAATATGGCGCATTTGGCGGGTGTCTGCCCCTTGGGCAAACACCGCGCTTTTAACGCCAATTCCTCCTCTTTCCAAAAAATCTTTGCCAAAGCAAATCTTTTTTGGAAGGGGAAGTGGTTAGCCTCCCTTGCCGTTTACGCAGGCAGACAGGGCTCCCGCAAAGATTTTGCGTAAGCAAAAGCTTTGTGGGAAGAGGAGGCATCGCGCAGAGGGCCGCACTTTTCATTTTATGGAAAGGCGCGGCAAACTGAGGCGGATGCCGACGAAGGCGCGACTGCTTTCCGGAGGAACTTAAGCAGAGGGAATATTATGATACTCAAAAACGGAAAAAAAGAGATCTTCGTCTACGAATGGCCTGTGGAAAGCCCCAAGGCGATCGTGCAGATCGTGCACGGCATGGCGGAGCACGCGGGGCGGTACGACGCGTTCGCGCGCTTTCTGAACGGGCACGGCTATTATGTCGTCGCGGACGATCACCGCGGCCACGGCAAGACGGACGAAAAGTCGCTCGGCTATGCGCCCAAGGATATGTTCGAGAACACCCTTTTAGACGAAGCGCTCGTCCTCGATACCTTTCAGAAAAAGTATGCCGATACGCCCGTCATCGTGCTGGGCTTTTCCTACGGCTCCTTCCTGACGCAGCACTTCATCGCCCGCCACGGCGAACAGCTCGCGGCGGCGATCGTCGCGGGCAGCTCCTATAAAAAGGATGCCGAGGTGTATTTGGGCAGCGTCGTCTCGGCGCTCGGCAGCTTTTTCTGCGGCGAAAAAAAGCCCGCCAAGCTCATCGAAAAGCTCTCCTTCGGCGCATACGCCAAGGGGTTCGCGGGCGGCGCATGGCTCTCGACGGACGACGAAAACAACAAGGCTTACGAGAGCGACCCCTTCTGCGGGTTCACCTGCTCCTTCCGCTTCTATTCCGACTTCTTCCGCGGCCTTCGCGGGCTCTACACGGCGGAGTACGCGGAAAAGCTGCGCAAAGATCTGCCCGTCCTCCTCATTTCGGGGGCGGACGATCCCGTGGGAGACAGGGGCAAGGGCGTGAAAAAGCTCTATGATTTTTACACCAAGAAGGCGGGCATGAAGAACGTGAAGCTCAAGCTGTTTGAAAATTCCCGCCACGAGTTTTTGAACGAGAAGGACTGCCGCGCCGAAAAGTGGGGCGCCGTGCTTGCCTTTTTAGACGAGGCGGCTGGTGCGCCTTCCGAAGAGCCCGCGGCGGAGTAAAGCAGTTTGCTTTTGAGGAAAACGCGCGGCGGCGCGGGGCAAAAGCCCCGCGCCGCCGCGCTGTTTGTTGATGTATCAAGTTATTTTTCGGGCGCCTCCGCCCCCAAAGAGCGGCCGCTCTTTTATAACACTTTTTCGAGATAGGTCTTCAAGGGCTTCATGCCCAAATTGTCGTAAAAGGCGCGGGCGGCGTCGTTGCCCTCCCACACGTTGAGGGTAAGATCGTAGCATTGAAGCTCTCTTGCAAGCGCCTCCACTGCGGCAAAGAGCCTTCGTCCCACGCCCTGCTTGCGGCTTTTTTCGTCTACGCACAGATCGTCCAAATACAGCGTCTTGTGCGCCGCCATCGAGTCGCCCTTCGTTTCTTGCAAATAGCAGACGGCATAGCCGATGACTTCGCCGCCGTCTTCGGCGACGAGCACGGGCGTTCGATTGATGAGCGCTTTCACTTCCGCTTCGTCATACTTCCGCTTGCCTTCCAAAAAGAGGTCGGGGCGGATGGCGTGATGCACGGCGTGCACCTCGAAGAGGATGCGCCCGATCGCTTCCGCGTCCTCCTCCTTTGCGCGGCGGATAGCAATTGCCATATCGTTTCCTCCTCAAAACAAAGAGCCCGCGTGATCCAGCAGGCTCTTTTTCGTTCAGTTGACGACCTTGGGGTCGAAGTTGAGCGTGTAGTGGTTGGGGCCTCTGTCTTCGGGGAAGAGGGTGGAGCCGGGCACCACGGGCAGCGTCAGGGGATTGATGAGGGCGTCTGCCGTGAGGTTGGTAACGGCGGCGCGAAGATAGGGGAACATCGTTTCCGTCGCGTTGATGGCGAAGGTGCGCTTGTCCTCGTCCGTCGTCATGTTGTTGACTTCGAACACGCCCACGAAGCGCGCTTTGAGGTTGAAGGGCTTGGGAGATTCTTCCGTGCTCTCGATCTTGCATTCGAGGATGACGATGTTCACCTTGTTGTTCTCGTTTGCCTGGCGGATCTGGCGGGTGAACATGGGTTTGATCTCGAACTTGGTGTCGGGAGCGGCCTTGATGGGGTTGACCTTAAAGGAAAGCTCGTCTGCCGTGAGAGCTTTCAGGGAGTATTCGATCATGCTGTACCTCTCTTATCGTCGGCGGTACGGTTCCCGCACGCGCCTTTCCTTTTATATACCCTTTTATCATACGCCCCAAACAGCATTTTGTCAAGTTTTTGAAGCGTGCGCAAGCCCTCTGCCCGTCAAAGCCGCCTTCTTTCGCAAAGGCGGCGCAAGACGTTGACATCTTCCCCCGCAATTTGTATAATAATAAAAAAAGACGGGAGCAACTCCGAAATGTTTGTCAACGAGACGAAAAACGATGTCGAAACCAACCTTTCTGCCACGCTGCACACGGGCGGACCCATCATGGCGGGCGCGTGCGGCGGCTTTGCCGCATTCTTCGCCGTCCTCGGCGCGGTGCTTTTGGCGCTGAAAGCGGACGTCTTCTTTTATGCGTTCTGTTTTGCGGCGGCGGCGCTCCTTCTCATCTTCCTCTTCTTCTGCTATAAGCCCGTGTTGAAGGCGGTCTTAAAAAAGTCGCTCGCAGGCAAAGAGGCGGCGCACCGCTTTGTCTTCCGTGAGGACGGCTTCGAATTGAAGTCGGAGCGCGGCGAACAGATCACCGCGAAGGGCACGGTCGCCTATGCCGACATCATGAAGGTCGTCGAATATTCCGATATGTGGATCGTCTATCTGGACCGTTCCACCGTGCTCGCCGTCGCGCGCGGCGGGATGACGCAGGGAAAGGCGGAAGATCTTTCCGTCCTCTTCGGCGTCAAGCTCGGCGAACGCTTTGTAAGCCATGTCCGGGCGCGCTGAAAAGTTTTTCGTTCCGTTCGAGGCGCTTTTGAAGGCGGGCGATGAGAAAGGGCTTTCCCTCCGTCTTATGTGGATGAAACAAAAATTGGAGGGGAAAGGCGTATTTGCCTGAAATACAGTGTGAAGCGGCGGGGCGCAGACCTTTGGGTCTGCGCCCCGCCGCTTGCTTTTTTCTTGCCACATGATTGAGGGCGGGGGCAAAGGGGGACGGCTCTGCTGCGCCGTCGGCGCGTTCCGTCGGCGCGGCGCACCCTGTTCGGCGGGTCCCGTCGGCGGCCGCTCTCTATTCGGCGCGTTTGACTTGGACGCTGCCGCAGAGCACTTCCGCATAGGAATAGCTCGTCTTGCCCAAGAAGCGCTCGTCGTCGGGGCGCACGGTGAAGAGGGCGGGATACACCCCCGAAAGCTCCCCGCGGTAGGAGAGCACTTTGTTCCTGCCCAGATTGACGGTGACGTCCACTTTGGAACGCAGACAAGTTTGGATCGCCCGCTTGACGGCGGCTAAATTTCGGCTCTGACGGATCATACTGCGGTGATTCCCCTTTTTTGCGCAAAATATACCCGCCTTCTTCGCATATCCGCGCCCGTTTTTTCATACAATGCAAGGAACACAAGGAGGGCAGTATGCAGTTGGAGACGCAATGCTACCGCGGATACACGCGGACGGGGACGCTTTCTCAGGAGACGGCGGTGGAGTGCCGCTTCGGCGGCGAGGTAGAGACGGTGCTTTCGGCGCACGCGGAGCTTTTGCCCGTGCAGGCCACGGCGGAGGAGGGCGGGGTACGCGTCTTGGGCAGGGCGCGCTTTTCGCTCGTCTACGAAAATGCCGAACACGGCGTGTGCCGCGTCGAAAAGGGCGCGGAATTCACCCTCAAAGCACAGGGGGAGTGCCACGCTGCCGCCCTTCCGCGCGTGCGGCTGAAAACGGAGAACATCTCCGTGCGGCGGGAGGGGGCGAGCGTCTATCTTTCCGCCCTCGTCGCAGCCGAAGTGGAGCTCTTCGAGGAGCGGGAATTTGAGTATGTGACGGGCGGCGGGCTCGTGACCAAACGGGAAGAGCTGCACTTTTATTCGGCGCATCCCTTCTCGGGCGAGACGGAGACGGACGACGAATTCGAGACGGACTTTTTGGGCGACATCTTGCTCCATTCCTCTTCGGCGCTCGTGAGCGGTGTAAAATGCTCGGCGGGCAGCGTCGTCCTCGAAGGGGAAGTCAACCTCTGCATTCTGGCGCTCAAAGAGGGGGAGCCCGTGTCGCTCGAACGGCTCATCCCCTTCCGCATCGAGATCGGGCAGGACGCCGCAGAGGGCGCGTCCGCCGAGGGCAGGGTGAGCGTGAAGGAGGTCTATCTTTCCGCTGATTCGGACGAGGAGCAGGGCAAGTGCCGCCTGCGCGCCGAGCTTTCGCTGCTCGCCGAAGGGTGCGTCTATTCGGAAGAGCGGGTGGACGCCGTCATCGACGCCTTTTCCACCGAGCGCGCCGTCAAACTTGGCTACTCGGAAGCGGAGACGTACTCTTCGAAGGAGACGTTTGTAAGGACGGAGCGCATCGCGGGCAAAGCCGCGCTCTCTTCTCCCATCGACTATTCGGATACGCTGCTCGCCGTCACCTTGCAGCGGGCGGAGGGGGAAGCGGTCTTCACTGCCGAGGGAAGGCGGTTCGAAGGGCTGGCGACGGCGACGCTGCTCGTGAAGGGGCAGGAGGGCCGCCGCGGGGTGGAGATGAGCGTGCCCTTCTCCGTGCCTCTTCCCTGCGAGGGGGAGTGTGCGGTTTCCGCGCTCGTGTGCGGCATGTCCGCGCGGCAGAAGCAGGAGGGGGAGATCGACGCCGAGGCGACCATCAAACTCTCCGTGACCCCGCGGCAAAGGAGCGTGCTCCGCGCCGTGTGCGCCGTGGAGGAGGGCGAGCCCGTTTTGGAGCGCGACTGCGCCGTGAGCGTGTATATCCCGCGCGCGGGCGACGGATTGTGGGAGCTTTCCAAGCGCCTCAAAAAGCCGCCCGAAGAGGTCATGCGGAGCAACCCCGAGCTCGAATTCCCCATCCGCGAGGGCAAAAGGGTCGTCATCTACCGCAAAAAGAGCCTTGCCGCCGAGTAACGTGCCGTAAAATATTTGCCGCCGCGCCGCAGCCGAGATAAGGGGGCTGCGGCGCGGCGGCTTTTCAAGGGCGTCTCGGGCGAAAAACGGCGAGAATTGCGTAAAATCTTCTTTGCGGGCGAACGGAGTGCGGAGCGCCCCTTGCAAAACGGGGCGATTTGTGCTACAATGGCTGCATGGAGCGCGTCACCGTCAATGCCCATGCCAAGCTCAACCTCACGCTCGAAGTCACGGGGCGGGAGGGGGCTTTCCACACGCTCGACTCGCTCGCCGTCTCGCTCGATCTTTGCGACGTCGTTCGGGCTGTGCGCCGCCCGCAGGAGGGGGTTTCCGTCGTCATGCGCGGCATGGGGTGCGAACATCTTCCGCCCCAAGAGAACAACGCCGTGCGCGCCGCCGAAATGTTCTTTGCGGCGTTCCCGCAGGCGGCGGGCGCGGACATCGCGGTCGAAAAACACATCCCCGTCGGCGGGGGCTTGGGCGGCTCGTCGGCGGATGCGGCGGGCGTTTTGCTGGCGCTTTCCCGCCTCTTCGGCGTGAAAAAAGAGGAGCTTTTGCCCCTCGCCCGCGCGCTCGGCAGCGATACGGCGATGCAGCTTTTTTCGGGGGCGTTCCGCATGCAGGGCAGGGGAGAAAAGCTCACCCCCGTTGCGGGGATGCCTAAGCTGTATTTTGTGCTCATCTGCCCCGGGGGGGGCGTCTCGTCCGCGGCGTGCTTTTCCGCGTTCGACGCGCTCGGCGGCTGCGGCTCTTCGGGGATGACGGAGCGCGCCGTTGCCCGATTTTCGGCGGGTGAATGGGAAGCGGCGGCAAAGGAGTGCAAAAACGATCTTCTGCCCGCGGCGTGTTCGCTCGACCCTGCGGTCGGCGAGGCGCTGAAAGCGGCGCGTTCGCTTTCGCCGCTCATGGCGGGCATGACGGGCTCGGGCAGCACCGTCTTCGCGCTGTTTGGTGGGCGAGAGGCGCGCGACAGAGCGCTGGAACGCATCAAACAAGGGAAATTCACGGCGCTTGCCGCCGAGAGCATACAAAACGAAGAATAAGGAGCACTTATGGAAGAGAGGATCATCGAAGACGAAGGCCGCACCATCAAGATAAAGCGCAACGCGCTGGGCGGCATCGAGGACGCAACGGACGGAGCTCTGCCCGACGGCGAAACGCCCGAAGGGGCGCATTCGCCCGAGGCGGGGTCCGAGAACGCGGAAGACGACGTGGAATATGCCGTCGACTTCCCCGAAGAAGAGTACGACGAAGACATGGTCGGGCTCACCCCTTCGCAGCTGAAAAGGGCGCAGGAAGAGCGCGAGCGCGCCCGCCGCGAGGCGGAAGAGGCGCGGGACAAGCTCATTGCGGAAGGAAAAAAGGCGCTTTCCTCCCTCGACTATGCCGCCGCGGAGAAGAGCTTCTCGCAGGCGCTCACCTACGACGAGGAGTGCGTTGAGGCGCTTTTGGGCGTGTGGGAGAGCCGCACGCAGGGCTTTACGGACGACAGCCCCTTCTTCATCGAAGAGAACGCCGAAAAGTTTGCAAGGATGCCCAAAGAGGTGCGCTCTTTCATTTTGGAGCGCGTCGGAAGCCGCTTGCAGGATGCGCGGCAGGGCATCCTCGAAGAGATGAGGCCGTTAAAAGCCGCCGTCGAGGAGGCAAGAGAAGCCCGCCGCGGCGCGCTCGACGCCAACAAGCGGTACTATCTCGTGCGCACCGCCGCCTTCGGCATCGCTGCCGTGCTCCTTCTTGCGCTCGTCGGCATCTTTTCCGCCTTTCTGCTCCGCACGCGCGGCAGCTGGCCCGTCGTCGGGATGGCGGTCTCGGGCGGGCTTGCCCTTGTCTGCCTTATCTTTTTGGTCGTCTTTTTGCGCGGGCTCGTCTTTGCGCTTCGGCTTTCCGCCGATAACGAAAAGAACGAGGGCACCGAAGACGGGCGGCGGCTCGCCCTTTTGGAGGGCGAGGAATCCTGCCTCAAACTCGTTTTGGAAGGGGAAGGGGAGCCTGTCTTCGACGAAGAGTCGTAAAATCTGAAAATTTCCCGCAAAACAAGAGAAGTTTTTTCAAAACAGGTATTTACTTTTGCGCCGTTTTGCGCTATAATACTAACGCCGAGAGCGGCTTTCCGCCTCGAAGCTTATGATACGGGAAAATCTTGCGGGATAACTCCCCGCTTTTATGGAGGAAAATTATGGAACTTATTTACGAAGGCGTAGGCAAAAAAGTCTACCGTGACGGCGATCGGCTCATCAAGTCGTTCGACGAGACCTATTCGAAGGCAGACATCCTCAACGAAGCGCTCAACCAGGCGCGCGTCGAGCAGACGTCTTTGAACATCCCCAAAATTTTGGGGGTCTCCGTCGTCGACGGCAAGTGGTCGGTCATCTGGGAATTCATCGAAGGCGAAACGCTCGAAAAGATGATGAAAGATCATCCCGAAAAAGAGGATGAATATCTTGACTTCTTCGTCGATCTGCAGATCAGGATGAGCAAGGAAAAAGTGCCGCTTCTGGGGCATTTGCGCGATAAGATGCACGCCAAAATCTCGGCAAGCTCTTACCCCGCGTCCGTGAGATACGATCTTCACGTCCGCCTCGACGGTCTGCCCCGCCACACCAAGCTGTGCCACGGCGACTTCCAGCCCAGCAACATCATCATCACCAAAGAGGGCACGCCCTATATCATCGACTGGTCGCACGCCACGCAGGGCAACGGCTCGGCGGATGCGGCGCGCACCTACCTTCTCTTCAAGCTGCACAAGCAGGATGAGCTTGCGGAAAAATATCTCCGCCTCTTCTGCACCAAGACGGATACGGCGATCCAGTACGTCCAGCGCGTGCTGCCCATCGTCGCGGCGTCTCAGTCGGTCAAGCATAAGCCCGAAGAGGCAGAGTTCCTCGCCAAGTGGGTCAACGTCTGCGACTGGCAGTAAGGTTTTTGCGACTTCGCCCCGCGCCCTGCGCGGGGCAATTTTTTGCACGCCGCCCGAAGGCGGCAGGAAGGGCCGCCTTCGGGCGGCATGTCCCCGTGCATTCGGGCGCGCCTTTTTTGGCGGGCTCCCGCGAACGGGGCGGGAAAGCGAGGTGGTATGAACGTCTATTTGGACTATGCGGCAACGTCGCCGCTGAGGGCGGAAGTGCTCGAACGCATGCTCCCCCTCCTCAAAGAAAATTTCGGCAACCCCGACTCCCTGCACGCCTTCGGGCGGAAGGCTGCTTATCTTATCGGTGAAGCGCGCGACCGCATTGCGGAAACGCTCGGGGTGAAGCCGAAAGAGGTATACTTCACCTCGGGCGGCACCGAGGCGGATAACTGGGCGGTGCGCTGCCTTGCGGCGGGAGAGCTATTCGCCGTCTCCGCGATCGAGCACGCCGCCGTCCTCTCTTCGGCAAAGCTGAGGGGGGAGCACGCTCTTCTTGCTTGCGGTAAAGAGGGGCGGGTGCCGCTCCAAGCCGTCGAAGAGGCTCTGAAAAGGGGCGCAAAGCTCGTGGCGCTCATGGCGGTCAACAACGAAACGGGCGTTTTGCAGCCCGCCCAAGAGGCGGCGGAATTGTGCCATAAATACGGCGCGCTCCTCTTTGCCGACTGCGTGCAGGCAAGCAGGAGCTGCGATTTGAAGGCGCTGACCGCTGCCGCAGACGCCGTCGCGCTCTCCGCGCATAAATTGGGCGGGCCCAAGGGCACGGGGCTTTTGTGGGTGAGAAGCGGTGTCCGCATTTCTCCTCTCATCGCGGGGGGAGAGCAGGAGCGCTCTCTTCGCGGCGGCACGCTCAACGCGGCGGGCATCGTGGGGATGGCGGAAGCGCTCGTCCTCGCCCAAAGCGAGCGCGAGGCGTTTATCTCGCATACAAAGCAACTCCGCGACGCGTTCGAAGCGCATATTCTATCGGCGCTCAACGGGGAGGCGCGCATCGACGGCGGGGAGGCGGAACGCGTCCCCAACCTCTCGCACATCACCTTTGCGGGCGGCGGGGAATGGCTCATCGGCGCGCTCGATCTTCGCGGCGTCGCCTGTTCGGGCGGGGCGGCGTGCTCGGCGCACGCGGCGCTCCCGTCGCACGTCATGCTCGCGATGGGCAGGAGCGAGGAGGAGGCGAAGAGGGGGGTGCGCTTTTCCTTCGGAGCGGAGACGACGTTGGAAGAGGCGCGCTATGCCGCACAAATGGTCGTCGAGCTTTTGCGGGCGTGTCGGTAAAGGAAAAAACACAAAAAAACACATAAGCCGCCCGCCGTCGACGCTGTTCGACGGCGGGCGGCGCTTCTATTTGGCATTCCCTCCTCATATATTATCCCTGTAACGTTTGAAAGAGGGGTGATTGCCATGAACGACGAACTCAATTATGCCGAAATGCTCGAGATCCCGGTGGAGACCGTGCACATCAACAAGCGCGAGAAGCGCAAAAAGGGCGAGCCCGATCTCAAAGAGCAGCTCATCGAAGACGTCAACGAGCGCGTCAACGCCGTGCAGGACGACCCTGCCTATGCGGAGAGCACGCCCATCGCGCGCGCTCCCGAAGAGACGCGGCAGGAACGGACGCAGCGGCGCATCCTTTTGGGCGAGTTTATCGCCGCCTGCGCGCTATGCGCGACCATCTTCTTCACCAACATCTTCCTCCCAGGGAGCGCCGTCAACACCTTCCTGCGCGGGCT
>DXAJ01000086.1 GCA_019117085.1 Candidatus Gallimonas gallistercoris
AACTTATGCTTCGAACTTGTAGGCGGCGGTGAAGGAATACACCTCGCCGGGAGAGAGGAAGGAGCTGCCCTTTGCGGCATACTCGGGCACGTTGACGTTGTTGGGGATGCACTGCGTTTCCAGGCAGAAGCCCGCGCGCTTGCCGTAGTAGATGCTCTTGCCCTGTTGGTGCAGCCCGTTGCCCGCATAGAACTGCACGGCGGGCATATCGGTATAACACGTCATCGTGATGCCCGTCTTGGGGCTCTTTGCGACGGCGTACTTGATATACTCCCCGCACTTGTTTTTGAGGACGTGGCAGTGATCGTACCCGTTGCCCTGCTTCAAGTCGATATCGTCCGCCTCGATGTCTTGGCCGATGGGCTTTGCTTCGTTGAAGTCGAAGGGCGTGCCCTTGACGGCGCGGAAGCCGCCCACTGGGATCATCGTGGGGTTGGTGGGCGTAATTTCGTCGCAGTCGATCCAAAGCTCGTTGTCGAGGATGGAACCGTCGTTTTCGCCGCTCAGATTGAAATAGGCGTGGTTGGTGAGGTTGAGCGCCGTCTTCTTGTCCGTTTCGGCATGGTAAGCGATCTTGAACTCGCCGTCCTTAAAGGTATAGGTGACGGTGACGGACAAATTCCCTGGGTAATTTTCCTCGCCGTCGGGGGAAAGGATGGAGAGTTTCAGCTGATCGCCGTCCACTTCATGCGCCCAGATCTTCTTGTTGAAGCCCACTTTGCCGCCGTGGAGGTGGTTGCCGCGGTCGTTGCAGTAAAGGTCGTACGTCGTTCCGTCGATGGTGAGCTTGCCCTCGCCGATGCGGTTGCCGAAGCGGCCGATGAGCGCGCCCAAGTACCCGCCGTTGTTTTCGTACCCCGCCATGTCGTTATAGCCGAGGATGACGTCGGTGGGCTTGCCGTCCTTATCGGGCACGACGATGCTCTGCACGATGCCGCCGTAGTTGAGGATGGTGGCGCGGCGCGCGCCGTCCTCGAAGGTGAAGGCAAGGACTTCCCTGCCATCCGCCGTTTTGCCGAATACTTTTGTCTGAATCATAATAGATCCCTCCGATCAATGATTTTATCCTGAAATTTGCGTGGCGCCCTCGGCGCGGAGATCGGTCAAAAAGACGTTCTCTCTGCCGAAAACGCGCGCCATCTCGCGGCAGTAGCGCTCCTCTCCCCCCACGGGGCAGAAGGCGAGCACGGTGCCCGTGAACCCCCCGCCCATCATGCGGTACGCGCCGCTTCTCAGCAGTTTTTCGCTGAGCTTCAAGGCGATGACGACGGGCTCGAAAGTGTCTCCGGGGATATAGCAGTTTTGAAGGTATTTTAAGCTGCTCTCGCCGCTTGAAAGCACCTGTTCGAAAAAGAGCGACGTATCCCCTTCCCCGAGCGCGCGGGCGGCGAGCTCCACCCTTTTATTCTCTTCGAAAAAGTGGAAGGCGCGCAATATAGCCCTGTCGCTCACCTTTTGGCGGAGCGCGGGAAGCGCTTCCAAAAGATCACGCTCGGAAAGTTCGAAGAGGTACTTTTTATGGAAGAAGGCGGCGACTTCGCCCATCTCGCGGCGGATGTCCGCATAATGCGCGGTGAGCTTTGCGTGCGAGCCGCCCGTGTTGGTGAGGATGAGGCGGTAGCCTTCGGGCGCGGGAACGGGCGTGACAAAGGGTTCGCGCGGGGAAAAGTCGATCTCATTCAGCCCGCCGAAGGCGATGCCCGCCTGATCCAAAAGCCCGCAGGGCTTGCCGAAGTAGTCGTTTTCCGCGACCATGCCCGCGCGCGCCTTTTCGATGGCGGGAAGCCTTCCCCCGAGATAGAGCGTGTTGACGATCTCCGCGATGAGCACTTCGAACGCCGCCGAAGAGGAGACGCCCGCCCCGCGGAAGATATTGCTGTGCGTGACGCAGGAAAAGCCGCCGAAGGAAAGCCCGAGCCCTTTCAGATAGCCGAGCACTCCCCTCACGAGGGCGATGGACTTGCCCTTTTCGCGCTCGCGCACGGAAAGTTCGTGGACGGAGAGGCGGATGGGATAGTACGAGCCCGACGCGATGACGACATTGCCGTCGCTGCGCGGCGAGACCGCCGCCATGACGTCGCAGGAGATCGCAGAGACTAAAACTTTGCCGCCGTTGTGGTCGGTATGGTTGCCCACGATCTCCGCCCTTCCCGGGGAAGAAAAGAAGTACGCGGGCGCTTCGCCGAACTGTTCTTTGAAATCGGCAATAAGGCGCCCCTTGCGGGAGAGCGCTTCCGTGCCGTGATCGTCTTGAAGACCTTGCATGTCCGTATTATAGCATATCTCGCGGCAAAAGTAAATAAAATGGCGAAAACAAGGCACACTTTTGATATGCAGAAACGATTTCTCCCCGCGGTGCTCCTGCTTTCGGTGCTGCTTGCGATGTTCGTCGCCTGCGGGCTGCAATTGGAGCGCACGACGGCAGCCTTCTCCTTTGCAGCGGCAGAGAACGCGCGGCGGGTGTATCTCACCTTCGACGACGGGCCTTCGACCGTTGTAACGGGCCGCGTTTTGGACATTCTGAAAAAAGAAGGCATCAAGGCGACCTTCTTTATCGTCAGCGATATGGCAAAGACGAGACAAGAGACCCTCCTCCGCATTGCGGAAGAGGGCCACTCCCTGGGCGTGCATTCGGCCTCGCACGACTATAAACGCATCTATTCTTCGGACGAGGCGCTGCTTTCCGATATCGACGAATGCGCCGCATACATCTTTCATACGACGGGCGTGACGCCGCGGCTGTATCGCTTCCCGGGCGGCGGACACGAGCGGCAGAGAGAGCTCATCCGCGAGCGGGGCTACGAGATCGTCGGCTGGAACGCCGTGTGCGGAGACGAGGAGATCCCCCATGCGAGCGCAGAACGCCTCGTCAAAGAAGCCGTGCGCACGAGCAAAGGAAAGGACCCCGTCATCCTCCTTCTCCACGACTCCGCCCGCCACAAAGAGACAGCGAAGGCGCTGCCCGAGATCATCGCGCATTTCCGGGAAGAAGGGTGCGTCTTCTGCGCCTTTTGAGCGGGCGACGCGCCGTCCGACGCTTTTGCAGCCTGCGCCAGAGCCTGCCCGCGGGCAAGATCAAAAGGGATGCGCACGCCACGAGCGCCCATGCGGGCAGCGGGAGCGCGGCGAGCCCGAAAAGATGAGCAAGGGGCGGGAGCGCGGCGAGAAGGACGGTGGAGAGGGCGCCCAAAAGCTCCGTTGCGATGAGGGCGCGGTTGAAGGCTCCTCCGCGCACGTTGAAGGCGTGGAACAGTTCCAAAAGGGAGAGCGTTAAGAAGGCGCAGGAAGAGGCGACGGCGTTCCCCCAAAGGGCGATGCCGATGCCGAAAACCAGAAGGACGAGCGCCGTCTGCACACCGCCGTAAAAGGCGATGGAAATGAGGGAGCGGCGGGACAAAATGTCGTCTGCACGGACGGGCGGGCGCTCCATGACGCCGACGGTGCGTTCGACGCCGAGGGCGAGGACGGGCAGCGAGTCCGTGATGAGGTTGATCCAGAGTAGCTGCGTCGAGGTGAGGAATTCGAACTTCCACAAAAAGAGCGTCGCAAGGAGCACGGCAAGCACTTCCGCAAGGTTGGTGGCAAGGAAGAAATCGATGGTGCGGCGCACGTTGAAAAAGACGCCCCGTCCCTCTTCCACCGCGCGGACGATGGCGGAAAAGTTGTCGTCGCCCAGCACCATGTCGGCGGCGTTCTTGGTGACGTCGGTGCCCGAGCCCATCGCAACGCCGATATCCGCCGCCTTCACGGAGGGCGCGTCGTTGACGCCGTCCCCCGTCATGGCGACGACCTCGCCCTTCTTTTGCAGCGCCTTGACGATGGCGAGCTTGTGCTTGGGGCTGACGCGCGCGAACACGCGGCAGCGCCCGATCGCTTGGGCATCTTCCCCCGCCGCGTCGAGCTCTTCCCCCGTCATGACTTCCTCGCGGGAAGATGCGATGGAGAGCTCTTTTGCGACGGCGAGCGCCGTTGCGGGGCTGTCGCCCGTGATCATCACCGTGCGCACGCCCGCCCGCCTGCACGCTTGGACCGCCTCTTTTGCCCCCTCGCGCGGCGGATCGAAGAGCGCGGCAATGCCCAGAAAGTCGAGCTTCGTCTCCTCCGCGCCTTCGGCAAAGGCGAGAACGCGCATCGCCCGCTCCTCGTAAGCGGCGGCGTCCTTGCGGATACGGGCGGAAAGTTCCTGCGTGAGAGCCCTTCCGTCCGCCGTGCGGCAGTGGGAAAGGACGACGTCGAGCGCGCCCTTTTCGAGAAAGAGCGCGCCCCCTTCCGCCGCGGCGCGCACGCGCATGAAGCGCGCTTCGGAGGTGAAGGGGCAGCCCCCCGCGAGCAGCCGACCGCCCCGCTCGCCGCGGGCTTCCGCGTATTCGACGAGCGCCACTTCGGTGGGATCGCCCACATAGGAACCACTGCTCCCCTTGACGCTCCCGCACAAGCGCATACAGCGCAGGAGCCGCTTTTCGCCCCCGTAAGGAAGGGCGGCGCCCACCGTCATGCGGTTTTGGGTGAGGGTACCCGTCTTGTCCGAACAGATGCAGGTGCAGCTGCCCAGCGTTTCGACGGCGGAGAGGCGGCGGCAGGTGACGCGGAAGGCGCTCATGCGCTGCACGCCCATCGCAAGGATGACGGTGACGACCGCACCCATGCCTTCGGGGATGGCGGCGACCGCGACGGCGATCGCAGACATCAGGTTTTGCAGAATACCCGCCCGCTGCGATAAAACGCCGACCACAAAGAGCGCCGCCGCGACGGAGAGCACGGTGTAGGAGATGATCTTCGCAAGGCGGGAGAGCACTTTATCGAGGGGCGAGAGGACGGGCTGCGCCTTTGTAAGAAGGTCGGCGATGGCGCCCATCTCCGTGTGCATGCCCGTGCCCGTCACGACGCAGCGCGCCCTGCCCGAAAGGCAGAACGTGCCCGAAAAGAGAGTGTTTTCCCGCTCGGCAAGGGCGGGCTTTTTCACGATGCAATCGCGCTTTTTGACGGGGCGCGATTCCCCCGTGAGCGGCGCTTCGTCGCACTTCACCCCTTCCGAGGAGAGGATGCGGCAGTCGGCGGGGATGCGGTCGCCCTCCTCGACCTCGACGATATCCCCGGGCACAAGAAGGGCGGCGGGAAGCAACCGCACCCTCCCCCCGCGCACGGCTTTTGCCGTCGCCGTGGAGAGCTTTTTGAGCTTTTCGATGGCGCTGTCGGCGCGGTATTGCTGCACCACCCCCACCGCCGCGTTGAGCACGATGATGAAGAGCAGGATGGCGGTGTCGGTGAGTTCGGACCTGTCCCCCGTGATATAGGCAAGCACGCCCGAAAGGGCTGCCGCCGCCACGAGGATGAGCGTCATGAGGTCTTTGAACTGGGCAAAGAAGAGAGCGGGGATGCTCCGCCGCTTGCCCTCTTTGAGCTCGTTTTTTCCGAATTTTGCAAGGCGGCGCTCCGCCTCCCCCTCAGAGAGCCCCCCTTCCGTACTGTTGAGAGTTTGTAATGCGTCCTGTTTGGGACGGGCGTAGAGTTCCATACGCTCAAAGTATGAGCGAACAGGCAAAATTAGAACGAAAAACGGGCGGCAGAAGCCGCCCGAAACTATTTTGCGCCGCCTCGGCATTTTGCCGCAGGCGCTTTCTCTCAAAACGTCACTCCTCCTGTTTGGGAAGGGTCATATCCAGCTTTTTCTTGTGTTTGAAGTACCAGACGAGGAGCACCGCGCCGCCGACGCACAACACACCGAAGACGATGGTGAGCGCAAGATACACCCCGAAGCCCGCGTCGTACGCGACGGCGTACTGCGTCTGCACGGAAGTGATCGAGAAGATGAGATAATCTCCTTCGCGCGTCGTTTCGACGGCGATATGCCCGCCGTCCTCCGCAAGGCGATAAAGCGTCACGTTTTTGTTCGAGAAGAAGCCGTCGATGCGGATGCGCACGGTGATGGGCGTATCGAGCTCGGTGATGATGCGGCCGCCGTCGCGCAAAGAAACGGAGAAGATCTGCCTTGCTTCCATGCCGCCGTCCAACTTGGGCGCGGCGACCGAGTCCGTCACGTCTTCGATGAGGAGCTCCCACGAAAGCGGGATGCCCCCCTCGCGCTCCACGGTGTAAGTGACGGAGCCGTCCTCGCTCGTTACCGTGAGCGAAGCATAATAGACGGTGAGCGTCGCCGTGCGCGGCCCGCCCACGAGTTCGTAGTTGTTTTCGTCCGTCACATAAAAGGCGATCTCCACCGTGTAAGTCCCTGCGGGAAGATTGCCGACCGTCCCGCCGCCCGAAAGCGACACTTCGGAAAGGACGCCCGCGGGAAGAGAGGGCGTGAATGCCTCGGGGGAGACCCCCCATGCCCCCTCGCGCTCCACTTCCACCGCGTCCTCGACAAGGATGTCCGCTGTATCAACGGTATGTTTGGAGATATGGACCTCGACGGAGGAAAGAGCGCCGCCCGCCTGTACGGAAACGGTGACAGCGCCGTTCTCATGCGAAGCAAAGCTGCCCTCGATCGAATAGACCGCCGTGATGTAGTCCTCGCCCGAGAGCGCCTGCGTCTCTTCGGGCGTGCGCCCGATGGGACGGGAAATGCCGTCGTTGAACTGCCCCGTCACCGTAAGGCCGGGGGCGATGGTATCGACGGGAGAATCGAAATAGACGGTCATCGTCTGGGCAAACTCCGTTTCGATGGAAGTGAGCGAAGGCGCGACGACTTCGACCGAGAAGGAAGTTTCGGCGCGTTCGCCCCCGTCGCCCGTCGCCGTCAAAACGATCTCGTTGCTGCCCACCGTAAGGCGTTCGACCCCTTCGGGGAGGGAAAGTTCGAAAGCGATCTTGGATACGGGATATTCCGTGCCGTTTTTGTTGATGCCCGAAAGCTGCACGCCGCTTTTCAGCGCGTCGAGCGCGGTCGTCGGGAAGACGTTCTCCGAAGAAACAAAGGATGCCGTCACGCGGGAGAGCGGGCTTAACACAAGAGAAAAGGTCACTTCAGACGAGGAATTGGGCGGGGAAACGTCGTAGGCAGAGGAATCGGAAAAGAAACCCGAAGCGATGCCCGTCGCAAAGACGCCGCCCTCGGCGGAAGAAACGCCCACCCGCCCCGAAAGCGAGTTTACGGAAATACGCTTTTCGGACGCCAGATAGAGATTGCCCGTCTTGCCGCCTGCGGTGTTGCCCGAAATGCTTGCTCCGCCCGAAAGGGAGACGCTGCCTGCGGCAAATACGCCGCCGCCGATCTCGGAAGCCTTGTTGTCAACGATCCTGCCGCCCGTCATCGTAAAAGAGGAGCCGCCCAAAAGGCACACGCCGCCGCCCGTACCCGTCGCGGTATTGCCCATGATCGTGCCGCCCGTCATCGTAAAACCACCGCCGACGCTGACAAAGACGCCCGCGCCGTCCTCTGCGGTATTATCCGTGATATAACCGCCCTCTAAGATGAAAGCACCGCCCCCTTCTACGCGCACGCCGCCGCCCGCGAGTTCCCCGCCGCCGCGGCTCGACGAATCGGTCAGAGTTAAGGTGCCCGCCGTCACGCGGAGCGTCCTTCCCGACCTGCCTTCAAGGGTATAACCGTTGAGATCGAGCGTGCAGGAGACAGAAATTTCCGCCGTTTCCGTGCTCACGTCCGTCAAAAGAGTGAGCGTCGACTCCTCCGTCCATGCGGCAAGCGCCGAAGAAAAGTCGGGGTACTGCACCGTGCCGCCGCCCGAAGTGACGCTTGCAACGTTCTGCGCGGAAGGCGGGGCAGGCTCGTCGCCCGTTTCGCCCGAACTTTCGCCCGAACTTTCGCCCGAACCTTCGCCGCCCGTCTCGGTCGTCTCCCCCTGTTCCTCCGCGGCGGCAAACTGCGCCGAGGGCGCAAACAGCAGGAAAAGCGCCGCAGCGAGCGCAGCTAAAAACAGAATGAAAATAATGAGCCTCTTCCGCTCCGTCCTCATGCGTATCCCTCCGTTTTTCACGGCCTTTCGGGCATTCTCCGCAGGGGAGAGTACCACATATAGTATACTGTTTTCAGTATAACACAACGCAGAGAAAAACGCAAGCAATTCGAGAAAAGTTACGGCAACATCAGCGGATATCGGTATATTTCAGCCGCAGAAGGGCGGCAAGCAGCAGCGCGCCGCAGAATGCTGCCGAGAGGAGAACATTTGCCCAAACGGGCAGAGCGGTGACGCTCAGAAAGGCGCTATCTAAAAAGAACGCGCAGACGGGCAGGAACTTGGAGACGGCCGCTTCCCCCAGAAGAAGTTCAACGGGCAGCACGAGCCTGCCCGCAGCCGCCGCGAGCCCCGTGAAAAGGAGGGCGGGCAGCGGACGGCGGCAAAGCTGCGCCAGCGAAAAGGCGAGCACGCCGAAGGCAGCGAGGGCAAAGAGATAGAGCGCCGTCATGAGGAGCGCCGTTTCCGCAAAGCCGAGGGCGAGGGCGGAATGCGCGGACGCCGCGATGAGCCGTCCGCCCGTTCCAGACACGCACGCAAGAAAGAGCGCCGAAAGCACGGCATAGCCCGCCAGAAGGCATACGCCCGTGACGAGACGGGAAAATAGACGGGCGAGCGTATAGACGATGCGCCCGTGCGGCAGCAGCATGGTGAGCCGCGCCTGCCCTTCCCGGTATTCGGAAGCCGCAGCGACGGCGATATGTGCCGAAAAATACAATACGATGACGCCAAAGCCCGCACACAGCACAAGGGAGAGGACGCTCACCGAAAGCTTGGTCTGCACCGCCGTCCCGAATGCTCCGAGATAGGCGCAGCAGTCCTCATAAGCGATGTGTTTTTCATAGAGAACGCTCATCACCGAGAGCGTCTGCCGCTCTTGGGCGAGTTCGGTCTCCATATCCTTCCTCACCCCCGAGGAGACGGTCAGATCGTCCTCGGAAAGGCGCAGCCACTCCTCGAGTGCCGCGATGCGCTCTTTGCCCGCCTCGATGTGCTCAATAAGCTCTTCGCGCGAAGAATACGCCTCCACGCCGTAAACTTCCCCCGCGCCGTCCTCTTCGGAAAAACGGCAGCCGAGCGTGACGCCGACGAGCAGGACAAGGAGCACCGCCGCCAGGACAAAAAAACCCTTGGAGCGGAAATAGCTTCTGCATTCAAACGAGAGTACTCTGCCGAACATCTTATCCCTCCTCAAACAACGCCTCTAAGGGGTTGCAGACGGTCAGATCGGAAAGTTCGAAGCAGTATTCCGCGAGAAGACCGCTCAGTTCCCGCCCCGTGCCCCTGAAATAGAGAGACTCCCCTTCCTGCCTCAGGTTTGCATTCCCGATGCGCGCCAGGGCTGCAGCCGCCTGCGCTCCGTCTGCAAATTTCAGCCGGTACACCCGTTCGGGGCTGTGAGAAAGATCGAACTCCGAGACGATCTTCCCCGCCTTCATCTTAAGCACGCGGCCGCAGAGGGTCTCGATCTCCGAAAGGTCGTGCCCGGAGATGAGGATCGTCGTATGATAGCTTTGATGATATTCCCGGATGAGGCTTCTCAACTCCAGCGAGATCTTGGGATCGAGCATGGCAGTCGGCTCGTCTAAGATCAGAAGGCGCGGACTCCTCATCAGCACGGCGACAAGGCACGCCTTCTGTTTCATGCCCGAAGAGAACGTTCCGACCTTCCTCCTCATCCCTTCCTCGAGCCCCAGGCGCGAGACCAGGCGGGCGGCTCGTTCCTTTCCGCCCGGGCAGAAGGCAGAAAACAGTTCGATGTTTTCCGCCAGAGTGTACTCACCAAAGAGCGCGGGATACTCGATGAGCGCGCCCGTCTCTTCAAGATACCCGCACCCCGCCGCGATCTCGCGGCCGAACACGGCAACTCTTCCCGCATCGGGCCGCCAGAGCCCCGTCAGGCATTTGAGGAGGGAAGACTTCCCCGCGCCGTTTTCCCCCACGAGGCCGACGATCTCCCCCTCTTGTACTGCAAAGGACACGCCGTCGAGGATGCGCCTTCCCCCGATGGCCTTTGTAAGCCCTTCGACACGGATCGCTTCCTTCATGACAGCGCCTCAATGGAAGCAAGCACGCTGCCTTCCGAGAACGTGAACACAATGCGGCAGGACGCCGCGCCGTTTTTCGGCGCAGTTTGCGGCTCAACGGAAAGGGTATCCCCTTCCGCCGACATCTTCACTTCCTCCAGCCCTTCATAAAAGGCGGAAAACTCCGAAATGCCGTATTCCGTCGCGTATTCCCCGTCGTTGAGATACAGCCCGTATTGCCACGCTTTCTGTTCCTCTTCGGCAAAGAGGTGGAAGGGAACGGCGATGCCGAAATTTTCCGCATTGGAGAGGGAAAAGGTGCTGCCGCTTTGCAGAATACAGTAGTAGTGCAGCCTCCCCGTCCCGTCCGTCTTGAAGATCGCCAAAAGCTCTCCTACGGCCTCCGTTTTCAGCTGCGCCGAGCCCGTATCCGTGCCGTCGATCAGCGCTTTCAATTGCGAGAGGCTCATGTCTGCTTCAAAGGAAATGCCGTTGCTGCCGCCGTCCGAGGTCCCTTTCTGTTCGAGCGGGAGGGTATAGTAGTCCTCCCCGCAGGCACAGCGGACGGTAAGTTCCTCTTCCCTGCCGCCGCAGCCGCTGAGAAGTACGAACGCGAGCAGCAGAAAAACGCCCGTCAAACATATTCTTTTCATGGTCCCCTCCTTTTTCCGTCTTTTTGCCGACGACGGGGCGTCTCTGCCCCTCTCGGCCCCTTCTACCCATAAAACAACTTTCACGGGCAAATCCTTTCATGTTCTCTGCGAAAACCCGTGCAACAAATGCTTCCCTTACATATTTTTCCAAGGCTTCCGCATACTTGCTGCATGAAACTTTCGGGCAAAATGGAAGAAGACTTTGCTGCGCTCAAAGAGCTGCTGCCCGCCGAGGACATCCTCTCCTTCGACTTCGCGGCGGAGGGCGGGATCGCGTTCCGCATCCTCTACTGCGACCCCGTCACCGACAAGGAGCTTTTGGGCACGCTCGTGGTGCGGCCGCTCCTGCACTACCGCGGCGGAAGAAGAGCGGAAGAGGTAGGAGAAAAGCTCGCATCCCCCGAACTTCGCGCCTGTTCCGACCTAAATGAGCTTGCGGGCGAGGTGCTTGCGGGGAATCCCGTTCTCCTTTGGGACGGGATGGACGAAGCGCTCGTCGTCGGCACCAAGAAGGTGTTCCTGCGCGCCGTCATGGAGCCGCCCACGAACGTCGCCGTCAAGGGCCCGCGCGAAGGGTTCATCGAGGACGTCAAAGTGAACACCTCGCTCGTCAGGCGGAGATTGAAGACGGGGGAACTCAAAATCGAATTTTTGAAGATCGGCAGGCGGTCACAGACCTTCGTCGCCCTCTGCTATCTGGAAGGGACGGCGGAAGAAGCGGTCGTAAGAGGCATTGAACAGCGGCTCAAAGCCGTCGATATCGACGGCATACCCGATTCATCCTATCTTGCGGACTTCCTCTCGTCGCGGCCGCACGCTCTCATCAAGCAGGTGGGCACGACGGAAAAGCCCGATATCTTCTGCGCAAAGCTGCTCGAAGGGCGGGTGGGCGTGCTTGTGGACGGCTCCCCCATCGCCCTCACGCTCCCCTATCTCTTAACGGAAGACCTGCAATCGGCGGAAGATTATTTCGTTCCCCCGCTGAGAGCGACGCTCACCCGCCTTGTGCGCCTTTTCGGGATGCTCGCGGCGATGTACCTGCCCGCCTTCTATGTGGCGGCGCAGCTGTTCAAATTGCAGCTCTTTCCCCTCAAATTGCTCCTCACCATCGCGGGGAGCATCCGCGACATCCCCCTTTCGCCCTCCCTCGAAATGCTCCTCGTCCTCCTCATTTTGGAGATCCTGAACGAGGCGAGCATCCGCATGCCCAAATATGTGGGGATGGCGCTCTCGGTAGTGGGCGCGCTCGTTCTGGGCGAGACGGCGGTGCGGGCGGGCATCTTTTCGACGCCCGCGATCATCATCGTCGCCCTCAGCGGCATCGGGCTGTATGCCGTGCCCGACCTCATCGAAACAACGAGCGTGATGCGCCTCTTTCTGCTGCTCATGGCGGGAATTCTTGGAACTTACGGCATCCTGCTCGCGACGGCAGCCGTCTTATACGAACTGACGGCGACGGAGAACTTCGGCGTGCCCCTCATGGCGCCCTTCGCCCCCGCCGACCCGCACGACATGAAGGACAGTATCGTCAAATTTTCGCTGCGCTCCCTCAAAGAGCGGCCGCATGCACTTTTAAGCCCCAACAAAAGGAGGATGAAATGAAAACGCTCCCTTCGGCGCGCACCATCGCGCCCCGCCAGCTCCTCTTTTTCCTCGGGTGCATCGCGCCCCTTGCAAAGCTCGTCTTACTGCCCGCGCAACTTGCGGCGGACGCGAAGAACGATCTTTTGCTTTCGGCGCTGCTCCCCGTCGCTTTGGAGAGCCTTTCCGTATTCGCGGCGGTGCTGCTTGCAAAGCGCGCTCTCTCCTTCTTCGCCCTATTGGAGCGCTCCTTCGGGCGGGCGGCGGCAACTTTGGGAAGCGTCGTCCTCTCCCTCTTCTTCCTTTTTGCGGCGTATATCCCCCTCTTCGAACAAAAACTGATGGTGCAGAGCGTCTTTTACGACACCCTGCCTTCCGACCTTCTGTTCGCGCCCTTCTTCCTGCTCTCCGTCTACTTCTGCTTAAAGCCTCTTGCAAGCTTCGGGCGCGTCTTCGACCTTTTGGGGCCGCTCTCCGTTCTCTCCTTCGCCGTCCTTGTGCTCTTTTCCATGGGAGAGGCGGACTTTGCGGCGCTCCTGCCTGCCGGAATTTCGGGCGCGAAGGGCATTCTTACGGGCGCCAAGCACGCCCTTGCCTGGTTCTTCGACGGGGCGCTCGTCCTGCCTCTTCTTGATAAGATACAATACAAAAAGGGGCTTGCGTGGAAGGCAGCCGCCGTGCATCTTGCGGGCGGCGGGGCGGTGCTCTTGTTCCTCGCCCTCTTTTACGGCATCTTTCAGGGCATCGCCCCCGTGCAGTTCTTCGCCTTTGCAAAGACTGCCAAATACTTCCCCGCCGTGGGCATTTTGGGGCGGGTGGACTATCTCTTCATCTACGCCCTTGCGCTTGCGATGATCTTTGCCTCGCTCATGCCCATGTTCTCGGCGGTGGAACTGCTCAAAGAGGCGTTCGGGGAGAGCAAGCAAAAGTGCCTTTTTTATTCCCTGCTCTTAAACGGGGCGATGATCGCTTCTTCCGCCGCGCTCGGCTTTGCCTTCCCCGCCGCGGAACGCTTTTTAACGCGCACGCTCGTGTGGCTCTTTCCCCTCTTTTCGGCGGCGCTGCCCCTTGCGCTGCTGCTCCTGCGGGAAAGGCGGAAAAGGAGGGAAGCATGAAACGCATCTTAAAGCGCACCGCGCCCAAATTCGCCCTCTTCTTGGGGGGAGCGCTCCTCTTTGCCTTCTTTTCCAACGACTTCGGGCTCGTCGATATCCAAAAGACTGCCGTGATCTTGGCGGCGGGCATCGACAAAAGCGGGGAAGGCTACGAGCTCACCGCGCAGATCTCCGTGCCCAAGGGCGGGAAAAAGGCGGGCGGGACGGCGAGCGTGGAACTTTCGGGGAAGGGAGAGACGGTCGCGGACTGCCTCATGATGATGTACGCGGACTCGGGCTGGATCCCCAAGTTCGACTTCTGCTCGCTCGTCCTGCTCGGCGAAGAGGCGGCAAGAGAGGGCGCCATGCCCGCCCTCAACTACTTTCTGCACAATGAATATATGTCGGACAACTGCGCCGTTGCCGTTGCGGAAGGCAGCGCGGGCGAGATGTTAAAAAAGACGAGCGCCATCGACGATACCCCTTCCCTCGCCATCCATAAGCTCTTTTCGGGGGCGGCGGAAAAGACGGGCGCCGCCGTCAAAAACACGCTGCGCGTATTTGCCGTCGACACGCTGGGCGTTTCCAAAAGTTCCTTCATGCCCTTCATTCGAAGCCTGCCCCGCGAAAGCGGCGAAGGCGGGGCGAAACAGAGCGGTTCGGAAGGGTCGGGCGGCGAAGGCGGGGCGGAAGGTTCCGGCGGCAAAGGCGGGGCGATCGGTTCGGAAGGGTCGGGCGGCGAAGGAGACACGCCCGTCCTCTTCCGCGCGGAGGAGACCGCCCTCTTCCGAGAGGGAAAGATGACGGGGCTGCTCTCCGCCGAAGAAACGCTCGCCTTCAACCTCGTCCGCGGGAAGGTGAAAGCGGGCATCCTCACCGTGAAGGGAGAGGACGGCGAGCCCGTCTCGCTCAGCATCAAGCGGGGCGGCGGCAGTGCAAAACTCGGCGAAGAGGACGAGCTGCGGGCGAAACTTTCGGTGCGGCTCAAAGTGCTCGTGAGCGACCGCACAGAGGAAGACTTCATGGCGGGCACCGAAACCAACGTCGCAACGGACGAGGACGAACGCCGCGCGGAAGAACTCATCTCTTCGCATATCGCCTCGCTTTGGGGGAAATGCCAAATCAGCGGGTGCGACCTCCTGTTGCTTGCGCGCGAGCTCTACCGCAAAGACCCCAAAGCATACGAAGCGAACGTTGGGCTCATCCCCTCGGGCATGGGAGCGGACATCGAAGTTTCGGTGAAGGGCGCGGACTGAGTTTTTCGGGCGGGCTTCCCCGCCCCGCCAACGCCGCGCAGAGGCCGTCTCTCTGCGCCCCTGAAAAAAAGCGGGAAAATCGCAAAAAAATTTTCCCCAAACGCTTGACAAAATCAAGATATGTGTTATAATATAGCCAAGAAAGAGAAAGAAACACACAAACAAAGTTACTTTCTCACAAATAACCACAAGGGGACTACTCCAATGTGCACGTAAACCGATGCAACTTTAGGACGATCTCACAAGGAAGGAAAGACCAATGCACAATTAACGCGATAACTTCATGAGGCGGAAATTGAATCAGCGAGGGCTACTCCAATGACCATGTGACCCAAGTGGCATAGGCAAGCGGGGAAAGCAGGCTGACCCCGCAAAGCGGAGATTCTACTCCGAGAAAATCTCATATCGGGAGGTACGCTTGATATGACAAACTTCATTCCCCGTGAGGCGAGGAAGATCTCGGATAAGGAGGACAGACCAACGTACAATTTCACCGAAGGGGCGCAAAGCTGATCGGATGAACAGAACTTGAAGCGATCGACCCACTTGATCGCACCGGAAGTTTGATTCCACATTGAGTTCAAGCCGAGAAGTGCCGAAACGGCCCGCCCCGGTAACAACTGAATTTGGCAAATAAATCCCTCCTCCGTGCGGCCGCGCGGAGGAGCTGCTTTTTTGTTGTTTTTCGGGGGGCGGGGCTTTGCCGCCCCTTTTCGTTCGGCGGGGGGATGCTTTTTGATTCGGGGCGGGCTGTCTGCCGCCCTTCCGCTTGTGTGAACAGCGGGAGCATTTTTCGTGTTCCCCCTTTTTCCCTTATCACGGCGAGGAGCGAACTATTTGTCTCCCCCCTCGTCCGAATTTCCTATTCCCCCCTCTCTCCTATTCGGAACGAAGAACGAACTTTTTATGTCCCCCCTTCCGTTCGGCGGCGGGGATATTTGGTGTTTTGTCCTCCCTCCCCTTTTCGGGGAAGGGAGAAGCGTTTTCCGGGGACGAAGAAAAGGAGTTGGAGTTTTGGGCAAAACAAGAGACCTGCTTCGAACGGAAACGAACCTGAAAAAATCAAGGCGACTCCTTCCGCCGCGCGCCCGCATGAGCGGGCGCGCGGCACCTCCCTCAGAGAGGGAGGCACGGGGGTGCTTACCCGCCCCTCAGATCAGATGCGCTCGGAAGCGAGAAGATCGCTGCCGCGTTCTAAAATATTGGCGAGCTTTTCCTCCGTCTCGTCGATGACGGGCAGCAGCGCTTTTGTTTTTTTGGAGGCGAGCCTCTTATAGATCGGATAGTTGACGCCGCAGAGCACGATCCCGATCATTCCCAACACGATTCCGCCGACAAATGCGGGGATGCTGCCTTCTGCGAGCAGGGTAAGGCTCATGCCGCCGCCCAGCACGAGCGCCGCGATGCACCCGAAGATGCAGCAGAAGATGCTTGCCCCCTGCGTCTTGGCGCGCTCGAGCCCGCCGATGCAGACGAACGTATCCTCTGCCTGCCGCTCAAGCTTTACGAGCTCCTGTTTATGGGGGATATGCCTGTCGCGCTTCAGGGAGAGCGTGACGCCGTCGAGCGCGGGCGACGTGCCCGTCACTTCCCAGCCAAACGCCTCGTACAGGTCCATCGCCCGCGTCTTGTCCTTTGCTTTGACCGATACCGTCCTGTATTCATAGGACACATGATCTTTTTCCTGCATCAATATTACCTCTTTTTTTAGAATTATCCTGCGGAAAGCTGCCGACGCGCGTTTCGGTTGACTTTCCTGTAAGACAGGTGTATCATACTATCAACGGCGGAAAAGAGCAATCGTCCGAACGGGCGATAAGACACAAGCACCCGTTCTGTCGCCGAAAATGAAACATACGGGGGGAATTTGTCTCATGCAATACGCACGACCTGCGCCCGAAGACTACACGCGGCACTACATCGTAACGGCGCTTTTCAAGCTGATGCACGAATATGAGTACGAAAAGATCGCCGTCACCGACATCGTTCGAAAAGCAGGGGTGGGACGGGCGACCTTCTACCGCTACTTCCGAAGCAAGGAAGACGTCATCGTCTATTATTTCGAGCACAATACGCGTGAATTCGTCTTTGCCCGCCACATCTATCCCCGCTGCCGAGAGGACTACGTTCAGGTAGTGACCGATGTTCTCGCTATGTTCCAAAAACAGAAAGAGCCGTTCAAACTGATAAAACAGGCGCATCTGAGCGATCTCTATCTTGATTTCCTTAATCAGAATTTTGCACGCACCTTTGAAGAGGAACACCCCGGGGAAAACCCCTATCTTCCCTATCTCTATGCAGGGATGCTGTATAACGTCTCGATGAAATGGTTAGAGGGCGACTGCTGCGAGGAGATCGGCTTGCTTGCGGAGCTCATCGTCGATGCCATCTACACGCGGGACGAGTAAATGTTTCGGCGGCGCGGCGGCGGGCATATGCCCGCCGCCGCGCCGCCGTTCTGTTTCGCTTACCCCCCCTGCGGGGGTTTTTGCTTTTTCCGACAAACAAAGACGCAAGTTCTTCCCGTTTCCCCCCTCGGCACACTTATAATGGAGGAAATCATGCCCGAGGTGGTCTATGAAAGGAACCGTCTTCACGACCCCGCTCACGCTCCGAACGGCGGGAAAATACTGTGCGCTGCTCGCCGCCATGGTGATGCTCAATTTTGCGCTACCCATGCGGGAGCCCCTCTCCTCAGCGCTTCTTTATGCCGCGCTCGCCTGCGGGTTCGACCCGCTCCTTGCCGCCGCTTCCCATCTTCTCGCCTCAATTTCCGCCCTCTCGTGGATGGCGATGCTCTCCGCCCTCTTGCAGGCGGTCCTTCTTTCGGGCGGTTTTTGGCTCTTCAAGCGCTTGAAGCGCAAGATAACGTGGGAAAAGTATGTCCTTCTCGTCCTTGCCCAGCTCCCCTTTGCCTTCCTTTTCCCCCATGCGGGGTATGCGCTGCCCCTCTCTCCCGCATGGCAGAAGGCGCTGCTTTCCCTTTTGACGGCGGCGCTTGCCCTTTTATTCGAGGGCGGGCTGGACGCACTCATGACGCGCGCCTTCCGCTGCCGCCTCACCGCCGCCCAGCTTCTGGAAGTCTCCCTTTTGTGGCTCTTTTGGGGCGCGGGGATGTGCTCGGCGCTCGGCGAGCCCGCCTTTTACGCCGTTTCGCTCACGGCGCTCCTGCTTGCCGTGCAGCTTCTGAAAAACGCCGCCGCGGTGCCTCTCTCCGTCGTGCTCTCGCTCCCCCTCTGCCTTGCGCACGCCGATCTTCTGCCGATGGCGACTTTTTCCGCCTGCGCGTGCGTCGCCCTGCTCCTCACCCCGTACGGGCGCATCGCCTCGGCGCTCTCCCTTCTCCTGTGCTTCCCCGCCGCGATGGCGCTCGAGGGGCTGTATGCGGAGAGCACGGCGCGCATCGTCTTTACGCTCGCCGCCTGCCTTGTCGCCGTCATTTTGACCATCGCCCTGCCCGAAAAGCTCTATCGCCGCGCCAAGCGCACGCTGCTCTTTTACCGCGAACGCACCCTTCCTCGCATCGCCATCAACCGCAGCCGCCGCGCCGTCGGGGAACGGCTGTATGAAGTTTCCTCCCTCTTCCGCGAGATCGAGACGGCTTTTTCCGAAGAGGACGGAAAGCGGGATACCGCCGCCGCTCTTGCTCAGGAGCTGAGATATACCATCTGCACGGACTGTGAAGGAAGACAGCGCTGCGAAAAGGAGGGGCTGTTCGCCTCGATGGACCGCCTCGTCTCGGTGGGTGCCGTCAAGGGGCAGGTGAGCCTCGTCGACCTTCCCGCCGACCTCGGCGCGGGGTGCCGCAACGCCGCGGGGCTGCTGTTCGCCTGCAACCGCCTGCTCGCCCAATACCAGGGCACGGTGCGCGAGGAGGAGAGCGCCCGCGAAAGCCGCAGGATCCTTGCAGAACAGGCGCACGGCGTGAGCGAAATTTTGCGCGACATCGCCCTCGAGCAGAGCGAGGAGTGCGTCTTTTCGGAGGGGGAAAACGCACTCGCGGGCGCGCTGGCGCAGGCGGGCATTTTGAGTTCGGAAGTGTTCGTGTACGGAGAAGGGGGCTCGGTCACCGTGAGCCTCACCCTGCCGCAGACGGTGAGCGCCAAGCGGCTGTGCTCGGTCGCGAGCGCCGCCCTCGGGGTGCCCCTCTCTCTGGCGGAAAAGATCGTCCTCTCCCCCACGAGCGCCTGCTTCGTGCTGAGAAGAAAGCCCGAGTTTGACGCGGCGTTCGGCGTTGCGACGAAGCCGAAGGAAGGAGAGACGCGAAGCGGCGATACTTACTCCGTCTTAAAGATCGACGAGCGGCGCTTTCTCGTCGCGCTTTCGGACGGGATGGGCAGCGGCGCCGATGCGCGCGATGTTTCCGACCGCACGCTGACCCTGCTCGAAAGCTTTTATAAGGCAAAGATGCCTTCCGAGACGGTGCTCTCCACCGTCAACCGCCTCATCTCCTATTCGGGCGAGGAACGGTTTTCCTGTTTGGACCTTGCCGCCGTCGACCTCGATACGGGAGATGCGGACATCGTCAAGATCGGCTCGCCCGTCGGCTTTATTCTGGCGCAGGAGGAGCTGAGAGTGCTCGAAGGCGAATCTCTCCCCCTGGGGATGCTGGAAGCCGTGCACCCCGCGACGCTCCGCGCGACGCTGCATGCGGGGGACTTCATGCTCTTCATGAGCGACGGCGTGACGCAGGCGTTCGGCTCTTCGGCGGAACTCTACGCTTATTTAAGCGCGCTCCGCCCCATCAACCCGCAGTCGCTCGCCGAAGAAGTGCTCAAAAAGGCGCTCAGCTGTTACCGGGGGAAGGCGGAGGACGACATGACGGTGCTTGCCGTCAAACTCATGAAGACGGCGTAAAAAGAATATAGGGAGTGCCGCCGCGCGCCTTTCGGCGCGCGGCGGCACGAAATAAGAAGCGCCCGCGGGCGGCTCAAAGCCGCCCGCGGACGCACGCTTCTTAAAATTTAACTGCGGATGAGGTCGCAAAGTCCGGCGGGGATGGCGCTTTTCACCGCCTCGAACGTCGTTTCGAGCTGCACGCCCACCTTGCCCGCGCTCATCATGAGGGGGCCGTCCTTTGCCGTCTCGTGGAAGAAGGTCGGGAAGAGCTTCTTCATGCCGAGGGGCGAGCATCCGCCGTGGACATAGCCCGTGAGCGGGAAGAGCTCCTTCTGCGGCAGCATCTCGACGGACTTCTCCCCCGCCGCCTTTGCCGCCTTTTTGAGGTCGAGCTCCGCCGCCACGGGGATGACGAACACATAGTATTTTCTCGGGCTGCCCACGGTGACGAGCGTCTTGAAGGCGCGCTCGGGGTCCTGCCCCAAAACTGCCGCCACTTCCTTGCCCGAAAGCGCGCCGCCCTCATAGGTATGCACCTTGTACTCTGCGCCCGCCCGTTCTAAAATGCGCATGGCGTTGGTCTTTTCCATCGATCTGCTCCTTTTGCTCCCTTTGGCTCCGAGAAAAGCGGGAGGGCTCCCCGCCCGCCGCGATATTATGACGCCGCGCCGTCCTCAGCCGAGGTACTTCCTCAGCTCCTTGATGACGAGGTCTGCAATATAACGGCAGCCGCGGTGCGTGGGATGCACGCCGTCTGTCGAGAACTGCCTCGGGTCGATGTCCTGCGTCACGCCCGTGAAGATCTCGTCCACGGGGATGAGGGTGAGCTCCTGCTCTTCGGCGATGGCGCGGATGATCGCAAGGAACTTGTTGAGGAAGGGGCGGAAGCGCTGCTTGTCGCCGATGGGCAGCACATAGGGCTGCACGAGGAAGAGCTTGGCGCCCGTTCCTTTGAGCTCCTTGACAAGTTCGCGATAGTTCGCTTCAAATTGTTCGGGGGTGACGACCTCACCCAGCGAGAAGCGGCACCACACGTCGTTGACGCCCACTTGCAGTACGATGAAGTCGGGGTGTTCGTCGATGACGTCCTCTTTGACGCGCGCCAAAAGGTCTGCGGTGCGGTTGCCCCCCACGCCGCGGTTGACGATCTCGATCTTCTCGTCGGGGTAAAGCAGGCGGAGCTTGCCCGCCGCGATCTTGACATAGCCCACGCCGAGATCGTTGGGATCGAGCAGGTTGCGACCGGACTCTGTGATGGAGTCGCCGAAAAATACGATCTTCATAGCTCCCCTCACTTTGCGTACTTCGCGTTGTACGCATTGATACACTTTTTGATGATCTCCACGGCGTCGTCGCGGTGCGCGATCTCGCGCACGGTCGTCTTCTTGTGTTCGAGCGACTTATACACTTCGAAGAAGTGCATCATTTCCTCGAAGATATGCTGAGGCAGCTCGTGGATGTCGTAATAGCTGTTGTAGGTGGGATCCTTGAAGGGGATGGCGATGATCTTCTCGTCCAAAGCGCCGCTGTCGATCATCTTGATGACCCCGATGGGATAGCAGTTCATGAGGGTCATGGGATAGATGGACTCGTTGCAGAGGATGAGGACATCGAGAGGGTCGCCGTCGTCCGCCAAAGTGCGCGGGATGAACCCGTAGTTGGCGGGATAGACCGTGGAAGTGTAGAGCACGCGGTCGAGCTTTAAGATGCCCGTCTCTTTATCGAGCTCGTACTTCGCCTTGCAGCCCTTGGGGATCTCGACGAGCGCTTCGAAATTGCTCGGCGTGATGCGTGAGGGATCGATATCGTGCCAGATGTTCATAGCAGTTTCTCCTTATTTTGACCTTGCTTTCACTTATCCCATCTATTTTAGCATACTTTCCCGCCCGCCGCAAGAGGAGAAAGAAATTTTTTCGGAGTTTTTTACTTTCTTTGGAAAAAACTTTGACTTTCGGGGCGAAGTATGCTATATTGTTACAGTGCCTGCGGGGCGGATACAAGAACGCCTCGGCGGTGCGAAAGGGAATATTTTTTACAAACTTGACATGCGGTGATACCCAAGAGGCTCAAGGGGCGCCCCTGCTAAGGGCGTAGACGTGTTACAGCGTGCGAGGGTTCAAATCCCTCTCACCGCGCCATGGAAAAGGGAGTTGACTTTCGTCAGCTCCCTTTTCCGTTGTACCGTTTTTGAGAGGGATTTGAGGGTGGAGGCGCGAGCGGAGAGCGAGCGGTTTGCGCGCGAATTGTTAGGAAACATATCGGATGGGCGCAAACTGAACAGCCCGGTGGGCTGTTCACCGGGGCGCGCCGCCAAAGGCGCAAATCCCTCTCACCGCGCCAAGACCCCGAGACGGCATTTTTGCCGTCTCGGGGTCTTTGTTGTTATGAAGAGTTGGAGCTATATCATAAGGCGTAAAGAAAAGAACGCGCGTTATGCTTTATCGAGCGGGACGGAGCAGACGTTGCCGAATTCGTCCGTCCAAGAGGCAAAGACCGTCACGCTCTCGCCGTCGATTTTAGAAGAGAACGTTCCTTCCGCGCCGCCGAGGAAATAGCTGCCGTCGGTATAATATGCCCGATAGACGATATTTGCGCTCACGAGCGACCAATCGACAAGGCTCACTTCCCGAAGCCGCTTTTCTCCTGCGCCCGCCGCCGTGACGGTGGTATCGAGCAGTACCGACGTGACTTGCTCCGACGAGAACGTCACACGGACGTAACCGAATTCTCGCTTGGAAATTTGTTTGAAACTTTCAAGAGCCGCAGCAGGATCGCTCTTCCCTTCCATCCACTCTTGAAGCTCCTTTCGAAGCTTTTCGTAGTTTTGATCGTAGTACTCGAAGCGGGAACCGTTTTCATCATCTGGCTCGCCCAAGATCTCATAGACGCGGGAAATATCGTCGCCGACGGCGATCTTTTCCACTTTCCCCGCGCGGAAGATATTGTTCGCACAGGAAACGACGGGAACGATCGCGCACACGAGAGCCACGACGATTGCCGCAGCTGCGCACAAGAAGATCCGTGCCCGTTTGGGAAGCCGCCTCTTTGCCCTTGCACTCTCCGCCGCGGGCACCGCTTGCTCCGAAACAGGAACTGCCGAAAGGCTCCCCGTGCTTTTTTCGGCGCTGCGTTTGCCGCGGAGGAGCTCGTCGACGGTGACGCCGAAAATATCGGCAAGGGGCACGAGCTGCGCCGTCTCGGGGAAGGCTTCGCCCGTCTCCCACTTACTCACCGCCTTGTTGGTGATGTTGAGCTTTTCTGCAAGCTCCTGCTGCGTCAAACCCTTCTCCTTGCGGAGTTCGTACAAAAAGTTCCCGAATGCCGTCATGCGCTTCACCCCCTTTTCAATTTCAGTATAAGGGAGGGCCGCCAAAATGTCAACCACCACGGTTAGAAGGCTGTCGAATGCAAGTAGAATTTCGCCGCAAAGGCAAAAAAACGGACGTGCTCGGGCGTTATTGAGTAGCGCGGCGGCTCAACCATGCCGGACGAGCTCTAAATATTCCTCTTCTGAAATACCATTGGGAACAGGACAAGTCACTTCTTTAACAAGAAAAGCCGCTTCATCATATTTTTCTTTCAAAACACTTTTCAAATAGGCAACAAAACTTTCGATCAATGTAAGAACACATTTTTTTGCGTCGACACATCCGGCTTCCCCAAAGTTCAGCGGCGAGGTATTATCGGGCGCCTCATACCATTGTCCTTTATGACAAACAAATATCTGTGTATGTGTTTGATGCAGTTCAGATGAACGATATTCCAAAAAAAACTTTTTGTACTCTATTCGATTGTATTCGCAATAACAGGCGATCAGTTCGGCAACATCCCAACACCAACCGCAGTTGTTTTTAACAACCTCTTCCGGAGAAGAAAAAACGTATCTTCCCCTTTCTTTCATATCGGCATAGTTATCCGATAACGAAATGATGTGTATTTTTCTCTCCGTATCTTGATAACCATAGCGGATCGATTTAACGTAACAAAAAAACTCTTCGATATCGAGCAAAAGCACTTGCTGCAGTGTATTCAAAGTCAGCCCTCCTCAAATTTAGCTACCGACATTCTACCATAACCACGACAGCATTTCAACCCCTATCCCCCGAATTTGTAAAAAATTTTCATAAAACTCTTGACAAGGGCGGGTCGGTGTGTTATGATAGCTTTATAGGAGGATCAAAGCATAGTGGACGGCAGCGAAAGCAGCGTGCCGCGACGATCGCGGAACTTCACAGTGCCTTTTCGGAACATAACTTGCCTTGCGTAAAGCGGGAGCGGGTTATGTTTTTTGTGTTGTAAAAAATCGGAAGAGCAATCCATTCCCACTTTTCCGCTTCCACCCACGGGCATATGCCCTTATGCAAAACTCACCATGAACGCCGGCGACATAGCCATATCTCTTATCCTGCAGGTCGTACTCATCGCCCTCAACGCCGTCTTCGCGTGTGCGGAGATCGCAGTCGTTTCCGCCAACAAGACCAAGATGGAAAAGCTTTCCGAAGACGGGAACCGCAGAGCAAGACGCATCGTCAGGCTCACGCAAAACCCCTCGCGCTTCCTTTCCACCATCCAGGTCGCCATCACGCTCGCATCGCTCCTCGGCAGTGCGTTCGCGGCGGATAACTTTGCGGAACCCCTCGCACAAGCCATCATCGACGCGGGGCTTCCGATGAGCTTTGAAGTGCTCGAAACCATCTGCCTCATTCTGATCACGCTCGTCCTTTCCTACTTTTCCATCGTGTTCGGCGAGCTCGTGCCCAAGCGCATCGCGATGCGCAACCCCGAAAAAGTCTCGTGCGGGCTTTCGGGCATCCTGCGCTTCGTTTCGGTGCTGTTTGCGCCCCTCGTGTGGCTTTTAACGGTATCTTCGAACGGCATTTTGCGCCTGTTTGGCATCAAGCCCGAAGATCAGGGCGAGGAAGTCACCGAAGAAGAGATCATGCTCATGGCGGAAGCGGGCAGCGAGAAGGGCTCCATCGACGAGAAGGAGAACGAGTTCATCCAGAACATCTTCGACTTCAAGGAGAACGACGTCGGCGAAGTGTGCACGCACAGAAAGGACGTCGACTTCCTCTTCGAGCGCGACGATCCTTCCGTCTGGGAAGAGACCATCAAAAAGAGCTATCATACCTTCTACCCCGTCTGCGGCAAGGACATCGACGACGTGACGGGCGTGCTCAATACGAAGATTTACTTCCGCCTCGACGATAAATCGCCCGAGAACGTCAAAAAACAGGCGATCGTCGATCCCATGTTCATCTCCGAGACCATGCAGGCGGACGATCTTTTCTACCGCATGAAGACGACGCGCGAATACTTTGCGATCGTCCTCGACGAATACGGCGGCATAAACGGCATCATCACGCTGCACGATCTCATCGAGCTCCTTGTCGGCGACCTCAACGAAAAGGGCGAAGAGTCCAAGTTCGAGATCAAGCAGGTGGGCGAGAACGAGTGGGAGATCAACGGCCTTGCGCCCTTCGACGACGTAATCGAGGCGATGGGCTTGAAGCTCCCCGAAGACGAGGAAGAGGACTACGACTACGAGACCTTCGGCGGCTATGTGTGCGAGATGCTGGGCGAAGTCCCCGACGACGGCACGACCGCCGAGTGCGAGGATGAATATGTGAAGGTCGAAGTGCTCCGCGTCGCCGAACACCGCATCGAAAAGATGCGCGTCTTCAAGAAGGAGCAGCCCAAGGACGAGGATGACGACGAGGGCAAAAAGTCCAAGAAGAAACGCGACGAAGACGACGAGGACGAAAACAAAAAGTCCACAAAAGCGGATGACAAGAAGCCCGCCAAGACGGAAAAATCCAAGGACGAAGAGAAATAAGATGTTAATAATATGAAAAGCCGCCGCGCGCTCAATGAGCGCGCGGCGGCTGCGTTTTCTCCCCTCTCATCGCGGGGGAATTTTTACCCTCGCAAAAAGAATTCCTCGAAACGAACTCAGTACCTGGAACGCTTTCCGCTCACATATTCGGGCGTAAACTCGATGACGGCGACGGATGGCATCCAGCGGGCGATGACCCTCTCACGCTCGTCTTCGGGCACCTTGGGCGAATGGCGGAGCGAGAACGCCTCGATGGCGCGGCGCATCTCCCCTTCCTCTTCCAAAATGCGCATCCTGCCGAAAGCGATGACGCTTTGATAATGCGTGGAATACTCCTCGGGCAGCACCTTTGCGCAGTCGATGATGGTGAGGCTCGCCTTCGGGTCGCGGCGGACGGCGTCTATCTTGTGCCCTTCCTTCGCGCAGTGGATGTAGACCTTGCCCTCCACATAACAGTAGTTGACGGGAACGGCATAGGGATAGCCGTCATCTCCCGCAAGCGCGAGGACGCACGTCTCCCCTCTTTTTAAGATCGCCTCGCACTCCTCTTGCGAAAGAGCTTGTTTTTTTCTTCGGAGCGCGCGGAACATATCAGCGGATGAAGTTGGTGCGCGCGCCCTTCTCCTGCGAAGGGAAGCCTTCGCGCAGGTGTTTGAGCATCCACGCCATATTATGCCCCAGATTGCGCATGGTCTGAACGCCCTCTTTGTCTTCGAGGACGTCTTCGGGCTTGCTGCCGTGCACCATGTTCCAATAAGAAGAACCCACGACGGGCATGGAGGCGATCGTGAAGTACTTGTTGAGGACGTCTAAGGAAGCCGTCGTGCCGCCGCGGCGCGCCGAGACGACCGCCGCCCCGGGCTTGCCCGCAAAGGGACTGCCCGCGCTGTTGCGGCTGCCCGCATAGAAGGCGCGGTCCAAAAAGGAGAGGATGCGTCCGCTCGGGTGCGCATAGTAGACGGGCGAGCCGAAGACGAAGCCGTCCGCCTCGCGCGCCTTTTGAAGAAATTCGTTGACGGCATCGTCGTCGAAGATACAGCCTTTGTCCGAACACTTCCCGCAGCCGATGCAATCGCGCATAGCACCTGCGCCGAGCCCGAAAATTTCGTAGTCAACGCCCTCTTCGTTGAGCGCTTTGCCCACCTCGGTGAGTGCCGTAAAGGTACAGCCCGCAGCCTTTGCGCTGCCGTTTACCATGAGAACTTTCATAAGTTGCCTCCCGGATGATATCACTATTATATAAACAAAACGCCGCCCCGTTGAAACGGCGCGGGCGTTTTTCTACTTTTTCAAACTACCTTAAGGGGATGCTGGCGCAGGCGTTCAAGGACAGCGGGGAAAAGTTGCCCGCCTCGTATTGGATGAGCCCTTCGGCGGCGATCATGGCGGCATTGTCCGTACAGTGCTTTTTGACGGGCAGAACGAGTTTGAGCCCGTGCGCCTTACAAGCTTTTGACAGCTTTTCGCGGAGGTACCCGTTGGCGATGACCCCGCCGCCCGCCGTCACCGTCGTGACCTTTCTTTCGAGCGCGCCCTCGACGGTCTTCTGCACGAGGATATCGAGCGCGGCGCTCTGGAAGGAGGCGGCGACGTCGGCACGGCTCCATGCCTCCCCGCGCTGCTCCATCGTGTGGCAGTAATTGATGACGGCAGTTTTTAAGCCGCTGTAAGAGAAGTTGTAGCCACCCTCTCCTTTGAGCATCTTGGGCATATGCACGACGGGGCTCCCCTCGCGGGCGAGCGCCTCGATGTGCGGGCCGCCCGGATACGGGAGCCCGAGAACGCGCGCGACCTTATCGAACGCCTCCCCCGCCGCGTCGTCGAGCGTGCCGCCGAGCACTTCGAATTGGAGCGCGGACTTCGTATAGATGACCGCCGTATGCCCGCCGCTTGCAAGCAGCGTTACAAAGGGCGGACGAAGGGTCTCGTCTTCCAAATATGCCGCGGAGAGATGCCCGCGGATGTGATCGACCCCGATGAGCGGGATGTTGAGCCCGTAGGCAAGCCCCTTCGCAAAGGAGAGCCCCACGAGGAGCGCGCCCAAAAGCCCCGCCCCGTAGGTGACGGCGACGGCGTCGAGCTGCTCCTTTTGGACGCCCGCCGTTTTGAGGGCGCGTCCGACGACGAGATCGACGGCGTCCGTATGGGCGCGGGATGCGATCTCGGGCACGACGCCCCCGTAGAGCGCCTGGATGTTGGCGGAGGAAGCGATCTCATCGGACAAAAGCCGCCTGCCCGAAATGACGGCGGCGGCGGTCTCGTCGCAGGAAGATTCGATCCCGAGGATGAGCGGCTGTTCTTTCAGCACGCGCGGTAAAATGATGTTCATGGTGAAATATGGTGACTCCTTCCGTCACGGCTCCAACAAAATAAGAAGACGCTTGATCGGAAATACACTGCGGAGTGCCCCGCTTTTTACAATAAGGCGACTCCCTCAGTCTCGCTTACGCTCGACAGCTTCTCGCGCGGTGGAAACCGCGCTCGGTCAGGAAACGGCACGCTCCATGTGCCGTTTCCAAGCTCGAAAGCGGTCAAAGCCCCACCGGGGCTTTGCCAAGAAAGCTCTTTCTCGCCCCTCAGGGAAGGAGCCAAGAAAGGAAGCGGGTCCCCTGCACAGCAGTTGCAAGTAAGACAAGGAGCGTGCGCAAGCGACGAAGGGAGCTTACTTAGAGGTAAGTGACCAAGGAGCGCGCAAACGCGACACCGTATTACGCTGCAAATGCGCAGCAGGGTCAAGACTTTTTCAAATAGTCGATGATAAATCCCTGTATCTCCCCATCCATCACCGCCTGCACGTCGCCCACTTCGTAGCCCGTGCGGTGGTCCTTGACGAGGGTGTAGGGGCAGAAGACGTAGGAGCGGATCTGCGAACCCCACTCGATCTTCTTGGTCTCGCCCTTGAGCGCCGCTTCCGCCGCCATGCGCTCTTCGATCTGCTTTTCGATGAGCTTACTGCGAAGATACTTGAACGCCATCTCCTTGTTTTGGAGCTGGCTGCGCTCGTTCTGGCAGGTGACGACGATGCCCGTCGGGAAGTGCGTGATGCGGATGGCGGTCTCCGTCTTGTTGACCTTCTGCCCGCCCGCGCCCGAGGAGCGGTAGACGTCGATGCGGATGTCCTCGTCGCGGATCTCCACCTCTCCGTCGTCGTCCACTTCGGGCATGACTTCGACGGAGGCGAAGGAAGTCTGGCGGCGCTTGTTGGCGTCGAAGGGAGAGATACGCACCAAACGGTGCACGCCGATCTCCGCCTTCAAGTAGCCGTAGGCGTTCTCCCCTTCCACCTTGAAGTCCACCGATTTGAGGCCCGCGCCGTCGCCCGCGAGGCGGTCGATCTCGGTCACTTTATAGCCGCTCTTTTCGGCATAACGGCAGTACATGCGGTAGAGCATCTGGCACCAGTCGCACGCCTCCGTGCCGCCCGCGCCCGCGTGCAGCGACATGAGCGCGTTGTTGCCGTCGTACTTGCCGCGAAGGAGGGCGCGGATGCGCATCTCTTCGATGTCCTTTTCGGCGTCCGTCATCATGCGGTCGAGCTCTGGCACGAGGTCCTCTTCCTCCGTCTCTTCGATGAGATCGATGATCTCGTTCGCGTCGTCGAGCGCCTTCCTGCCCTTCATGTAAGAGGCGATCTTGCCCTCGATGGAGGAAATTTCCCGCCCGATCTTGGCGGAACGCTCCAAGTCCTGCCACACTTCGGGCTTTTCCTGCTCGGCTTTGAGTTCTTTGAGCTTTTCGGAGATCGCGTCGATGTCGAGGGCGTACTTCGCCTCGCCGAGCGTCTCTTCGAGCGCCTTTATTTTTAATCTGTAATCGTCTGCTTTGAACATAT
>DXAJ01000087.1 GCA_019117085.1 Candidatus Gallimonas gallistercoris
GCGTCGCTGCCGAGACGGGCGCGTGCGCAGGCAAGCTTGCGATCGCAAAGCGCGCGAAGGAGCTCGGCTACGACGCCATCCACGACACCGTGCACGAGATGGCAAAGGACGAAGCGCGCCACGGCGCAGGCGTCAAGGGCCTGCTCAAGAGATACTTCGGCAAGTAATTTTACAAACAACCAAAAAGGATGGGCGGCGCTGCCGCCCGTTCTTTTCTTATTTTCGCCGCAAATCTTTCCCTTCGGGAAATCTTCGCGGCGAGGGGTGGAGACAGTTGATTTGAAGCAGCGATATCGCCCGCGCCCCTTTTTATCCTTATTAGACAATAAGTGCCAAGTATGGCACAAATTGAGTCCCGCAGCGGAGGGAAACCCTCCTCGCGGAAGTTATTTTTGGAAAAGATTCCTTATGATAGCCTCCCCTGTGTAAGGGGTGAGCATCTATTTTCTTGGCTTGCAGGGCTCCCGCAAAAATCGCATGGCGAGTTTTGCGGGAAGAGGAAAGCGCCGCCGCGGCCTGAGCCGCGGCGGCGCCTTTACAAAGAATGGAGAGGGAGGAAGGGCATACGCCCTTCCGAAGCTGCGCCTCGGGGATGGGAGGCCCCTGCCGCAAATACCGATGCAGGCGGCGCTGCGGCGCGGCGTCATCTTCTCTTCCATGATACTAGGGCGCGGGCGAAAAATCAACCTACTTTTTCTTTTCTTCGCTCTATTGCCGCGTTTTGGCGCGGTAGAGTGCGCATTTCACGCTCTACTCACAGTAGAACGGTTGACTTTTCCCGCTTTTTTGCGTATAATCGAGGCATGGAAGAAGATCAGGACCGCCTTGCCGAGATCATCGGCAAAAACATCATGAGGCTTCGCAAGATGGCGAACATGACGCAGTCCGAACTTGCGGAACGGCTCAACTATTCCGATAAATCGGTCTCCAAATGGGAGCAGGGCAACGGTATCCCCGACGTCCGCATCCTCGTGCGCCTTTCCGAGCTCTTCGGCGTCACGCTCGACGAACTTACTCACGAGCCCAAGAACGAAGTCATCATGCCAAAGCGCTTCCGCCTCAAACAGCGCGTCATCACCCTCCTCTGTTCCGTGGGGCTGTGCTGGCTCACGGCAGTCGTTCTCTATGTTTTTTTGGGCATTTTCGGCAACAATTCGCTCCCGCACACCTGGCTCGTTTTTGTCTATGCCGTGTCGGCGTCCGCCGTCGTCGTGCTCGTGTTCAGCGCCGTTTGGAAGTGGAAGTGGGTGCGCATCATCTCGCTCACCGTCCTCATCTGGACCGTCCTTTTGTGCATCTATTTGACGGCGTTCGTCTTCGGGCAGAACATCTGGCTCATCTTCCTCATCGGCATCCCGCTGCAAATTCTCGCGCTCTTCTTCTTCGTCTGGCGCAAGGGCGCGCGCTTCAAGGAATAACATATGAACGAACTTCTCATTCGGCAGGCGGAGCGCGCCGCAAAACGCCGCAAAGCGCTCACCGCCCTTGCCTGGACGGCAGCCATCCTCGCCCTTCTCCTCGTCATCGGGGCGATCGTCTGCCTCGTCATGCTCGGCCTCGGCAACCAAAACTTCTATCTCCTCGGCTTTTTAGCGCTCGGGGGGATGCTGGGCGCGGCAGCGCTCGGCGGCGTCGGGTTTGCCCTCTTCCGCGCTTCCGTGAAGGCGGAGGACGAAGAGCGCGATTTTTCGGAGCGAGCGGACAGCGAAGAGAGCTTCACCGTGGGCGAAGGCACGCTTGCGACGTTTTCGGAGGACGCCCTCGTTCTGCACGGGCAGGACCGTCAAAAGAAGGAGCGCCGCATCCGCGTTCCTTTCAAAGAGATGCGCTTTTTTTCCGTCCTCGTCCGCCATGCGCCCAAGGAAAAAGGGGAGTGGCGCATCCTCTTCGAGATCCCCGCGCACTACCTCAGCAAAAAGCCGCAGAAGGGCGAGCCGCCCGCCCTCATCGAAACGCAGGGCAAGGAGCGCCTCAAAGCGTGCATATCTTCTCACGGGCTTTCTCTCGTCGGCGAAACGCCCGCCCCCGTTGAAAAGGGGGAGAAGGGCGCAAAACCCCAAAAGCCCCAAAAAGAGCAGCGCTTCGTGCTCCCCGATGCGGAAAAACGCCGCCGCCGGTTTCCCTTCCTTCTCCTTGGCGCGGGGCTGCTTGTCGGGGGCATCGTCGTCGCCGTCCTTGCAAACCGCACGATCGGCATCGTGCTGAGCTGCTTCGGCGTCTATCTCCTCATCCACGGCGCCGTCGGCTATTGCAGGGCGCGCACCGAGCTCATCCTCTTCCGGGAGGGCATCTGGGATAAGAAGGCGACGCGCGCGGAGAGCAGCTATTTGACTTGGGAGGAGGTCGAGTGCGTCTCCTTCTTCGAAGGCAGAGAGGGCACCGACAAGACGCCCGAAGAAAAGCCCGCGCTCATCCTCACCTGTGCCTACGGCGATCACGGCTTCACGCCCGTGAAGGAGGCGTACGACTATCTCCTCGCGCATCATCCCGAAAAATGCCGCAAATGAAGGAAAAACAGCCGTAAGGCGGGTTAAAAGCCCGCCTTTTTGCTTGTTTTTTGCGCCTTGCGAAATCGGGCGGTTGACAACTTCGCAAAACATGATATAATGATAGCATATCGGGAAGAAGGGGATGCGCCCGCTCCTTCCCGCGTTTCAGAGGCGTTCCATGGTTTGTACGCAGTGCGGCAGGCCCGCATCCAAATATCACATCGCGGCGGGGGGGAAGGAGTACGATGCCGTGCTCTGCCCCGAATGCTACGCGGCGCTCACGGCGGCGCGGGCGGAAGCGCGCCGCTGTCCTTCCTGCGGCATGGCGCTCGAAGACTACCGCCGCACGGGGCTCGTGGGGTGCGCGGAATGCTACCGCTTTTTCCGCCGCGAGCTCACCCCCGCCGTCAAGGGCATCCAGGGCGGCACCGCGCACACGGGCAAGACCCCGGGCGCGGACGCGGGGGAAAATTACGAACTCTTCCTCGAACGGGCGCGCCTGCGCGGGCGGCTCGAAGAGGCGCTGCGGCGCGGGGACGACCGCGAAGCGGAACGGCTGGGCGAAGCGATCCGCTCGCTCAACAAAGCCATCCGCGGGGAGCGGGTATGACGAAGACGGAAGCGCTCAAACCCGTTCGCACGCTGCGGACGGACGCCTTACATGAACGGGCGGAAGGGGACGTCGCCGTCTCCACGCGCATCCGCCTCGCGCGCAATTTCGAAGACTATCCCTTCCCCAACCGCCTCTTCGACGTCTCGCTCGCCGAAGAGATCGTCCGCCTCGTCACCGACGAATTGTGCGGAGTGGAGGACTTCACGCTCCGCCGCATGAACACCGTGACGGAGGAGGAAGCGGCTTCCCTTCGCGAGAGCAATCTCATCAGCCGCGATCTTTGGAAAAACCGCGCCATCTCGGCGGTGCTCATCTCGAGCGACGAGAGCATCTCCGTCATGATCAACGAAGAGGACCACATCCGCGAACAGTACTTCATGAAGGGGTTCGACCTCGAAACGGCGTACGAGCGCCTTTCGGGCATCGACGATCTCATCGCCTCCGCCATCCCCTTCGCCTACGATAAGCAGTTCGGCTATCTCACGGCGTGTCCCACCAACCTCGGCACGGGATTGAGGGCGTCCGTCATGCTCTTTCTGCCCGCCATGGCGCGGAGCGGCCTCATGCGCGCCGTCGCGGAGGAATTCTCGCGCGAAGGGCTCACCGTGCGCGGGGCGTACGGCGAAGGCAGCGGGGCGGAGGGCGCGCTCTATCAGCTGAGCAACGAACGCACGCTCGGCCGTTCGGAAGAGGAGATCTTGCGCGCCGTCGAAGGCGCCGTTTTGAAGGTCATCGAGGCGGAGCGGACGGAGCGCAGGCGGCTCCTTGAAGAAGACCGCATCGGCATCGCCGACGTCGTTTTGCGCTCTTTTGGCATCCTCACCAACTGCGTGAGGCTCACGATGCGCGAATTCATGCGCTATATGGCAAACGTCAAGCTGGGCGTTGCCCTGGGGCTGCTTTCGGGGAGCCTCGAAGAGCTCGACGGGCTCATCGTCGACATGCGCCCCTCCAACATCGATCAGATCAACGGCAGCCCGCTCGAAGAGGGCGGCTACGATACCTTCCGCGCCGCCTATGTGGGCGACGTCCTGCGCCGCATGGGGCTCATCACCGAAGAGGGGCGGGGCCGCCTTTCGGATGCGCGCTGATACTTTGTTTTGAACGGGGAGGACCCTCTTATGGATAAGCGTTATACCGAACACTTGAACCGCGTCATCGAGGATGCGAACGATATCGCCAACGCCTACGATACGGGCTATATCGGCACGGAGCACATCCTCTTCGGCCTCATCTGTGAAGAAAAGAGCGCCGCAGGCAGGCTCCTCAAAGAGATGGGGGCGGACAGGACGCGCTACAAGGAAGAATTCCGCCGCAGCATCGACAGGACGACGATGGTCCGCGGCTACACGCCCCGCACCAAGCGGCTGTTCGCGACGGCGACGGAAGTCGCCCTCCGCGGCCCCGTCAAGACCATCCCGGGCACCGAACACATGCTCTATGCCGTCCTCTCCATGAAGGACTGCCTCGCCGTCCTCATCTTGAAGCGCATGGGCATCGATCTATACAATCTCTCCCTCCGCGTCGAACAGCTCGTCTTTGCTCCCGGCGAAGAGCAGGCGAAGGCGCAGGAACAGGCGGAAAGCTACCGCCAGAAGCGCCGCGCCGAAGAAAACTTCCCCGCCCCCTCCTTCGAGGAAGAGACGGAGGAAAAGACGGAGAGCTCGCTCAGCCCCGAGCTCGCGGCATACGGCGAAGACCTCACCGAAAAGGCGCGCCTCGGCAAGCTCGACCCCGTCATCGGCAGGCACGACGAGATCGAAAAGGTCGTGCAGATCTTATCCCGCCGCACCAAGAACAACCCCG
>DXAJ01000088.1 GCA_019117085.1 Candidatus Gallimonas gallistercoris
GTACTGATTGCAGTAGAGCAGACCGTCCTCATCGACGCACGCAGGCCAGAGCCCCAAACGGCGCTCGAAGTTATGGTTGACGCACACGCACACCGAGGAGGTATGCCAAAGGTTGCCGAATTCATCCTCAAACGTGCTGCCGTGCCCCGCGCCCTGCGTAAAGCCGCTCGGGACAATGGAATACGGGTTATGCTTCTGCCATATAAAAGGCCCCTTCGGGCTGTCGCCCACAAGCACGGCATCGCCGTAGGTCGGAAACTCCGTTCCAGGCGTCGCGTACTGAAAATAATACTTCTCCCCGATCTTGTTGAGGAACGCGCCCTCCACAAAAGTGCCGCTGCCCGTAAACAGGGCAATATATTTCTGCCAGAGGGTGCGCCGATCTTCATATACCGACTTATCGTCGATGCCGTGGCGCGCAGGGTCGGCGGAAACGATGTCGAACCGCTCCCCTTTCGGGGTCATACTTTCGGCATCCATCTCGATGCCGTGGATGGGCTCTTTGGAAGAGCAACCCCAATAAAGATACGCCTTCTCCCCCTCGAAGTAGAGGTGCGGATCCCAGAAGGCGAAGGGCGCGTTGACGAGCTCAAAGCCTTTGAACGGGTCTTTGGAGCGTAAAATTTTACACTTCTTTGCATAGGACGAGGCGCAGAAAAACAGCCACTCGCCGCGCACAGAAACGTCGGGCGCGTAGCCGTGAATTTCCAAAGTCCTGTCCTCGTGGAACTCCCATTTTATGAGGTCGTCCGAATAATAGAACCCGCCGCACTTGGAAGTAAAGAGGAAATATCTCCCCTTAAAGTAGACGAGCGTGGGGTCAGCCGCCTCCTTATAGGCATACTTGCCGTGCAGAGGGTGCTGGTATTTGTAGGTGATCTCCAAAGGGTTACAAAGAAGTTTCATGCGTATCTCTCCTTATCTGATATCGATGTGGAAGGTCTGCGACACAACGCCCGCCGATGTAACGGTGACGGTGAGCCTGCCCGCCTCGTGCCCCGCGCGGAACACGGCGAGCGCCCTGCCGCGGTAAGAGTTGTGCCTTCTCGTCAAAAAGCCTTCGTTCGTCTTATTGAGGGCGCTTCCAAAGCCCAAAAGCTCCGCGCCGCTGCCCGTGAGAGAGAGCTCGACAGGCTGTTCGATGTAGGGCTTACGCTGCCCTCGGCTGTCGACAAACTCGATCTCGGCAAAACACAGGTCTTCGCCGTTCGCATGAAGCGCCGTCTTGTCCGTTTTAACGCGAAGGAAGGTCTCGCGGCTGCCCGTTTTGAGTTCGCTCCTTCCCACTTCGCGGCCGCTCTCATCGAGGGCGACGGCTACAAGCGTCCCGGGCGCGTACCTGACATTGAAAAGCGCCTTGTATTTTTTGACGCGCTTTTCGCCGATCTTTTTGCCGTTCAGAAGAAGCCTCACGGCATAGGCGGAAGAATACACTTCGGCGACCGTCTTTTTGCCTTCATAGCCCTGCCAATTCCAGCTTGCAATGGCGTTCGTGAACTGCCACGCGCCTTTTACAGGCGTCTCGCCGCTGTGGTTGACGGGCCGCACCGCAAGATAGGGTACCTTCCTCATCCCCCACACCGTCTGCATGAACGCCATCTGCGCCAAGAGATCGCCCGTCATATCGACCATTCCCTGCTCGGCAAGGAGCGGAAGGCCTTTGTAGGAAGGATAGTGCCAGCCCATGCACGCCTCGCCTAAGTAATCCCACGCCGCCCAGACGAAGTCGCCGATGACCTGCGGATATTGTTTGACGCGCGCCCAGTTATAGGGAAGATCGCCCGCCATCGTCTCCGAGCCCACCATCATGCGGTCGGGGTATTTCTTCACATCGATGTCATAGCGGGAGGAGGCATAATTGAGTCCGACGATATCGAGCGAGGGGGCAATATCCGCAACGATCTTTTCCGCCGTCTTGCCCTTGCTCATGAGAAACATGAGCCCGCCCAATTTTGCTGCCCAATAGTTGAAAAACGCCGAACCCGCCCGCTTTTCGCGGTAGGTCTTGCCTTCGGGCAGCGGCTCGCGGCGGTACTCCCCTTTGTCGCGGTAGATGCCCATGCCCTTTTTGATATAGACGTCCAAAAGCACGTTGATGCCGCACGTCACGGGGCGGGTCGGATCGAGCGAATGCAGAAGATCGCGCATCTCGCCGCAGAGTTTTACGCCCTTAGGGGAAGCAGTCTCCGTCACTTCATTCCCGACGGAATACATCACCACACACGGATGATTATAATCCTTTTCGACCATCGCGCGGAGATCATCCTTGTATCCTTCAAAGAAATCGCGCGAATAGTCGTGATAGTTTTTGGGGATATACCAGCCGTCGAAACACTCGTCCAGCACATACATGCCGAACTTATCGCACGCATTGAGGAGAGCCCGCGAGGCGGGGTTGTGCGAAATGCGCAGCGCGTTGAAGCCCTGCTCTTTGAGGATGCGCACGCGGCGCTCTTCGGCATCGGGATAGCTGCACGCGCCCAGAACGCCGTTATCGTGATGGATGCAGCCGCCGCGAAGAAGCGTCCGCTTCCCGTTGATGAGGAAGCCCTCTTTGGCGTTCCAATCAATCGTTCGGATGCCGAACGTCGTTTTGAGTTCCTCCCCCCCGCGCCTTGCAACTGCCGTGTAGAGGTGCGGCGTTTCCGCCGACCAGAGCTTGGCATCGTGGATCGTAAATTCCCCCGCGCCGCCCTTGGCGACAAGCGTTTCGCCGTCGTAAATTTCCACCTCCGCCCCCTCGTCCGCCGTCACTTCAATAACGGCGGGAGAGGTAGAGCGCGTCACGATCCGCAAGGTTTTGGGGGCGTCCTTGGCGGAGACAATGAGCCACACGGGGCGATAGATGCCCGCGCCCGAATACCAGCGGCAGTTGGGGACGAGGGAATTATCGACGGTGACTTCGAGGAGGTTTTCCTCCGCCCTCACAACCCCGTTCAAAGAGAGGGTAAATTCCGAATAGCCGTATTTGTGCGCACCGACTTTGATGCCGTTTACAAACACTTCGGCATTGCGGTAGACGCCTTCAAAGAGGAGCGAAATATCCTTATTAAGCTCCTCAGAAGAGAAGGTGAGCTTTTTTTGATAGCGGTACTTCCCGCCCGGGAAGAACGCCCCCGCTTCCCCGCTCAAAGAAGTCGGCGAGCGCCGTTCCCCGAGCATCGCATCATGCGGAAGGGAGACGGGGGAAAACACCTTCCCCTCTTTGCAGAATTCCCAGCCACGGTTTAATTTTACGATCATTTTGCACCTTTATTTTTTCTTTTTCGCGGCCTTCGCCTCTTGTTTGGCTTTCTTTGCGGCCTCTTTTTCTTCCCGCTTTCGCTGTTTTCCAGCCTCGGCGGCAAGATATTTGTTGTTCTCCGTCTCGAAATCCAGCCCCTTCTTGGCACAAAGTTCTTTGAGGTCTGCGATACGGTTCTCTTCGTGCTCTTTCGCCGCCTGTTCGCGCTCGATGCGGTCCTGCTCTTCGGGCTCGATCCAGGTACCGCCCTTCGCAAGCACGGCTTCTTTCTTTCGACGCAAGAGCTCTTTGTTGATCTCGGGCAGTTTCTTTTCCACATTGACGAAGGGCAGAAGAACAATGACCGTCGCCGAAAGGATGATGTCAAAGAGATAGAAGCACAGCGTCATGAAATCCTTGATGTTCTGTGCGGGATCGGGCATGATCTCAAGATTATCAACAAAGTTCATGTTGAGGAGCACCGATTCGTAGCCGCCCGCAAAGGGAGCATAGATGAGCGACTGAATGGCGCCGATGATCCCCACGCCCAGAAGACCTTCAAGGCGCAGCCCGCTGCGGAATTCGATGTCATCAAAGGCAAAGAAGGTCAGCGTGATAAAGATATACGAATTAGGCAGCCAGCCCATGTTGCGCAGGAAACCGCCGATGAGTGCGGGAACGAGCTGATCGGGGAAGCACCATCCGATGACGCTGCCGAGAAGCACGAGGGCATAGCCGCCGATCGTGAGGTTCTTGATGCCAAACTTTTTGGAGAGCGGATAGATGATGAAAGCGCCGATGCCGCCAGGCACGCCCGCGATGATGGTATAGATCATCTGCATGGAGGCGTTGGTATTACCGCCGAGCAGATACTGGATGTAATAATATTGCACATTGCCGCCCTTGAAGTTATCGATGATGCCCTGAAGCGTTGCAATGACGGTAAGGATGACCCAGAAACGGTTGGAAAGAAGCGCTTTGAGCTGCTCCTTCAGGGGGATATTGTTGGCGTTCCCGTCCTTTGCTTCCAGGCTCGCATCCTCGATGACGCGCTCCTTCGTGTAGTAGTACTCCACAAGAAGGAGCGGAACGGCGCAGACAGACATGGCGATGAGGAGAATGGCATACCCCTTGATATCGTTCTGCAGCCAGAAAGGAATGAGCACCGAGTTGACGATGAGCCCGATGACGATGCCCGAGATCAAAGTCCAGCACAATTTTCTCATGAAGGTGAGCTGTGCCTTCTCCTTGGGATCGTGCGTGGAGACGGAGACGATCATATCCTTGTAAACATAGAAGTATGTCGACCCGATCGTATTATAGCAGGCAAGCAGGATGAAGAAGTACACCCAATAGGCTTCCCCCATGATGTTAGGCGAGAAAAGGAAAATGAGAACGCCGATGATGATCGTCAGGAAGCTGAAGATGAGATACCACGGGCGCAGTCGCCCCTGCCGGCATTTGGTATGGGTGAGCAGCCAGGAATTGAGCACGCTCACGCCGATGACGACAAATTTGATGATCATCATCACAAGCTGATAGTCGTTTCCCAAAGCAGCCGCCATGGGGTTGGCGGTGCCGTCCGCCCCCGCGGGATAGGTAAGCCCCACCATCTGCATGAAGAACTTCTCGACGAGCGCCGCAATGGTATTGACGATGAAGATCATCCCGAGCGGCCCGATGAGGTGCCCGAAAATCTTTTCCTTGCGCGTAACGGCGCGCGTCTTCACGCGCGAGTCGAGCAGCTTGGAATTGAAGATGCCCTTGCTAAGTAGATCGATCTCTTTCATAGTTTCCCCTCTTAATTATATCATGCGGATCAGGCGCCCGCAATATGATCGTACAAATATGCCTCCATCCTGGGCGTCCACCACAGAAGATACCCCGCGCGCGTCGGATGGATATGATCCGCCATGTAAAGTTCGCGCTGCTCCTCGGTGATCTCGTTGAACGCCTCGTCGGTATAGAGGTCAATTACGCCCACCTTGTCCTCGCCGTACTCTGCCTGCACCTCTTTGAGCGCCTCCACCATGTCGGCATACTGTTCGCTCTCATAATAGGCGTTGGTATAGAACACGACGGGGATGCCCCACGTCTCTTCCACATAGTCGCGGATATACTCGACAGCGCCGATGACGGTGTGCGTATTGTAATCCTTCCCCTCGCCCGCGACCGCACCCAGCGGTTTGGACGTAGACGCATCGTTGGTGGAAAGCTGCACCACGAAGAGGTCGAAATTCCTCTCTGTGTCCATCTTTTTAAGGCGGGCGATGTAGGAATTCAAGCCCTCCTCCACGAGCGTCGTTGCGCTGACCGCGTCTTTGACGTAATCGGCTCCGTTCCGCACGGCAATAAAATCGGCGAAGGAGTCGCGCACGGCGGACGCGCCTAGCGTCACGGAAGAACCAAGAAAGGCGATATCCATCCCCTCCAAGGGAGAATGTTCCAACGGCTCCACGTTTTCCACCGCATACTTCTCCGCGTTGCCGGGCAGCTTCGCAAAATAATGGTCGGCAAGCGGATAGAACGGCCCCCAGGCGAACCGGTAGCCTGCAAACATCAATCCGCAGAGCGCAAACAGCCCGAAGCCGACGAGAACACTTGCAATGATGACGATCACTTTCTTTTTCCCTTGTAATTTAGCCATATTCTTCCTTATCAAAACGGCGCCGCTCCCGCAGCGGACATCTGTCTTTTGATATCTGCCGCGGAAGGCGCTGTCGTTTTTCATGATGCGGGCGGCTTTACGCGCATCCCGTCCTTATTTCTTCTTTCGGCTCTGTCTGAGTTCTGCTTTACGCTTTTTCTCCTCTTGCTTTTCGAGCCACTTCCTTTCCTTTTCCGCTTTGGCGGCAAGGTACTTGATGTTCTCCGCCTCGAAGTCGAGCCCCTTCTTTTCGCACTTTTCTTTGAGCTCTTTGACGCGGTTTTCTTCGGCAATGCGGTCGAACTCCTCCTGTTCAAGGCGCTCCGCCTCTACGGGGTCGACGTACACAAGCCCCTTTGCCTCCGCCTCTGCCTTATGCCGTTCGACGATGTCTTTCTGCATCCCGGGGAGCTTCTTATCCAGGTTGTAGAACGCCATGAGGATCGCGACACACACGAAGATGATGGCGGGAAGGATAAAGCAGATGAACACGAAGTAGTTCTGCATGGAAGCATTCTGCACGACCTGCGTGAGCCCGCTGCCTTCGGGGATATCGATGGGAGGCTGATAGTCGAACGCGTCGATACCGATATTGAAGATGCTGAGCGCAAAGCCCGCAACGAGCGTGCTGATGACGGTGTAAACGGACGCCATGAAGCTGTCGCAGCGGATGCCGCTCTTCCATTCCACATGATCCATCGCATCTGCGACCATGCTCATCAGAACAAGATTGGGGAGCGTGCCGATGCAGCGGATCAAAAGCCCCGCAAGAGCGCCCACCATATTATCGGCAAACGCCCAGCCCAAAAGGCTGCCTACGACGGCGATGACTGCTCCGACGAGCATCATATTGCGCTTACCGAATTTTTTGCAGAGCGGCAGGATGAGGAACATCCCGGGGCCCATCGGGAAATACCCGACCACGGACATGAGCGTCATTGTGATGCCGTCGTTATAGCTGCCCAGCACCCAGTCGGCATAATACACCGCACCCGCATTATACATGGCGTTGAAGAACTGATACAGGAGGAATACCGCCATAATGATGACCCAATAGCGGCTCGAGAAGCACGCCTTGACCTGCCTTGAAAGCGGTTCGCCCTTTGCCGTTTCGCCCATCGCCCGCGTCTCTTCCGTGACGCGCTCTTTGGTGAAGTAGTACTGCATCACGATGAGCGGAACGACGAGGATGGAGAAGATCGCCATCGCCATGATCCACCGCCCCTGGTTGACGCCCATCCAGGGCAAGATCAGCATGGGAAAGAGCATCATGTTGAAGAGCCCGGGCGCGATCGCCTCGCCAAGATTGTTGAACATGGCGAGCCCGTCGCGTTGGCGGGTGTTTCGCGTAGAGAGCGGCACCATCATCGTCTTGCTCATGAGATAGATGGTCACCGCAAAGGAGTAGAATAAGTTATAGCTGAAGAAGATCCAGATACATTTTACCGTGTCGCTCGCATTCGGGACGGTAAACATAAGGATCGCCGTGATCACCATGAGCGGACCCGCGATGAGGAGCCACGGCCGCGCCTTGCCCTGACGGCTCTTTGTCCTCTCGATGATGCGCCCCATGATGACGTTGGTGATGGCGTCGATGATCTTGGACACGAGCGGGAAGATGACGAGGAACGCCCCGCTGATCTGCATCACATCGGTGTAGAACTTATTGCTGTATGTATTGATGATGCCGATGAGAAGCATCGCGCCCGCAGGGCCGAGCAGATAGCCCAGCCACCTCTCCTTTTGCGTGACGTTTGCCGACTTGATCCGAGAATCAAAAATCCTCGATGACAACATCCCGTTTTTAGATGCCATGTAGAAACCTCTTACTGTCGTAAAGTTGATATTTTCCGCCGCAGGCGGTCACACGAGATGCCGTGCGCCTGCCCGATGGCGTTGTATTCAAAGGGAGCTGCAAAAAGGAAGCTCGGGCGGCAGACGATGTTCCGCCGCCCGTCTTCTCGTTCCCGATCAGCCGATCACCCGTTCGCAGCGGTCGGTGCCGTAGATGGTGTAGTTGCCGTCTGCGTCCATATACGGAGTGAGATCGATACCCATCGCCTGTGCGACTATCGTCGCTACCATCATTTCTTCGGCTGTCTTAGGGGCATAGCCAATGAAATCAACCGTCTGCTCTGCCGTGTTCAATGTATAAGAAACACCGCGATCGGTACACTGACGTGCTTTCAGATCGTTAAAGCCTTGCAAATTGATGATGGAAGTGATCGCATCGTAGCCGCCGAGGAGGCTTCCGACATACAGCGTATTCCCCTCTTTTTGATTGCTCTTAACGGAGATCTGCGTATCCGTCTCGGAATAATCGAGATAGCCGTAGCGCTGGATGCCGCCGATCCCGCCGAGGTATGCGGATACGGGCGTATTGGAAACCGCACTGAAATCGAGTTTCAAAGCGCCACTTGCCGAAACATTTTCCGTATACGTTGTGCTGGCTCCGATGCTGCCCATGTAAGCGTTGTTGGTAATACCTGCCGTCGGATCTTCCGCCGCCGCACGCGCATCCTGAATGGTGAGGGAAATGTCCATATCGGAGACAGTATCGTCGATCCAGCCGTAGCCCTCGCCGGCGATGCCGCCGACGTATAGATTTGTCGAACCGACATCATATGTTTCCGTATAAGCAGCAACAACATTGATCGTACCCGTCGCTATACAGTGTGTTACCTCTCCGCCCCAATGGCCGCCGATAAAAGCGCTGATCGCGATGTAGTCAACATCCGTTGTTTCAATATCGATCTTCGCGTCCACCACATGTACGTTGACGATCTTGGGAGATTGCTGTGCGAATCCCGCTACTACCGCAGCATAGCCGTGATGCTCGTTGCTGTAATCGATATCAATGACGGGGCTTTCGATGACAAGATCGGAGATCTCCGCATCACATATACTCCCGAAGAGCGCCGTCGTGCCGTTACCCGATCCTTCGGTAGGATGAACGGTGTCTCCATAAGGTTCAAACGTTGTGATATGCAATCCTTTTATAGAATACCCGTTGCCGTCCAACGCACCGCTGAAAGCATACTTCCACCACGAAGCAGACAGATATTCATAAGATGCGTAATATGTTCCGACCGGCATCCACTCCTCGGTGAGCGCAATGTCGTTTTTAAGGATATACCAACCCGAAAGATCGTTCTTCATATTACGGAGGTCTTCCTCGGTTTCTACCCACTGCGGCTCTACCCAGCGAGCATATACCGTCATATCATCGGTGACCTCCATGACATCCTTTTCAATTGCGCCGACGTCGAAATAACTGTTGGAATTGACATCAAGCAGGAATTTTGTCGTGGAAACGCCGTCCTCAAGCACAGGATTTTTGGAGGTATCCCAGCCCGCAAAGCGCTTGCCGCGGACATAGGGCGCATTGCTGTTGTTGGTTGCAGGGGCGCTGACGGCAGGAACATACTCCTTTTTCGTGCCGTCCGCCGCTTCAAACGTGGAAGTGAGTACCTGAACGATTTGACCGTTTCCGAAGTCGAATGATACAGTATAATGCGTCTCTTCAACAGGCTCGTTGTCCGTAAACGCAAACTTAAACTCTATGCCGTAACTCACATAAGTTACATCTGCACTATACTTCAGGTCCGGATAGGCCGAGGCGTCGCAGGTGACCGTAAGCGTTTCAGGCAAACTGTCTGCAACGGTCTGATTGGTGACCGTAAGCGTCGTGGCATATGTAGTCGTATCGAGCGCCCACGTTCCAGAAGCCGCTTCGGTGTAGTCTGCATTCGGATCGGGCATATCCGTTTTCAAAAGCATAATCCA
>DXAJ01000089.1 GCA_019117085.1 Candidatus Gallimonas gallistercoris
GCCCTGTCGACGCTGTCCGCACTTGTGCCGAGGATGGGCACGCCCGTCTTATCGAGATAACCGCACAGCTTGATGGCGGTCTGCCCGCCGAAGGTAATGACGACGCCGTAGGGCTTTTCGATGTCGATGACGTTCTGCACGTCTTCGGGGGTCAGCGGCTCGAAATAAAGCCTGTCCGCCGTGTCGAAGTCGGTGGAGACCGTCTCGGGGTTGTTGTTGATGATGACGACTTCGTAGCCGAGCTCTTTGAGCGTCCACACGCAGTGGACGGAGGAATAGTCGAATTCGATGCCCTGCCCGATGCGGATGGGGCCCGAGCCGATGACGATGATGCGCTTTTTCTCGCTCTTGTCGACGAAGGGCTTGGCTTCGTCGTGGTCTAATTCGTCGTAGGTCGAATAGAAGTAAGGCGTCTGCGCCGCGAACTCTGCCGCGCAGGTATCGACCATCTTAAAGCACGCGCGCCTATGCATGGGGAGCGCCTGCCCGCTGTAACTTTCGAGCACCTTATCGGGATAGCCGAGCCTCTTGCCTTCGAGGTATTCCTCCTTGGAAAGCTGCTTGCCCGTGACGGAGCGTTCGAACTTGACGAGGTTGAGGAGCTTATTCAAGAACCAGCGGTCGATCTTGGTGATGCCGAAAACTTCGTCGGGGGTGATGCCCGCCTTCAAAGCGGCGTAGACCGCAAAAAGGCGCTCGTCCGTCGTCTTGTGGAGCTCGGAAAGAAACTCCTCTCGGCTCATTCCCGTGAACTTGGGGTGGTTGAGGTCGGAGAGGGAAATTTCCGCGCCGCGCACCGCCTTCATGATCGCCTGTTCGAAGGAAGTGCCGATCGCCATGACTTCGCCCGTCGCCTTCATGCGGGAGCCGAGCTCGCGCTTTGCATAGAGGAACTTATCGAAGGGCCACTTGGGGAGCTTGACGACGACGTAGTCGATGGCGGGTTCGAAGCAGGCGAACGTCTTGCCCGTGACGTCGTTTTTGATCTCGTCGAGAGTGTAGCCGAGGGCGATCTTGGTCGTCACTTTGGCGATGGGATAGCCCGTCGCCTTAGAAGCGAGCGCCGAGGAGCGCGACACACGGGGGTTGACCTCGATGACGGCGTATTCGAAACTATCGGGATGCAGCGCGAACTGGCAGTTGCAGCCGCCTTCGATGCCGAGCTCGGTGATGATCTCGAGCGCGGCGGTACGAAGCATCTGATAGTCTTTATCGGAGAGGGTGAGAGCGGGCGCGACGACGATGGAATCGCCCGTATGCACGCCGACGGGGTCGAAATTCTCCATCGAGCAGACGGTGAGCACGTTCCCCGCGCTGTCGCGCAGCACTTCGAACTCGATCTCCTTCCAGCCGCCGATGTACTTTTCGATGAGCACCTGCGTGATGGGCGAGAGCATGAGCCCGTTGTGGGAGATGAGGCGAAGCTCCTCCTCGTCGTGCGCGACGCCGCCGCCCGCGCCGCCCAGCGTGAACGCGGGGCGCACGATGACGGGATAGCCGAGCTTTTCTGCGATCGCGACACATTCGTCGACCGTATAGGCGATATCGGACGGGACGACGGGCTGATGGATCTTTTCCATCGTCTCTTTGAAGAGTTCCCGATCCTCCGCCCTATCGATGGCATCTAATTTGGTGCCGATGAGCTTGACGCCCCATTCGCCCAAGAAACCCGATTTTGCGAGCTTGCAGCCCATCGTAAGGCCGGTCTGGCCGCCGAGGGAGGCAAGGAGGGAGTCGGGGCGCTCCTTGATGATGATGCGCTTCAAACTGTCCTCGGTGAGGGGTTCGAGGTAAATTTCGTCTGCGAGCATCTTATCCGTCATGATGGTCGCAGGGTTGGAGTTGCAGAGGACGACGTTGACGCCCGCATCCTTCAAAACGCGGCACGCCTGCGCGCCCGCATAGTCGAATTCCGCCGCCTGACCGATGACGATGGGGCCGGAGCCGATGACAAGTACCTTTTTGATGTCGCTTCTCTTAGGCATTGAATTTCTCCTTATTCATCTCGGCGAGGAACTCGTCGAAGAGGTAGTTCGCGTCGTGCGGGCCACCGCACGCTTCGGGGTGGAACTGCACGGTGAAGGCGTGCAGCCCGGGATAGTTGACGCCTTCGCAGGTGTTGTCGTTGGCGTTGACGAAGGTGACCTCCCCCACGCCCTTCAGAGAGTCGGAGACGACTTCGTAGCCGTGGTTCTGCGAGGAGATGAACACCTTGCCCGTGGAGACCTGCCGCACGGGCTGATTGGCGCCCCTGTGGCCGTACTTCATCTTGTGCGTCTTACCACCCATCGCGAGGGCGAAGAGCTGATGCCCGAGGCAGATGCCGAATACGGGGAGCTTGCCCGCGAATTTTCTGATCTCTTCGATGACGGCGGTGTTTTCTTCGGGATCGCCGGGGCCGTTGGCGAGCATGATGCCGTCGGGCCGAAGGGAGAGCGTCTCTTCCGCCGTTGTGTCGGCGGGCACTTCGATGACATGGCAGCCGCGCTTCAAAAGTTCTTTGACGATGTTGCCCTTGGCGCCGAAATCATACAAAACGACGCGCTTGCCGCCTTCGGGGCCGCTCTCGCGCTTTTCATGCCCCGTCACCGATTTTACGGCGTCTTTCACCTTATATCCTTTGAGGACGGAGACGTCCTTCAAGGGCTCGAAGGTGATGGCGGCAGGCATGACGCCCGCTTCCCTCACGATCTTGGTGAGTTCGCGCGTGTCGACGCCGTACACCGCGGGGATGTTCTGCGCTTTTAAAAATTCTTCGAGCGTCCCTTGGCAGCGGAAGTTGGAGGGAGCATCGCACTTTTCGCGCACGATATAGCCGCTCACCCAGCACTTGCCGCTCTCGCAGTCTTCGGGGATCATGCCGTAGTTGCCGATGAGGGGGAAGGTCTGCGTGACGATCTGCCCGAAGTAGCTCGGGTCGGTGAGCGTCTCGATATACCCCGTCATGCCCGTCGTGAAGACGAGCTCGCCCACGACTTCGCGTTCGGCGCCGAAGGAATAGCCTTCGAACACCTTTCCGTTTTCCAGCGTTACATATACTTTCTTATCCATGCGTATCTCCCGCTCATTTCATCAGTTTGCACATGACCGCCTTCTGTGCGTGCAGGCGGTTTTCCGCTTCGTCGAAAATTTCGTCGGCGTGCGCTTCGAAGACGTCCGCCGTGATCTCCTCCCCACGGTGGGCGGGCAGGCAGTGGAGCACCATCGCCCCTTCGTGCGCCGCCTTCATCACGTCGGCGTTGACCTGATAGCCCTTGAACGCCTGTTCGCGCTTTTCCTTTTCGCCTTCCTGGCCCATGGACGCCCACACGTCGGTGTAGATGACGTCGGCTGCGTGCGCCGCCGTCTCGACGTCTTCCGTCATCATGAATTCGCCGTTCTCTCTCGCCCACTTCACGAGCTCGGCGTCGGGTTCATATCCCTTGGGGCAGGCGATGGAGAACGCCATGCCCGTCTTGATGGCGCCCACCATCAGAGAGTTCGCCATGTTGTTGCCGTCGCCCACGAAGCACATTTTGAGCCCCTTGAAGGAGCCCTTGCGCTCGCGGATGGTCATGAGGTCTGCAAGCACCTGACAGGGATGGCAGTAGTCCGTGAGCCCGTTGATGACGGGAATGGAGCCGTATTTTGCAAAGTCCTCCACTTCCTTCTGTTCGAAGGTGCGGATCATGACGCCGTCGAGATAACGGGAAAGGACGCGCGCGGTATCTTCGACGGGTTCGCCCCTGCCGATCTGCAGATCGTGGTTGGAGAGGAACAGCCCGTAGCCGCCCAGCTCGTAGATGCCCGTCTCAAAGGAGACGCGGGTGCGCGTCGAGGACTTCTGAAAGATCATGCCGAGCTTCTTGCCCTTCAAGTAAGGGTGGAAGATGCCGTTCTGGCGCTCGTATTTGAGCTGGTCGGCAAGGTTTAAGATGGTAAGGATCTCCTCGCGGGAAAGATCGCCAAGTTTCAGTAAATGTTTCATTGTGCTAATACCTCGCGTAATATAGTCAGACCTTCGTCCATTTCCGTCTTGCTGATGTTGAGGGGAGGCACGATGCGCACCTTTTCATGCGCGGTGAGCACCAGAAGCCCCCTCTTTAAGCAGTTTTGTGCGATCTCTTTGGCGGGCTTTTCCACTTCCAGCCCGATCATGAGCCCGAGCCCCGTGACGCGCTTCACGCCGTCAAAGCCCATGAGCTTTGCGCGCAGATATTCCGCTTTGCCCTGCACTTCGAGAAGGAAGTCTTCGGTGAGCCTGCTCACGATGCTGACGGCGCCCGCGCAGCACACGGGGTTGCCGCCGAAGGTGGAGCCGTGATCGCCCGGTTTTAAGGTGTGCTCCGTCTTTTCGAAGAAGAGGCACGCCCCGATGGGAAGCCCCCCGCCGAGACCCTTGGCGGTCGTCATGATGTCGGGCGTGATGCCGTAGTGTTCATAGGCGCAGAATTTGCCCGTCCTGCCGTTGCCGCTCTGCACTTCGTCGCAGATGAGAAGGATGTCATGCTCGTCGCAGAAAGTACGCAGAGCCCGCACGAAGCCTTTGTCGAGCGCTTCGACGCCGCTTTCGCCCTGCACGCATTCGATGATGACGGCGCAGGCGTTTTCGCTCTCCTTTTCGACCGCCTGCATGTTCGCGTCGACGGAGACGACCTCTGGCACGAAGGGGCCGAAGAAGCGGTGGAACGCCTCCTGCCCCGTCGCGGTGAGGGTGAAGAGCGTCCTGCCGTGGAAGCTGCCGTTGAGGGAGATAATTTTCTTTCTCCCCTCGCCGTACTTTTCGAAGGAGTACTTGCGGGCAGCTTTTAAGGCGCATTCGTTGGCCTCCGCCCCCGAATTGGCGAAAAAGACGCGCTTTGCCCCCGTGCGGAAGCAAAGAAGTTCGGCAAGGTCGAGCTGCGGTTCGGAATAGTAGTAATTGCTGACGTGCTGGATGCGCGAGAGCTGGTCGATGACCGCCGCTTTCCACTTTTCGTCGTTCGCGCCGAAGATGTTGACGGCGATGCCCGAACCGAAGTCGACGTAGCGTTTTCCCTCCGTATCGAAGAGGGTCGCGCCCTCGCCGCGCTCGATGGCGACGGGGAAGCGCGAGAACGTTTCCGCCATATAAGTGTTTTCGAGTTGCTGTAACGTTGAAAATTCCATAGCGTTGTGAAGATGCCGCGCGTTATGTGCAGCGAAATATTTTGAAAAAGGCGATCGAACCCTTGTTCAGTCGCCCTTTACAAACATGGTGCCCATGCCCTCGTCGGAGAGCAATTCGAGCAAAATGGAATGCTTGACCCTGCCGTCGGTGATGAACACACGGCCAACGCCTCGGCGGATCGCTTCTTTGCAGCAGTTGATCTTGGGGATCATGCCCCCCGAGATGACGCCCTCGTTGACGAGGGAAGGGATATCGGAGACGTACACCTTCTTGATGAGGCTCTCTTCGTCGTCCTTGTTGCGGAGAAGGCCGCGGATGTCCGTCATCAGGATAAGGCTCTCCGCCCCGAGCGCCCCCGCGATGGCGGAAGCTGCCGTATCGGCATTGATGTTGTAGATATGCCCCTCGTTGTCGTAACCGACGGTGGAGATGACGGGAAGATAGCCGTTTTGAAGGGAATCGGTGATGACATCGGTGTTGACGGAGATAATTTTGCCGACGTAGCCAAGCTCGTCGCTCTCCTTTTCGCACAGGAGCATGCCGCCGTCGATGCCGCACATGCCGACCGACTTTGCGCCCAGCATCTGCAAACGGTGCACGAGCTCCTTATTCACCTTGCCCGCAAGCACCATGCGCACGACTTCCGCCGTCTCTTCGTCGGTATAGCGGAGGCCGTTCACAAAACGCGACTCAACACCCATTCTTTTGAGCGTTTCGGAAATTTCGGGACCGCCGCCGTGCACGAGCACGACGTTGATGCCGACAAAGCGCAGGAGGGTAAGATCGCGCATGACCGATTTTTTCAGCTCCTCGCTCACCATGGCGTTGCCGCCGTACTTGATGACGAGGACCTTATTCTGGTATTTTTCGATGTAGGGCATCGCCTCTAAGAGGAACTCTGCCTGCACTTCCTTTTGCGTCACGTTCTGTAATCTCCGTTGATCTTCACGTAGTCGTAGGTGAGGTCGCACCCCCATGCCGTCGCTTCGAAGCTGCCTTCGTTCAAGGAAACGTCGATGACGATCTCCTTTTCGGAGAGCACGCGCTTTGCGAAATCCTCCGAAAACGGAAGGGCGCTGCCTTGCTTATAGGCGGGAAGGGTGCCCGCTTCCGAGCGGAAATCGACGTCGATCTTCATGGGGTCGAGGTCTGCCCCCGCATAGCCGAGGGCGCACATCACGCGGCCGCCGTTGGCATCCGCGCCGAAGATCATCGCCTTGACGAGGTTGGAATTGACGACGGACTTTGCGGCAAGGCGGGCGTCCTCTTTGGTCTTTGCGCCGCGCACGCGGCATTCGATGAGGCGGGTCGCCCCTTCGCCGTCCGCGGCGAGCTTTTTGCACATCTCCGTGGTGAGGGTGTGGAGCGCCCGAGAGAAAAGCGCGAAGTCCTCCCCTTCCGCCTCGATGGGCTGATTGCCTGCAAGCCCCGAGGCGAGGATGCACAAGGTATCGTTGGTGGAAGTATCGCGGTCGACGGAGAGCATGTTCAAAGAATCTTTCACGTCTTCCGAGATCGCCTTTTGCAGCATCCCGGGGGTGATGGCGGCGTCCGTCGTGAGGAACATGAGCATGGTCGCCATATTGGGGCAGATCATGCCGACGCCCTTGCAGATGACGCCGAGCTTTACTTCTTTCCCGCCGAGTTCGAAGGAGACGGCGGCTTCCTTTTTGACGGTGTCCGTCGTCATGATGGCTTCCGCCGCCGCCGAGCTGTGTGCTTCGTCGGAAGAAAGCCCCTTGACAAGCTCTTCCATGCCGCCTGCGATGGGTTCGAGTTTGAGCTCCTGCCCGATGACGCCCGTGGAAGCAACGACGACGTCGCCCGCGGGGATGCCCGTGTATTCTTCGACGAGGGAGCACATCTTCTCTGCGATCTCCACACCGTTTGCGTTGCAGGTGTTGGCGTTGCCGCTGTTGACGATGACCGCCCGCGCATAGCCGTCCTTGACGTGCTCTTTTGTGACGAGGATGGGCGCGCCCTTGACGAGGTTCTGCGTATAGACGCACGCCGCGGCGCAGCGCACCTCGCTCGTGATGAGGGCAAGGTCCTTCTTGATCTTATTTTTGCGGATGCCGCAGTGAACGCCGTTCGCCGCGAATCCCTTGGGCGCGCACACGCCGCCCGCAATCAATTGCAACATGGTATTTCTCCGAGGACAGCCGAACAGGGCCTTGACGACCCTGATCCTGCTTATCCTATCTATTTTATCATAAAAGTTGTGCTTCGTCAAGCGAAGACGGGGCTACACAATCTCTCGGCGGAAAGATTTTGGGATGATCTGCCGCAAAGAGGATAAAGCAATCCCGAACGTATTGCGAAGACGATAAACGGAAGAGCGCCCAAAAGATACCGCCGTTTATAAAGAAATTCCTTCGTCCAGCCCCAACGCAATGTTCATATTCTGAACGGCGGCGCCCGAAGCGCCCTTGCCCAGATTATCGAGCCGCGCGGAGAGCAAAAGCTGCTCGTCGTTGCCGTTCACGAAGACTTGCAAAAGGTTGGTGCCTTCGAGCGTGTTGGCGGCGAGGAAGCCCGACTCCTCTTTGGCGACTTTGACAAAGCGGCAGCCCGCGTAATGTTCGCGGAACACCTCTTCCATCTCCCCTACCGTGAGCTTCTTTTGGAGCATGGAGCGGTAGAGCGGGACGTGCACCGTCATGCCGCAGGGAAAATCGCAGATATACGGCGTGAAGACGGGCGGATGCGAGAGCGCGCAGACCTTCTGCATTTCGGGAAGGTGCTTGTGATGAAGCCCCAGCGCATAGAGGCGGGGCGAATCGAGCGCACGGTCTCTCTCTTCCGCCTCGTACTCGGCGATGCCCTTCTTGCCCGCGCCCGTGTAGCCGCTGACCGCGTGACAGACGAAGGGATAATCCTTCGCCGCAATGCCGTGCGCGATCAGGGGATAGACGAGGGAGATGAAGCCGCTCGCATAACAGCCGGGATTGGCGATGCGTTTGGAGCTTTGGATGGCATTTCGGTGCGAAGGATAGAGCTCGGGGAAGCCGTATGCCCAGCCTTCCGCCGTGCGGTGCGCCGTCGAAGCGTCGATGACGACCGCCTTCGCCCCTTCCGCAAGCAAAGCCGCTTCCTTTGCCGCGTCGTCGGGCAGGCACAAGAAGACGGCATCCGCCGCGTGGATCGCCTCTTTGCGGGAAACGGGATCCTTGCGGTGCTCCTCGTCGAGCGTGATGAGCGAGACGTCCTCACGCGTCTGCATGCGCTCTACAATTTTGAGCCCCGTGGTGCCCGCGCCGCCGTCGATGAATACCTTGATCATTTTCCGAGCTTCTTATCGAGCATCGCCTTGACTTTGAGGGGCAGACCGAAGAGGTTGATGAAGCCCTCGGAATCTTTCTGAGAGTATGCGCCGCCGTCGTCGTCGAAGGTCGCGATATCCTCGCTGTAAAGCGAATAAGGGGAAGTGATGCCCGCGCTCGTGACGTTGCCCTTGTAGATGCGGAGCTTGACATCGCCCGTGACCGTCTCCTGCGTCTTCGCGACAAATGCGGAGAGCGCTTCGCGCAAGGGGGTGAACCACTGGCCGTCGTACACCATCTCGCCGAACTTGACGGCGACGAGCTGCTTGTAGTGCTGGGTCGCCTTGTCGAGCGTGATGGTCTCGAGAAGGCGGTGCGCCTCATAGAGGATGGTGCCGCCGGGCGTTTCGTACACGCCGCGCGACTTCATGCCCACAAGGCGGTTTTCGACGAGGTCGGCAAGGCCCACGCCGTTTTCACCGCCGATCTTGTTGAGCGCTTCGATGAGGGAAACGGAGTCGATCTCCTCGCCGTTGAGCGCCGTGGGGATGCCCTTTTCGAAGTGGAGGGTGATGTAGGTGGGCTGATCGGGCGCCTGCAAGGGAGAGACGCCGAGCTCCAAAAAGCCCTCTTTTTCGTACTGCGGCTCGTTCGAAGGATCTTCGAGATCGAGCCCCTCGTGCGAAAGGTGCCACAGGTTCTTATCTTTGGAGTAGTTGGTCTCGCGGTTGATCTTCAAGGGGATGTTGTGCGCTTCGGCGTACTCGATCTCCTCTTCGCGGCTCTTGATGTTCCAGATACGCCAAGGAGCGATGATGGTCATTTCGGGCGCGAACGCCTTGATGGTGAGTTCGAAACGCACCTGATCGTTGCCCTTGCCCGTGCAGCCGTGGCAGATGGCGTCTGCCCCCTCTTTCTTGGCGATGTCGACGATCGCCTTCGCGATGACGGGGCGCGCGAACGACGTGCCGAGAAGGTACTTATCTTCATACACCGCGCCCGCCTGCATGGTCGGGAAGATGTAGTTCTCGACGAAGTCCTTTTTGAGGTCGAGGACGTAGAGCTTGCTTGCCCCCGTCTTCTTTGCCTTTTCTTCGAGCCCGTCCAGCTCGGTGCCCTGCCCGACGTCGCCCGAGACCGCGATGACTTCGCAGCCGTCGTAATTTTCTTTGAGCCAGGGGATGATGATGGAGGTATCCAGCCCGCCCGAATATGCGAGCACTACCTTCTTGATCTGCTTTGCCATAAAAATGACCTCTCTTTGTATTGCTTTTTCGTTATCGTGCATATTATAAATGCAAAAGAGACGCAAGTCAAGCATTTTGCGCCTCTTTTTTTGTATATTTCGATGAATATCCCGACTATTTTTGCATATCAACCCTACAATATGCAAATATTCGTGAATAATTGTATATTATTCCTGCACGTCTTCGGGAAGAGCGGAAAAAAAGCGGGAAATATCGCCCGAAGAGAACTGCCCGTCCGAGAAGGACGAGAAGGGCGCGTGCTTATAGAACGTGAAGCTGTCGCGCGAGTCCTGCGTCCGAAAGACGGCGACAAAGCGGTTTCTGTGCTCCTTGACCCCCACGCAGCCCATGCGCACGTCGTAGGTGTACGTCTTGCGGGCGGTATGCAGGTGCACGACTTCGTTCGTCGTTTCGATGCCGAGCACGGTGCCAAGCGAAACGCGCATCGTATAAAACCCGTAGGCGATAAAATAGCCGATCAGCACCACCGCGGCAGCCGAAAAGAAGATGGGCTTGCCGAGCGCGGTGCCGTTAAAGGCAAACACCAAAAGCACCATGAATACGGGCAGCGCGACGCAGCTCAGCGCCGTAAAGAGCTTCCGCATGAGCCGCACATATTTGACGGCTCCCTGTTTATAGAAATAAGGCGTCTCCTTTTTCATTCGTCCTTCCCCCCCTTTCTTCTCAGCGCGCGCGGAAGGTGAAGCGGCACTGCGTCAGCACCTCTTCCCCCATCCTGACTTCGCCCAAGAGCTCATTCCCCCTATCCTCCGCAAAGAGGGCAAGCTCGCTCCCCTCTTTCGCCTGCTTCGCATACGAGATGTGGAAGCTTTGGAGGGTGCGCCCTTCGAGCGCCTGCATGGGCAAACAGTCCAAAAAGAGGTCGGCATAGCGCGTGTTGTTGACGTGAAGATAGTGATCGCACAAACTCTGGCGGGCAACGGTGCGGTAGACCTCTTTGCCCTCCTGCATGCGCGGCACCTTCCAATTGGGCACGGCGATGCTCTTTTCGGGGTTGTAGGGGCAGTTCGTGTTGGCTTCCCCCAACGCTTCGCCCGTGAGCAGGGAGAAGGTACTAAGATCGACGAGGCACCAGCGGGACGCCGCCGCGGCAACGGGCTGCCCGTCTTCGCCGAGGACGCGGTAGTCGCGCTCGAAAAAGACGTGGCGGGGCGGGAGCGGCCAGGTCTCGACGGTGACCGTCTCGCCGAAGGCGGGCCGGCGGAAGATCTCGCCATAGGTGTTGACGACGAGGAAGCCGTAGTTTTTTGGTTTTAAGTCGGCATAGCCGAAGCCGAGCTCGTCCGCACTGCCCGTCGCGGACTCCTGGATGATGCCGAGGAGGGCGGTAAGGGAGAGCTCGTCCTTGAAATCGAAATCGGTATAGCGCAGCCAGAAGGGCCGGCGGAAGCAATAAGCACTCATAAGAATATTATAGCATGAAAGCCTTCCGCCGTCAATCTTTTGGCACGCAGCGCCGATCATTTGTGCGCGCTTGTACGGCGCCCCCTCTTTCAAGACGAGGAAGAGAGATAGGTGAGCGCCCCTTCGAAGATGGCGGAAGCGAGCTTTTCGCGGTATTCGTGCGTGACGAGGAGCTGTTCGTCTTCGGGGCTCGACAAAAAGCCGCACTCCACGATGGCGGAGGGCGCGCCGCTGCATTTTAAGATGAAATAATCGCCCGCGACGGGAGAGGTCTTTTTGACGCACTCGGGCATCCGGTTGAGCGCCGATTGGAGCGAACACGCGAGCGCCTTGGAGGACGCGCTCCCCATGAGATAGAACGCCTGCGCGCCGCGGCGGGCGGAGTCCGAAAAGAAGTTCTGATGGACGGAGAGGACGAGCGCGGGGGAACCTTCCCCGATGATCTTGGCGCGGGCTGCCATGTCGCGCTTCTTGTGCCCCGGGGCGGTGGTGCCGTAGAGGCCCGCCTCCGTCTTGCGCGTGAGCACCGCTTCAAAACCCGCTGCCTCGAATTTTTCCTGCAAGATACGCACGAAGGAGAGGTTGAGATCGCTCTCCTTGACGCCCGTGAGGGTGCCGCGCACGCCCGCGTCGATGCCGCCGTGGCCCGCGTCGAGCACGACAACGGGCTTCTGTGCTTGGGAAGCGGCGCTCCCGAGGGCGAAAAAACAGCAACAAAAGGCGGTGAGCACGATGAGGATGACGCCGAGCGCGGACAGGAGCGCCCGATGACGCAGGAGAAACTTCATACCGCTATTGTATGGAAGCGCGGAAAAAGTTATGCAGAGGAACGGCTGCGCGGCGGGTTTGTGAGAGGGCGCGCGCAGCCGCGGGCAGAGCCCGCGGCTGCGCGCAAAAATTCAGGGCGCCCGCGGCAGCATGCCGCGGGCGCCCCCGCCTCAAA
>DXAJ01000090.1 GCA_019117085.1 Candidatus Gallimonas gallistercoris
ATCTTCGAGGCGGCGGGCATCGACTTTGAGACGTACACCAAGGAAGATCCCATCCACGACGCTTCGGGCGCGGGCAGGGGATACGGCGTTGCGGGAGGGGTCTCCCACGCGATCGAGGAGTGTGTGCGCGAGTACTACCCCGGGGTCGAAGTCAAGATCGAACACGCGGAAGGGCTCGTCGAATGCAAGAAGATGCTCATGCTTGCAAAGGCCGGGAAGAAGAACGGCTGCCTCATCGAGGGCATGGGGTGCTTCGGCGGCTGCGTCGCGGGCGCAGGCGTCAATATCCCCGTCGAGAAGGGCGCCGCTGCCGCGCAGAAGTTCGTGCAGGATTCCACGAACAAGCTTCCCCCGAAGGAGCTTTACGAGATCCAGCTGCCCTAAAATTCAGGATAGTGCTAAAATAAAATGCATTTTTCGGTGATTAGCATAGTACTATGCGTGGCATAATATCAAAAAACAGGCGTTTCCCGAGCGGAGACGCCTGTTTTTCACGAAAAAAAGCGGCAGGAAGTTCCTGCCGCTTTGCGTGTCTTGAAATGAGCCGCGCTTATTCTGCGACGACTTTGACTTTGATCTTGGCGGTAACGCCCTCCATGAGGCGCACTTCCGCGCTGAAATCGCCGACGTTTTTGATGTTCTCCTTCAAAGAGATCTTCTTCTTGTCGATCTCATAGCCCTGCGCTTCGAGGGCGGAGGCGATATGCGCCGTCGTGACCGAGCCAAACACTCTGCCGTTTTCGCCCGCCTTGATAGCGACGGTGACTTCCGCGCCGTTAAGTTTCGCCGCAAGTTCTTTTTGCGCCTTCACATACTCCGCGCGGTGGAATTCGTCTGCGATGCGGCGCTGCGTGATCTCGTTGATGCCGCTCGTGGTGGCGACTTCGGCAAGCCCCTTTTTGAGGAGGAAGTTCCTTGCGTATCCGTCCGAAACGTCGACAAGATCGCCTTTTTTGCCCGTACCTTTGACATCTGCTTTCAAAATGACTTTCATGGTGGTTCTCCTTTTGTAATATTTTACCAAAGGACGGGGGCTTTGTCAACGGGGTTTGGGATAATTTTTGTGCTTTTGCGCATATTGCCTTTGTGAGGAGGTGAAATATGGACCGTAATATGATCAACTGCGGCGTTTCGTGCGGCGTTTCGGAGTGCAAGTTCAACGTGGACGGCTGCCACTGCGAGCTTGAGACCATCCATGTGGGCAATACCTGCGACTGCGAGCACTGCACTTGCTGCGACAGCTTTCAAAAGAGGCACTGACGTCTCCCCCCTTACGGGGGCTTTTTTTGTGCCTTTCGGGCAGCGGGCAGCCTTGAAAACAGGTTGACCGACATGGCGCGGCATGGCTCGGGGCGAATAGTTTTTTCATAGCGGCACAAACTGCTGTCACAGCGCAGCTGTTTGAGATAGAGTCCGTTTGTTCGGGCGGGGCGTCTTTCGGTTTTTCGGGAGATGCCTGTTTTTTTGTCCGAAAAGTCGTCGGCATGGGTGCGGCAAAACGCGGGCGTCATAAGTGCAGCGGGCTCCCGCATACAATGGGGGGATGAAAGCTATTTTGCGGGGGATGGGAAAATTCGGGCGCATTCTTTGGCGCGGGCTGCCGTTTTTGCTCCTTCTTGCGGCTGCCGTCATCGTCTTTGTGCCGCAAAAATCGAAAGAAGCTGAGGCGCGCACCGTCGTCCGTGTGTGGAATATCGATACCTTTGAGGGCGGAAAGGGCTCCCGTACCGCGTTTTTGAAGAGCGTCGCGCGGGAGCTTCAAGGGGAGGCGTACTACCTCGTCACGAGCTACACCCTCGAGGGGGCGCTTTCGGCGTTTGCGGAAGGGGAGGCGCCCGACGTCCTCTCCTTCGGCGTGGGGCTTTCGGAATTCGCGGAACGGCTTTTGCCTCTCCCGTATTCCTTTGCGGGCGGGGAGCTTGGCGGGAAGACGCTTGCCTATCCGTGGTGTATGGGCGGGTACTATCTCTTTTCTTTGACCGATTTTGAAGGAGAGGGCAGGACGGCTCTTTCCGTGGGCGGGGAGAATCTGCCCGCCGTCGCCGCCCGTTTCGAAGGCATCACGGGAGAGGAGACGGAGAGCGTTGCCGCCTATACGGGCTTTCTGAGCGGAAAATACCGTTATCTTCTGGGCACACAGCGCGACGTGTGCCGTTTTCAGGCGCGCGGTGTTTCGGTGCAGGCGCGCCCGCTCACGAAGTACTGCGATCTTTATCAGTATATCGGCATCCTCTCCTCGGAAAAGCGGGATGCCTCCCTTGCCTTTGTGGAAGCGCTGCTCTCCCCTGAAGTGCAGGGGCGGCTTTCTCAGATCGGCATGTTCCCGCTTGAAAACAATGCGGAGCGCACGGTGAGCGTGTTCTCGTCAAGGGAGGCGCTCGGTCGGCTCGCTGCGGCGGCGCGGGAAGGGGATGTCCCCGAAAAATACCTGAAAAGTATTTGAAATCGGACGCGAAATGTGTTAGAATAAGGGGAGTGACAGCTTGACGCTTGCGAACTATCTCATCGGCCGTCTGCCGCGCCTTTGCGCGGGCGGGTCATTCGACTTTGCGCGGCATACTTCGATCGGCTGCGGCGGAACTGCCGCGGCGTGGGCGTGCCCGAAAAGCGGGGAGGAGCTTTCTTCCCTTCTTGCGCTTTTGAAGGAGCAAAACATTCCGTACTGCTTTCTCGGCGCGGGGGCGAACGTGCTGCCCCCTGACGGGGTTTTTGACGGCGTCGTCATCCGCTTTAATGGCTTTTGTTCGCTCGCGGCGGAGGGCGCTTGGGTGCGCGTTGGCGCGGGCGTGACGGGGGGAAGGCTCCTGCGCTTTGCGAAAGAGAAGTGCCTAGCGGGGGCGGAGTTTTTGACGGGCATCCCCATGACCGTTGGGGGCGCTGTCGCCATGAACGCGGGCATGAAGGAAGGGCATATCGGCGAGCTCATTTCGCGCGTCTTCTGCGCTTCGGCGGGCAGGACGTTCTGCCTCTCCCAAGCGGAGTGCGCCTTTCAAGAGAAGGATAGCATCTTCCTGCGAGAAAACATCGCCGTCATCGGCGCGGAGCTTCGGCTCAAACACAGCTTCCTCGAAGAGATCGCGCGCCGCCGCTGTTATTTCCGGACGAAGCGCAGGGCGCTCCCCAAAGGGCGGAGCATGGGCTGCGTGTTCGTCAACCCCGAGGGAAAGAGCGCGGGGGCGGTCATCGAGGCGTGCGGGCTCAAGGGGATGCGGCTGGGCGGGGCGCGCGTGAGCGAAGTTCACGCCAACTTTATCCTGAATGACGGGGGGACCGCTTCCGATGTTTCGGCGCTCATCGACCTTGTGAAGGAGCGCGTGAGAGAGGAGACGGGGATCGTGCTCCGCGAAGAAGTGCGGCGGCTCCCCTAAAACGGGCCCTGCAAAAAAACGCGGCTCGGGAAGACGGGCGCCAAGCAAAAGTGCGGCGGCTCTCAGAAGCGCACAACAAGAAGTGCGGCGGCTTTGAAAACGGGCGCCGCGGGAAATACCATGAAGCTCACGTTTGATTATCATACGCATACCAAATATTCGGACGGCAAGTCGACCGCCCTTGAAAACGCGCTGGCGGCAAAAGAGGCGGGGCTTTGGGGCATCGCCGTCACCGACCACGGCTTTTCTCACGTCATCTTCGGCGTGAAGCGGCGGGAGAAGGAGCGCTACTTTGCCGACATCGACGAGGCGGCGCGGCAGACGAATTTTCCCGTCTTTCGCGGCATCGAGGAGAATATTTTGAGCCTCGACGGCGACTGCGGGCTGACGGAAGCCGACTTCGAGGACTTCGACGTCTATCTCGCGGGCTTTCATCCCGTCGTCAAATACAAAGACTTCCCTTCTTTTTGGGAGGGGGGATGGGCGACCTTCCGCTATCGCGCGCACATCAAGCCCTCCGATCGCATGGTGCGGGAGATGACGCGCGCCTATCTGCGGGCGGTCGAGAAGAATCCTATCGACATTTTAACGCACGTCAACTATCATTGTTTTGCAGACGTGAAGGAAGTCGCCAAGTGCTGCCGCGACTACGGGACGTATCTCGAGATCAGCGGCAAGAAAGGGCACTTCACCGACGAGGAGCTTGCAGAGGCCGCGGCGACGGGCGTGAAGTTCGTCGTCAATTCGGACGCGCATTCCCCCGGCCGCATCGGGGATATTTCTCTTGCGGCGGAGCAGATCGGCCGCGTGGGCGTGCCGCTTTCGCAGATCTGCAACATCGACGGGAGGACGCCCTCCTTCCGCCTTCGGGACTATAAACGGACGCACTGAGAACATCTGCCGCTTGCCGCTCTGCGCGGGCGGTGCGGCGTAACTTGAAATTATGGCGAATTTTACTTCGGAAGTCAAACGGGAGCTGTTTGCGGCTCCCCCCAAAGACCTCTGCTGCAAGAAGGCGGCGCTGTTTGCGCTGCTCGCGACGGGCGGCTCCTATCAGGACGGGCGCATCGAGTTCGTGAGCGAGAACGAGCGGCTTTCGGCGCTCTTTTTAGCGCTTGCCGAGAGCGTGTATTCCGTGCGCTTCGACATCAAGGAGGCCGCCTTCGACCCCAAGCGCGAGCGGGACAGGCTGACCTTCTCCTACGCGGGCGGGGAATCGGCGCGCATCGCGCATGAGGCGGGCTTTTCGGGCGGGCGCGGCATCGCGTGGGCGGCGAAGCGGGAGTGCTGCGCGCTCTCCTGCCTCAAAGCGGCGTTTTTGGGCGGCGGGAGCTGCACCGTGCCTGCCGCAGGGACGAGGACGGGCTATCATCTCGAATTCGTCTTCCCGCGGGCGGCGGACGCCGAGGCGTTTCAAGCGCTGCTGCTCCGATTCGACCTTTTGGGGAAATTCGCGCGTAGGGGGGAGCGCACCGTCGTCTATCTCAAAAGCGGGGATATGCTCTCCGACTTCTGCGCCGTCGCGGGGGCGGAGGGGGCGCTCAGAAAGCTCAACGAGCTTGCCGCCGAGCGGCAGGAGCGGAACAACTCCAACCGCGTCTCCAACTGCGTGGCGCGCAATGCCGACCGCACGGCGATCGCGAGCGTCAACCAGCTCAAGATCTTCCGCGAGCTATATGAAAAGGGCGTTTTTGAAAGCCTTTCCGAGCCCCTCAAAGAGGCGGCGCGGGCGCGCGTCGAGCATCCCTCGGAATCGCTCACCGAACTTGCGGCACGGCTGAATATCAGTAAGAGCTGCCTAAATCACCGCATCCGCAAACTCATGGAACTATATAAGAGCACGGAGGAAAACACATGACCGATTTTGTCCACCTGCATCTTCATACCGAGTACAGCCTTCTCGACGGGGCGGTCAAGGTGAAGGAGCTCGTCGATCACTGCGTCAAGAACAATATTGATACCGTCGCCGTCACCGACCACGGCAATATGTATACCTCCCTGCGCTTTGCCGAGGCGTGCAAGAAAAAGGGCATCAAATATATCATCGGCTGTGAATTTTATGTGACGGACGACTACCGCGTCAAGAAGGATCAGCACGCCGATCACCTCATTTTGCTCGCGAAGAACAAGGCGGGGTATATCAACCTCGTGCAGATGGACTCGCTCGCCTTTGTCGACGGCTTTTACTACCGCCCGCGCATCGATTACAACGTATTAAAGGACCACGCAGAGGGGGTCATCTGCCTTTCGGCGTGCCTTGCGGGGAGGCTTCCGCGCCTCCTCATGAAGGGGGACTACGAGGGAGCGAAGGCGTTCGCGCTCTCCATGAAGGAAATTTACGGGGAGGATTTCTATCTCGAGATCCAGGATCACGGCATCCCCGAACAAAAGCAGATTTTGCCGCTCATCGTGCGCATCTCGCGGGAGACGGGCATCCCGCTCGTCGCCACCAACGACGTGCATTATCTCCGCAAGGAAGATTGGGAGATGCAGGACGTTTTGATGTGCATCCAGATGAAGAAGACGCTCGACGACCCCGACCGCATGCGCATGCAGACGCACGAATTTTACATGAAGTCGGGCGACGAGATGGCGGCGCTCTTTCCCGACCTTCCCGAAGCCATTTCCAACACGCGCGTCATTGCGAACAAAGTCTCCGATACGGACACGCCTTTCAACTTGAAACCGGACGGCAACCCCGTTTACGATAAGTCGCTCATCCCGCTCTATACGGCGGACGACGGCACGCCCTCGCCCGAATACCTGACGCGGCTCACTTGGGAAGGGCTTCCCAAGCGCTATCCCGTCGTCACCGAGGAAATCAGGAAACGCGCCGAGTACGAGCTTTCCATCATCATCAAGATGGGCTTTGCCGATTACTTCCTCATCGTGTGGGACTATATCAACTGGTCGCGCCTGCACGATATCCCCGTCGGCCCCGGGCGCGGCTCGGGCGTCGGCAGCATCGTCGCCTATTCCATCGGCATCACCAACGTCGACCCGCTGCGCTACGACATTCTCTTCGAGCGCTTTTTGAACCCCGACCGCGTCTCCATGCCCGACTTCGACGTCGACTTCTGCACCGCCCGCCGCGAGGAGACCATCGCCTATGTGAGGAAGCGCTATCATCCTGAGAACGTCGCGCAGATCGTTACCTTCGGTACGCTCGCCTCGCGCGCCGTCATCAAGGACGTGGGGCGCGTCATGCGCGTCCCTTACGCCGAGACCGACCGCGTCACCAAACTCATGGACGGCAAGTCTACCATCCGCGAACTGTTGGGGCTCAACCTCGAAAAGTGCAGGAAGGCGGTCATCGAGACGGAGGGCGATCAGGATAAGCACGACGAGGCGCTCAAAAAGCTTGCCGATCAGGAGGGCAAGCGCAACCAGGAATTCATCGACCTTTACGAGAGCGACGCGACGTTGAAGCGCGTCATCGACATGGGTTTGAAGCTCGAGGGCATGCCCCGTCAGACGGGCATGCACGCCGCGGGCGTCGTCATCTGCCGCAAGAAGATCGCCGACAACGTGCCGCTCTCGCGCAACGGCGAGGACATCACCACCAAATTCGACATGAAGGAAGTGGAGTCCATCGGCATGCTCAAGATGGACTTTCTGGCGCTCACCACGCTCACCGATATTAAGAAGACGCTCGACTATATCAAAGAGGATACAGGCGAGACGGTGGAATTCACGCAGGCGTGCGACGACCCCAAGGCATATCAGCTCATCTCCGACGGCGATACGGACGCCGTGTTCCAGCTCGAACAGGGCGGCATGAAGAAGTTCATGAAGCAGTTGCAGCCCAACTGTTTGGAAGATCTCATCGCGGGCATTTCGCTCTATCGCCCCGGGCCCATGGACTTCATTCCCGAATATTTGAAGAACAGGTCGGACCCCGCGAATATCCATTACCTGACGCCCATGCTCAAGCCCATTTTGGAGAAGACGTTCGGCGTCATCATCTATCAGGAGCAGGTCATGCAGATCTTCCAGAACCTTGCGGGCTATTCGCTGGGACAGGCAGACCTCGTGCGCCGCGCCATGGCGAAAAAGCACCGCTCCGAGCTGATGGCGCAGAAGGATAAGTTCATCTACGGCGATATCGACAAGGGCGGCAACATCACGGGGTGTATTTCGAAGGGCATCCCGCCCGAGGTGAGCGCCGAGCTCTTCGCCAAGATGGAGAGCTTCGCTTCCTACGCCTTCAACAAGTCGCACGCGGCGGCGTATGCCGTCGTCACCTACGAGACGGCGTACCTCAAAGCGTACTACCCCAAAGAGTTTTTGGCGGGCGTCCTCAACAACCGCATCGACAAGATCGAAGAGATCGCAAAGTACGTCGTCTACATGAAGGAGAAACACATTGCGGTGTATCCGCCCGACGTCAACCGCTCCAAGGCGTACTTCTCGGTGCAGGGGGACGGGCTGCGCTTCGGCCTGTGCGCCCTGCGCGGCGTGGGCATCGGGGCGATGGAGGAGGTCATCAGAGAGCGCGACGAGAACGGGCCCTTCAAGGACTTCCCCGACTTTTTGATGCGCTGCACCAAGTACGTCAACAAGCGCATGGTGGAGAGCCTCATCTTGGGCGGCGCCTTCGACAGCTTCGGCTACCGCCGCTCGCAGTATACCGCCGTGTACGAAGACCTCATGCACCGCATCGCGGGCATGGACAAGCAGAAGAGCGGCGCGCAGCTCTCCCTCTTCGGCACCCTCATCGCCGAAGAAACGCCCAAGGCGGACTACCCCGATATCCCCGAATGGCCTTCCGAAGACCTGCTTTCCAAAGAGAAGTCCGTCCTCGGCGTGTATGTCAGCGGGCATCCCTTCGAGCCCTTCGCGCGCTATTTCCGCGACGCCAACTTCAACTGCGGGCTGCTCGCCGACTATGAAGAGGACGAGGAGACGGGGGAGAGGACGTACGCGCAGATCGAGAGCGGGCAGCAGGTCGTCTTCGGCGGGCTCATCGCAGGCGTCAAGAAGATCAACACCCGCGCGGGCGCGACGATGGCGTTCGTCACCGTCGAAGACCTGTACGGGAATATCGACTGCGTCGCCTTCCCGCGCATCTACGACCGCGCGCGCCACTTCCTGAAAGCGGACGCCGTCGTGAAGATGACGGGCAAGATCGATATTTCTCCCGACAAGCTCCCCGTCATCATCGCGGATAAGATCGAAGAGTTCGTCCCGCCCGAGGAAAAGCGGGAAGCCCCCGCACGGAACGAGCGGAAGAGCGGGGAACAAGTGCTCTGGCTGGACGCGAGGAACATGGGGGAGGAGGACTTCGAAGAGCTCCTCGATACCCTCTCGGGCTATGCGGGCGAAACGCCTTCCAAAGTGCTGCACGGCGGCAAGCGCTACGAATTCCCCGTGCGCCTCACGCGGGCGCTCATGGCGGAGTTGAGGACGTTTTTGCCCGAATCGGCGATAAAACTCGTTTAAGAGCGCGAAAAAGAGTGTGAAAATTGTTTGCTTTTCCCGCGTTTGATGATATAATAGCGGCGGGGAATCAGAGAATAGGAAAGATAACATACGGAGGATCGGAAGATGAAGAGGATCGGACTTTTGACGAGCGGCGGCGACGCCCCCGGCATGAACGCGGCCATCCGCGCCGTCGTGCGTACCGCCATCTATTTCGGCATGGAGGTGTACGGCATCGAGCGCGGCTATGCGGGCCTCATCGAAGACACCATGATGCCCATGGAGATGAGGAGCGTTTCGGATATCGTGCAGCGCGGCGGCACCAAGCTGCGCACGGCGAGATGCCTCGAAATGCTCACCCAGGACGGGCAGAAGAAGGCGGTGAAGACGCTCGAACGCCACGGCATCGAAGGCCTCGTCGTCATCGGCGGCGACGGTTCCTTCCGTGGGGCAAAGGCGCTCACCGAAAATTACGGCATCCCCACGATCGGCATCCCCGGCACCATCGACAACGACCTCGAATATACCGACTATACGCTGGGCTTTGATACGGCGGTGAACACCTGCCTCGAAGTCATCAACAAGCTGCGCGATACGATGAATTCGCATGAGCGCATCTCCGTCGTCGAAGTGATGGGCCGCCACTGCGGCGACATCGCCCTGTATGCGGGCATCACGTCGGGCGCCGAGATCATCATCGTGCCCGAGATCGCCTACGACATGGACGACATCGTCATGCGCATCAACCGTTCGCGCGCCAACGGCAAGTACTCCAACATCATCGTCGTCGCCGAGGGCGCCATCAGCGCGGAGGATTTTGCCAAGCAGTTACAGGAGAACACCACCTATTCGGTGCGTTCCACCAATATCGGACACATCCAGCGCGGCGGCTCGCCTTCGATGGCGGATCGTATGCTCGCGGCGCAATTCGGCAACAAGGCCGTCCGGCTTTTAAAAGACGGCATCGGCAACCGCGTTGTGGGCATCCACCGCAACGAGATCATCGATATGGACATCATCGAGGCGGTCTCCATGAAGAAGAAGTTCAACTACGAGCTCTACGAGACGCTGCAAATGATCTCCATGTGACGCAATAAAACCGTATATAGTTGTATAAAACCCGCCCGCTTGGAAAAAAGCGGGCGATTTGTTTACAAATTTTACCATTTTGCGGCAAATATTTTCCCGCTTCCTATTGAAATTTCCTGCGGGATGTATTATAATATCCGCATAACGGGGAGGACAGCGGTTTTGCCGCCCAATCTCCGCTGCCGTCCGTGCACGATCCTTTGGCGCGGGCGGAAGAAGGGGGTCCTATGATTTTAACGGTCTGCATCAGTCCAAGCGTCGACGTCACCATCGAGCTCGATCAGCTCAACATCGGGAAGGTCAACCTCGTCAAGAGCAAGACGTTCTCCTTCACGGGCAAGGCGATCAACGTCGCGATCGGCGTCTCCCGCCTCGGCGCGGAGGCATACGCCACGGGATTCATGTACAACGAGAACGGCGTCATGTTCGAACAGGCGCTGGATAAGGAAGGCGTGCCGTTCGCCTTTGTCTGGAACGGCGGCCGCGTGCGCGAGAACTATAAGTTCATCGACAAGCGGTCCATGCTCACCGAGATCAACGATATCGGCGAGCATGTCTCGACGGAAAAGCTCGTCGAACTGTTGTCCATGGTGCGCAATCTTTCCTCGCGCGCCAACATCACCGTCATTGCGGGGAGCCTGCCCCGCGGCGTCGATGCGGCTTACTACCGCGACCTCGTCAAAGCCGTCGATCCCAACTCGTTGAAGATCGTCGATACGGAGGGGGCGAAGCTCTTCTCTGCGCTCGAAGCGGAAGTCGACCTCGTCAAGCCCAACCTCGAGGAATTGCAGGAGACGCTGGGCCGCGAGTTCAAGGATAAGGACGACATGCTCGCAGGCTGCCGCGAGATCATCGACCGCGGCGCGAAGACGGTGCTCTTATCGCTCGGCAAGGACGGCGCCGTCATCACCGACGGCAGCAAGAGCTATTTCTGCCGCAGCATCAACGTTGCCGTCAATTCGACGGTGGGCGCGGGCGACGGCATGGTCGCGGCGGCGGCGGTCAAGATGCAGGAGGGGGCGGACCTTCCCGAGATTTTACGCGCGGGCGTCGCGGCGGGGACTGCGACCGTCACCACCTTCGGCACCATCTCCTTCACCAAGGAAAAGTACGAGGAGATCTACAAAAACCTGCTCGTGACCCAATTTTAACGACAAATAAGCACAAGGCTTCCCGCCGCGAACCGCTGCGGAACAATACGCGCTCCCTGTTTCACGGGGCTTTGTTCAGGCGGAATACAAGGGAAGACACTATATCTTGTGGTGAGCAGGAAAAATTTTCCATAAATATTGTGGGAAACCCTTGACAAAGGGCACAAAATGTGGTACTATGAAAGCGTTCCTTCGCAAGAAGGGGCGCTTTTGCCGTCCGTGGGCACAAGCGCGCAAAGGGAAAATAAGGAAGGACGAAGAGTATGAAGATCATCAAAAGAAACGGAACGGAAGTCACGTTCGATGCAGAAAAGATCGCGAACGCCGTTCGCAAGGCGAACAACGAAGTGAGCGAGGACAACCGCCTCACCGAAGAGCAGATCGACAAGATCACGAAGAAAGTCACGGCGCTTGCGAACGATCTCAACCGCGCGGTCAACGTCGAGGAAGTGCAGGACTTCGTCGAGAACCAGATCATGAACGAAAAGGCGTTCGCCGTCGCGCGCAAGTATATCACCTACCGCTATACGCGTGCGCTCGTCCGCCGCGCCAACACGACGGACGCGCAGATCCTCACGCTCATCGAGTGCAACAACGAGGAAGTCAAGCAGGAAAATTCCAACAAGAATCCCACCGTCAATTCGGTGCAGCGCGACTATATGGCGGGCGAAGTGAGCAAGGACCTCACGCGCCGCATTTTGCTGCCGCCCGACATTGTGGCGGCACATGACGAAGGGCTCATCCACTTCCACGATGCCGACTACTTTGCCCAGCACATGCACAACTGCGACCTCGTCAATCTCGAGGATATGCTGCAAAACGGCACCGTCATTTCGGGGACGTTCATCGAGAAGCCGCACTCTTTCTCGACGGCGTGCAACATCGCGACGCAGATCATCGCGCAGGTCGCTTCCAACCAATACGGCGGGCAGAGCATCTCTTTGACGCACCTTGCGCCCTTCGTGGACGTCAGCCGTCAGAAGATCAGGCGTGAGGTCAAGGAAGAACTTGCCGCCGTCGGCTCGCAGGATGAGGACGCCATCAACAAGATCGCCGAAAAGCGGCTGCGCGAGGAGATCAAGAAGGGCATCCAGACCATCCAGTATCAGGTCGTGACGCTGCTCACCACCAACGGGCAGGCGCCCTTCGTGACGGTGTTCATGTATCTCGGCGAGGCGCGCAGCGAACAGGAGCGCGCAGACCTTGCCCTCATCATAGAAGAGACGCTCAACCAGCGCATCCAGGGCGTCAAGAACGAATCGGGCGTGTGGGTGACGCCCGCCTTCCCCAAGCTCATCTACGTCCTCGAAGAGGACAACGTGCGCGAAGGGAGCAAATATTGGTATCTTACCGAGCTTGCCGCAAGATGCACCGCAAAGCGCATGGTGCCCGATTACATCTCCGAAAAGAAGATGCTCGAATATAAGATCGACAAGAACGGCGAGGGGCACTGCTATACCTGCATGGGCTGCCGCAGCTTTTTGACCCCTTATGTGGACGAGAACGGCAAGCCCAAGTACTACGGCCGCTTCAATCAGGGCGTCGTCACCATCAACCTCGTGGACGTGGCGCTCTCTTCGGGCGGGGACAAGGATAAGTTTTGGGAAGTCTTCGACGAACGCCTCGAACTTTGCCATCGCGCCCTCATGTACCGCCACAACCGTTTGAAGGGCACGCTCTCGGACGCGGCGCCCATCCTTTGGCAGTACGGCGCGCTCGCGCGGCTGCAAAAAGGGGAGACCATCGACAAGCTCCTCTACGGCGGCTATTCGACCATCTCTTTGGGCTATGCGGGTCTTTACGAGTGCGTCAAGTATATGACGGGCAAATCGCATACGGACGAGGAGGCAAAGCCCTTCGCGCTCTCAGTCATGCAGCACATGAACGACAAGTGCAAGGAGTGGAAGCAGGAGCACAACATCGACTTCTCGCTGTACGGTACCCCGCTCGAAAGCACGACGTATAAATTCAGCAAGTGTTTGCAGAAGCGCTTCGGCATCATTCCGGGCGTGACGGATAAGAACTACATCACCAACAGCTATCACGTCCACGTCACCGAGCCCATCGACGCCTTCACCAAGCTCAAATTCGAGAGCGAGTTCCAGCAGCTCTCGCCGGGCGGCGCCATCTCGTACGTCGAAGTGCCTAACATGCAGAACAACATCCCCGCGGTGCTCGCCGTGATGCAGTATATCTACGACAATATCATGTATGCCGAGCTCAACACCAAGAGCGATTACTGCCAGGTGTGCGGCTACGACGGGGAGATCCAAATCGTCGAGGAGGACGGCAAGCTGCTGTGGGAATGCCCGCACTGCCATAACCGTGACCAGAGCAAGATGAACGTCGCGCGCAGGACGTGCGGCTACATCGGAACGCAGTTCTGGAACCAGGGCAGGACGCAGGAGATCCGCGACAGGGTGCTGCATCTGTAATGAACTACGCTGAACTCAAAAAGACGGATATCGCCAACGGAGAGGGGGTGCGGGTCTCCCTCTTTGTCTCGGGCTGCAGGCGGCACTGCAAGGGGTGCTTCAACGAGATCGCCTGGGATTTTTCCTACGGCAAGCCCTTCGACGAGGCTGCGGAAGAAGAAGTGCTTTCGGCGCTTGCGCCCTCCTTCATCCGCGGGCTGACCTTGCTCGGGGGCGATCCCTTCGAGCCCGAAAATCAGAGGGCGCTTGTTCCCTTCGTGAAGAAGGTGAAAGAGCGCTTCCCCGAAAAGGATATCTGGTGCTTCACGGGCTACACCTACGACGACGGGGATATTTTGGAGCCGCACGCGAAGACGGAGGTGACGAGAGAGTTCATCTCGCTTCTCGACGTCCTTGTGGACGGGAAGTTCGAGGAGGCGCTCAAAGACATCCGCCTCGTCTTCCGCGGGTCTTCCAACCAGCGCGTCATCGACGTAAAAAAGAGTTTGCAAAGTCATAAAGTCATTCTTTATCTCACCTAAGCGGAGGACGCGGCAAATTTTGCCGCGTCTTTCGCCGATTTCAAGCGAAAAGATTGACGGAAGGCAAAAGAAAGGGTATAATAGACGAAGCATGAAAAGCTACCCAACGGAGGAAACGTATGAATAAAACGCAGCTCAAACGCTATGCAAAGCTGCTCGCGAAAGTGGGCGTCAACGTCAAGAAGGGCCAGTGGGTCATCGTGCAGGCAGACCTCGATCAGCCCGAATTTGTGGAGATGGTCGTCGAAGAGCTCTACCGCGCGGGCGCGGGCAGGGTGATCGTCGAATGGAGCCATCAGCCCCTTGCAAAGATCAATTATAAGTATGCGAACGAGAAGATGCTCTCCGAACTTCAAAAATGGGAGACGGAGAAGCTCGAATGGACGGCAAACGAACTTCCCGCCATGCTCTATTTGGAATCTTCCGATCCCGACGGGCTCAATGGCATCGATCAGGAGAAGTTCACGGCGGTCCGCACGGCGCGCACCAAGGTCACGAAGCCTTACCGCGACCGCATGGAGTGCAAGTATCAGTGGTGCATTGCCGCCGTTCCCGGCAAGGCGTGGGCAAAGAAGGTGTTCCCCGAGCTCATGGTCAACAAGGCCGTCGAGACGCTGTGGGACTACATTTTGAAGGCTTCCCGTGCGGACGGGGCAGACCCCGTGCGCGAATGGGCGCGCCACAACGACGCGCTCGCTGCACGCTGCGACTATCTCAACCGCCTCGGGCTCGTGTCGCTCGAATACCGTTCCTCCAACGGCACCGACTTCAAGGTGGGGCTCATCCCCGATTCCGTCTTCATGGGCGGCGGCGAAGAGACCACGGGCGGCCGCTATTTCAACCCCAACATCCCTTCGGAGGAGATCTTCATCTCGCCCAAGGCGGGGGAAGCGGAGGGCATCGTCTATTCGACCAAGCCGCTCTCCTATCAGGGCGAGCTCATCGAAAACTTCTCCGTGCGCTTTGAAGGCGGCAGGGCCGTCGAAGTCAAGGCGGAGAAGAACCAGCACCTCCTCGAAAAGATGATCGCAATGGACGAGGGTGCGGCGAAGCTCGGCGAATGCGCGCTCATCGCTTACGATTCGCCCATCAACAACCAGGGCATCCTCTACTACAATACTCTCTTCGACGAGAACGCGAGCTGCCATTTGGCGCTCGGCCGCGGCTTCGACAACACGCTGAAAGGCTTCGAGAGCATGACGAAAGAGGAGATCCATGAAAAGGGCATCAACGATTCCATGATCCACGTCGACTTCATGATCGGCGCGAAGGACCTCGAGATCGTCGGCGTGACCAAGAACGGGGAGCGCGTTCAAATCTTCAAGGACGGCAATTGGGCGTTCTGAGACGCCTGTTTGCAGCCGTCAAAAACAATGACCGGGGCGCATCCGAGCGCCCGATCGCAAATATAAGGACCGGCAATCAGCTATGACGAAAATCGACATCATTTCCGGGTTTTTGGGCGCCGGCAAGACGACGCTCATCAAGAAACTCATCAAGGAAGCCTACGCGGGCGAGAAGGTCGTGCTCATTGAGAATGAGTTCGGCGAGATCGGCGTGGACGGCGGCTTCCTCAAAGACGCGGGCATCGAGATCACCGAGATGAATTCGGGCTGCATCTGCTGCTCGCTCGTGGGCGACTTTGCCAAGGCTTTGAAAGAGGTGGAGGAGAAGTTTTCTCCCGACCGCATCGTCATCGAGCCTTCGGGCGTGGGGAAGCTCTCCGACGTTATCCGCGCCGTGCAGCGCGCGGGGCTCGCGCATTCCGAACTCAACGCCTTCTGCACCGTCGTCGACGCCAAGAAGTGCAAGATGTACTTAAAGAACTTCGGCGAATTCTTCCTCGACCAGGTGGAGAACGCAAGCTGCATCATCCTCTCGCATACGGCGCTGCCGCACGAGAAGCTGGATGAAGCGGTGGCGCTCCTCCGCGGGCATACGCAGGCGACCATCGTCACCACCGAGTGGGAGAAGCTGGACGGCAAAGAGCTGCTCGCCGCCATGGAACAGCGCGACAGCCTCAGAGCCGAGCTCGAACGCCTTGCCAAAGAGGCGGAAGAGCACGCCCCCGCCGAGCATGATGAGTGCTGCCATCACCATCATCATGACGAAGGCGAGTGCTGTCATCACGACCATGAGCACGAGCACGGCGAATGCCATCACCATCACGATCATGAGGAAGGGGAATGCCATCACCATCATCATGAGGAAGGAGAATGCCATCACCATCATCATGACGAAGGCGAGTGCTGCCATCACGACCACGACCATGAACATGAGGGCGAGTGCCATCATCACCATCATCATGCGGACGAAGTGTTTGCAAGCTGGGGCACGGAGACCGCCAAGAAGTTTACAAAAGAGGAGCTCGAAGGCGCGCTCGAAGCGCTCTCTTCGGGCGAGTACGGCGATATCCTCCGCGCCAAGGGCTATGTAGACGGCGAAGAGGGCTGGATCTACTTCGACTATGTCCCCGGGGAGCCCGATCTTCGCTCGGGTGAGCCGTCCGTCACGGGCAGGCTGTGCGTCATCGGCTGTCACCTCGCGGAAGACAAGCTCAAAGCGCTCTTTTTGGGGTAAGCCATGGCGCCGAAAGAGATCCCCGTCTACCTGTTCCTCGGCTTTTTGGAGGCGGGCAAGACGACATTCATTCAGGAAACGATGGAGGACGAGCGCTTCGATTCCGGAGAGCGCACCCTCCTTCTTGTCTGCGAAGAGGGAGTGGAGGAGTACGATCCTTCCCGCTTTGCCGTGGAGCACTTTGCCGTCGAGGAAGTGGACGAAGAGGGGCTGAACGGCAAGAACCTTGCCTCTCTCGTTCAAAAGCACCGCGCCGACCGCGTCGTCCTCGAATACAACGGGATGTGGGAGCTTCAGAAGCTCTTTGACGCCATGCCCGACGGCTGGCTCATCGCGCAGGTGATGACCTTCTTCGATTCCACCACCTTCCTTGCCTACAACAAGAACATGCGGCAGCTCGTCTTTGATAAGATCCCGTATGCCGATATGGTCGTCTTCAACCGCTTCGACGACAAGTTCTCCAAAGAGGAGTTCCATAAGATCGTGCGCGGGGCTTCGAGAAGACCGGGCATCGTCTTTGAATATCCGGGCGGCAGAGCGGAATACGACGAGATCGAAGATCCGCTCCCGTACGATATCAACGCCAAAGTTATCGAGATCGAGGACAGGGACTATGCCTTCTTCTACCGCGATCTCATGGAAGAGATGGGGAAATACGACGGGAAAGTGGTCTCCTTCAAGGGGCTCGTTGCCGTCGACCGCAAGATGAAGCAGGGCACCATCGTCATCGGGCGGCATATCATGACGTGCTGCGAGGCGGACATCGCTTACAGCGGCATGGTGGTAAAGCACGCATCGACCCTTCCCTTAAAGACGCGCGACTGGGTGAATATCACCGCGCGCATCGACATCGAATACGATAAGATCTACGGCCAGGAGGGGCCCGTTCTGAAAGCGAGCGCCCTTGACTACTGCGAGCCGCCCGTTGAAGAGCTCGCGACCTTCTATTGATGCTATGGAAAACGGAAAAGTAAACCGATCGCCCTTCAAACTCAAATTTCCCTATCTCTTTATCTTGTTGGGATTTTTGGCGATCATCCTCGTCGGCTCGCTCCTTCTGATGCTGCCCTTCGCGACGCATCACGGCATCGCCTTCATCGACGCGCTGTTCGTTTCGACGAGCGCGGTGTGCATCACGGGGCTTTCCTCCGTCGTCGTCATCGACACCTTTACGCTGTTCGGGCAGATCGTCGTGATGCTGCTCATCCAGATCGGCGGACTGGGGTTCGTCACCGTCATGACGGCGGTCTTGACGCTGTTCGGCGTCAAGCTCGGGCTCTCGGAAAAATTTCTGATGGGCGAAACGCTCGGCGAAAGCCGCCTGAATGTCCGCACCTTCCTGGGGCGCGCGCTGCTTATTACCCTCGTCATCGAGGTGTTCGGCGTCATCCTCAATATGATCGCCCTCCGCACCGACTATTCGGGCGGAAGGCTGTTCTTTGTCTCGCTCTTTCAAGCGATCTCCGCCTTCAATAACGCGGGGTTCGATCTGTTCGGCTCCACAAGCATGCAGATGTATGCGGGGGATAAGAACCCGCTGCTTTTATTCAGCACGGCGCTTCTGACCGTCCTCGGCGGGCTCGGGTATATCGTCATCAACGAGGTCGTCACGCTGCGCAAGAGCCCGAAGCACCTCAGCACGCACAGCAAGATCGTTCTGACCATCACGCCCATCCTGCTCTTCGGCGGCGGGCTCGGGATCTATCTTTCCGAGTGGGGCGGCGTCTCGTTCGGTGACGCCATGTTCATGAGTGCGATGGCGCGTACCTGCGGGTTCTCCTGCTGCGATCTTTCGACGTGGAAGAATTCTTCGCTCATGTTCTACGACTTTCTGATGTTCGTGGGCGCAGGACCTGCCTCGACGGGCGGCGGCATCAAGTGTACGACGCTCGTCGTCATCGTCGTTGCCATCGTCTCGTTTATGCGCGGGAAGCAGCCCGTCGTCTTCCAGCGCAAGATCCCCGCGCGCACCGTATCCCGCGCCATGCTCATCACGGTGATGACGCTCATCTGCGTGTATGCGGTCTCGACGGGCGTCGCCGCGTTCGAACCTCAGACCCCGACTTCGCATATCGTATTGGAGACGGTCTCCGCGTTTGCGAACGTGGGGAGCTCGGCGGGCATCACGACGGGCTTGGAGACGGGGAGCAAGGCGCTTCTCATCTTTGCCATGTTCTTTGGAAGGCTGGGCTGCATGACCGTTTTGATGGTCCTGCGCCGCAATTGGAACCGCAGCGAGGACGAATCTATCCGCTATGTGGATGCGGAAGTCATCGTAGGATAAAGGTCGGCGTCGTTACCGCCGCAAAAAATAGCCGCGACAAGCGGGGAGGAATATATGAAAAGAGATTTTGCTGTCATCGGGCTCGGCTCGTTCGGGAGTAAGCTTTGCTTAGAACTGGGCGCCCAGGGGGCGAACGTCGTCGCCGTCGATTTGGACGAGGAGCGCGTCAACCGCATCGCGGAACAGATCCCGCTCGCCTATTGCTGCGACTGCACCAAGGAAGAGACCTTAAAGAAGCTCGAGCTCGACGACGTTGACTGTGTCATCGTGGCGATCGGAAAGAACTTCGAGGCGAGCATCCTCATTCTGGTGCTGCTGAAGGAGCTCGGCGTGGGGCGCGTCATCGTGCGTGCGGAAGAGGAGAGCGCAAAGCGCGTCCTTCTCCGCCTCGGCGCGGACGAGGTGTTCGACGCGAGAGAGCTCGCCGTCAACAACCTCTGCGGGCGGCTTTTAAATCACGGCGTCACGCAGTTCTTCCGCGTGACGGAGGAATCGAGCGTCGCAACACTCGTTTACAGCGGTAAGGAGCCCTCCAAAAAGCTCATGGAGATGGACCTGAGAAACCGCTACCATTTAAACGTTCTGCTCATCTGCAGAGGGGAGCAGCGCATCACGCCCACGGGCGAGGACCGCTTCCTCCCCGGCGATTCCGTCGTGGTGTTCGGCTCCAACGCCGCCATCAAGCGCATGGAGCGGCAGATCCGCTAAGCTAAGATATGGGCGGCTTTCCCCGAAATGTGCGGAGAATAGCCGCTCTTTTGCGTAATATGAGGCATTTTTTGCCGATTAGCATAGTAATATGTCAGACATAGTATATCGTGGTCGGGGCATTCCCGAGGCTTTGCGGGCAAAACTGGAATTTGAGTACGGGGAGGACGCCGATAAGATCTTGGCGGCGTTTGAAAGGGAGCGACTCGTCACCTTTCGCGTCAACCGCCTGAAAGCGGATGAAAAGCGCGTTCTTCAAGAATTTGCGGGCTTCACGCTCCGCCGCGCTGCGTTTTATGAGGACGCCTTCATTTTGGAGGGCGCTTCGGAGCGCGACGTGCAGAAAACGGCGCTCTACGAGGAGGGCGGCATCTATTTGCAGAGCCTTTCTTCCATGGTTCCGCCGCTCTTTGTGGAGCCCAAGGCGGGGGAGAGCATCCTCGATATGACGGCGGCTCCCGGCGGCAAGACGACGCAGCTTTCCGCGCTTTCGGGAGGCGGCGCGCTCATCACTGCCTGTGAACGCGATAAATTCCGTTTCGAACGGCTCAGATACAACGTGGAAAAGCAGGGGGCGGGACGCGTGACGCTTCTGAATGAGGACGCGCGAAATTTGAGCCCCTATTTCCGCTTCGATAAAGTGCTTTTAGACGCGCCCTGTTCGGGGAGCGGGACGCTTTCGCCTTCGAACCCCGTCCGTTGGAGCGAAAAACTGCTTGCAAAGTGTATTTCGTTGCAGCGGGCGCTCCTCAAAAAGGCGTTCGAGCTCTTAAAACCCGGCGGTACGCTCGTCTATTCCACCTGCTCTGTCCTGCGCGAAGAGAACGAAGAGGCGATCTCTTCCTTGAAGGGGGCGCGGCTCGTGCCGATCTCTCCGCCTGAGGGGGTGCCGCTGCTGCCCTCTGCGGAAGGGACGCTGTGTGTAAGGCCTGACGGTCTTTTCGAAGGGTTCTTTGTCGCAAAACTGCAAAAGCTCGCCTAAAAAATTTTGCCCCGAGGGTTGAAACCGCGGGGCCTTTCTGTTATAATGGAGAAAAACGGGCGCGGTTTTGAAACGGGCGCCCAAAAGGGAGGAAATATATGAAGGACGCGATGAACGTTTTACTGACGCGTAGGAGCATCCGCTCGTACAAGAGCGACCCCGTGCCCGAGGAGATCATTGAAAAGATCATCGAGGCGGGCCTCTACGCGCCCACGGGGATGGGATTGCAGGATCCCGTCATCATCGCCGTGACGAACAAGGAGATGCGCGATAAGATCGCAAAAGAGAATGCCGCCGTCATGGGGAGAGATTCCGATCCCTTCTACGGCGCGCCCGTCATTCTTCTTGTCGCCGCGAAAGTTTGCCACAACGCCGTGTATGACGGCAGCTGCGTGATGGACAACCTTTTGAACGCCGCGTGGGCGATGGGGCTGGGCTCGTGCTGGATCCACCGTGCCAAGGAAGAGCTCGAACGCCCCTTCGGGAAGGAGCTTTTATCTTCCCTCGGCATCGAAGGGGAGTATATCGGCATCGGGCACGTCGCGCTCGGCTACATCGAGGGCGAGCCGCCCGCACCCAAGCCCCGCAATGAGGGCCGTGTCTTCTGGGTGAAGTAAAAAAACGAGCAGCCCGATCGGCTGCTCTTGTTTTCCTGATGAAACGAGGAGCGTCTGCGGGAAAGGCGGGCGCTCCCCGATAAGCATCGGGAATAAGGAGAACACAATGTCTCATATCTATCATGTTGCGAAGACGGGGTGCGATACAAACCCCGGAACGCAGGAGCGCCCCTTTTTCACCATTCAGCGGGCGGCAGACATCGCCGCGGCGGGGGATACCGTGATCGTCCACGAGGGCGTTTACAGGGAGTGGGTCAAGCCGAGAAGGGGTGGCCTCAATAATGACCTTCGCATCACTTATATGGCTGCCGAAGGGGAGAAAGCCGTCATCAAGGGTTCCGAGCGGGCGGAGCATTGGGAGCGCGTCGAAGGGGATGTGTGGAAGACGGAGATCGACCGCTCTATCTTCGGGGAGTACGACCCGTTCTACACGGAGATCGACGGTGATTGGCTGGTCGCCCCGAGAGAGCAGAAAGTCCATACCGCCGAAGTATATCTGAACGGTAAGGCGCTGTTTGAAGCGCCCTCTTTGGAGAAGGTCTTTCATCCCGAAAAGTGGGAAAGAAGCGTCTATGAGACGTGGGGTTGGCGGGAGGAGAAACTGTCCGATCCCGAAGCATCGCTTTTGCGGTGGTATGCCGAGTTCGGGGAACGCGCCACGACGCTCTATGCAAACTTTCAAGGCGCCGATCCCAACGATGCGCTCGTCGAGTTCAACGTGCGCAGAGCGTGCTTCTTCCCCGAACGGACGGGCATTGCCTATATCACCGTAAAGGGGTTTGAGATGGCGCAGGCGGCGACCCCGTGGGCTCCGCCCACCGCAAAGCAGTGGGGCATCATCGGCCCCAATTGGAGCAAGGGGTGGATCATCGAAGACAATGTCATCCACGACTCCAAGTGCAGCGGGGTGAGTCTCGGGAAAGAGGAGACGACGGGCGACAACGACTTTACGAAGTGGGGCAGAAAGCCCGGCTATCAGTATCAGATGGAGGCGGTGTTCAAGGCGCTTGCGATCGGCTGGAGCAAGGAAAAAGTGGGCTCGCACATCGTGCGGAACAATGTGATCTATGACTGCGGTCAGAACGGCGTCGTGGGGCATATGGGTTCGGCGTTTTGCGAGATCTGCGGCAACGAGATCTTCCGCATCGGGACAAAGCATGAATTTTACGGGCATGAGCTGGGCGGGATCAAGCTGCACGCGGCGATCGACACCTTCGTTCACAACAATTATGTGCATGACTGTACGCTGGGGATGTGGTTCGACTGGCAGGCGCAGGGGCTGCGCGTGCATGCCAACATCTTCGAGCACAACGACCGCGATCTGTTTGTCGAAGTTTCGCACGGGCCATACCTTGTCGACAACAATATCTTTGCGTCGGCATACGCCTTCGACAACGCTTCGCAGGGCGGCGCCTATGCGCACAACCTCGTGTGCGGGTTCTTCAATCACTATCCCGTGCTCAACCGCTCCACGCCCTATCATTTCCCGCACTCGACTCTGCCTGCGGGCACCGTGCCCGTGTACGGCGGGGACGACCGCTGGATACAGAACGTGTTTATTGGCGGAAAGGAAGAGGGGAAATTTTACGGGACCAGCGAATATGACGGCTCGCCGACCTCGCTCAGTGAGTATATCGAATGGGTGAAAGCGCTCGGCTACGGCGATCTCGAACAGTTCGAGCGCGTCAAACAGCCCGCCTATATTCGCGGGAACGTCTACCTCAACGGAGCGCTTTCCTTCGAGGGAGAGAAGGACAGCTGCGTCTGTAAGACGCGTGCCGAGGTGAAGATCGTGCAGGACCTCGACGGCGTGTATCTGGAGACTGAGCTTCCCGAAGAGATGTTTTGCGGGAAGGGAGAGGTCGTGACGAGCGAAAAGCTCGGCTTAACGCGCATCACCGAGGAGCGCTTCGAAGCGCCGGACGGGAGCGATCTGAGGCTGGATAGCGATCTTGTGGGGAATGCGGCGAAAGGCGCCGTGCTGGCTGGCCCTTTGCAGGGGCTGCGCGCGGGAAAGAACCGCGTGAAAATTTGGAAAGCGCCCTTCGAAGAGAGGGGAGCATAAACAGAGCGGCATATGAAAGATCGTTCCCGTTCCGCGTGCCCGCCTCCGCGCGCGAACTCCTGAAAAATGCAGAAGTCCGAACAGCTTAACGATGCAAAAAAACGGGACAGCCGAGTGACTGTCCAGTTTTTTGGTGCACCGTAAGAGATGATCTTCGCGCAGGGCGCTCGATAGCATTGTCGGCTGGGAGGGGTGAGAGGAAGAAAGAAAAGAGGCGTGCCCGCCTCCGCGCGCGAACTCCTGAGAATGCAGAAGTCCGAACAGCTTGACGATGCAAAAAAACGGGACAGCCGAGTGACTGTCCCGTTTTTTGGTGCACCGTAAGAGATTCGAACTCCTGGCCTTCGGTTCCGTAGACCGACGCTATATCCAGCTTAGCTAACGGTGCGCTTTTTCAAAAGCTCTCTTATTATAGTCGGTCGCGTTATATTTGTCAACGCTTTTTGCCCCCGAAAAACACTTTCCACAGAAAAATTATTTGTGTGGATAAATTATGTGAATATACTCATCCAAAGCCGCCGAAAGGGGCGGAATGTGTGGATAATTCCGTCGAATTGTGGAATCATTGTGGATAACTTTGTGGAAATTCGCCCGTCGGAGGACGCGCGCTTACGAGCGCTAAAACACAAGCATGTGGAAAAAGTTGGACGGTTTTTGTTTGTTGGTGGTTTTCGCGGTTTGTTTTGCGGCGTTTCGGCTGCCTTTTGGGGCGGAAGCGCTCTCGGACAAATCTCGGCAAATTGTCCGTGAAAGAACGCATTTCTTCGCGCCCCGTGCCGCTATACTGTACCTCACGAAACGCGGGAGCGCCGAAAGCTATGAGAAAGCGCTGCTATGCCGCAGGGGGAGGGGGGATGACCGTCTATATCGAATACGCCTTTGCGGAAAACGCGCTCCTCGACGGGCTTTTACTCTATCTCGCCCTGCGATGCGCGCGCCTTCGGGTGAGCGGATGGCGGCTCGCGCTTGCTTCCGCTGCGGGCGGGGCGCAGAGCCTGCTCTTCCCCGTCTTTTCGCTGCCCGTGTGGCTGAGTTATCCCGTCAAATTTCTCGGCGGCGCCCTCATCGCGGTGATCGGCTGTCCTTCGCGGCGGCTCAAACCGCACCTTTGGGTCTGTGCCGCATTCTTTCTTCTGACCTTCGCCCTCGGCGGGCTGCTCGCTGCCGTTTCCTCCTTTTTCGGCGCAGAGTTTGCCGAGGGGCGGGGGTTCCTCGTCGGACGCACCCCCGTCGTTTTCGTGCTGGCGGCGGCGTTTGGCTTTTTCTTCGGGATGGCGGCGCTCTTTCGCTTGGTGCATCGGCGTCGGGCGGTCGCGCGGGCGAGCGTTCCCTGCGTCATCGAAGGAAGGCGCACCGTGCATTGGGATGCGCTGTACGACAGCGGGAACCTGCTTTTCTTTCGCGGCGAGCCCGTCTCCGTCCTGACGCCCGTTGCGGCGCTGGCGCTCTTCGGGGGCGCAAAGCCCGTGGGCCGCATCACGATGCGCTCGGCGGGCGGGGAGAAGACTTCCCCCGTCTTCCGCGTGAAAAAACTCACGGCGGGGGGAAAGGTTTGGGAAGGGGCGCTGTTTGCGGTGGGAGAGGTCGGCATCCCCGATCGTCCCGTACTCTTGAATGCAATGTTGTGGGAGGGAACAGATGGGGATCCTTGTCGTTCTGAAAAGCTGGCTGCAAAAGATCAAGGGGACTGAGAACGTCGTCCAATTTCTGAGCGGGAGCGAGGCGCTTCCCCTGCCGTTTTCGGGGGAAGAGGAGGCGGAGATGCTGCACCGCCTCGAAGCGGGCGAGGACGAGGAGCACGTCAAAGCGCAGCTCATCGAGCACAATTTGCGGCTCGTCGTCTACATTTCGCAGAAATTTGAGAACACGGGCGTCGACAAGGACGATCTCATCTCCATCGGCACCATCGGGCTCATCAAGGCGATCAACTCCTTCCGTTCGGATAAGAACATCAAGCTCGCGACGTATGCCTCGCGCTGCATCGAGAATGAAATTCTGATGTATCTGAGGCGCACCTCCAAGCTCAAGAGCGAAGTCTCCTTTGACGAGCCCCTCAACACCGATTTCGAGGGCAACGAACTGCTTCTTTCGGATATTCTCGGCACGGACAGCGATACCGTGTACGGGAGCGTCGAGAGCGGCGTTGAGAAGGAGCTTTTAAAAGAGGCGCTGTCGCACCTTTCCGAGCGGGAGCGGCGCATCATGGACCTTCGCTTCGGGCTTTCGGGCGGCGAGGAGATGACGCAGAAGGACGTTGCAGACGAGCTGGGTATTTCGCAGAGCTATATCTCCCGCCTCGAAAAGCGCATCATCGAACGGCTCAAAAAGGAGATCGGGAAGCTGGTATAAGGCGGCGCGCTTTGGGGGCGGCGTTTCGGAAGCGGCGCGGCGAAGAGGGCCCCCGAAAAATCGCTTGACATTTGCGGCGGGGGCTGTTATAATACGACCGACAACACACGAGGTGATAAGGGGTGCGTTCTATTTCTTGCTGAACAATCTATGGGGTCTGCGCGGGTCCTTTCGCGCGGCCTGATTCGCAAGAAAGTACGATCGCATACGATATAAAATACCTTGAGCACGATTTTTAGGGCTGCGAGATCGCTTTCTCGCAGCTCTTTTCTTTTTATTTCGGGAGGAAACAATGGCTGTTATCAAAATTGAAGATCTGACGTTCTCCTATCCTTCGGGAACGGAAAACGTGTTTGAACATGTCAGCTTTCAGCTGGATTCCGATTGGAAGCTGGGCTTTATCGGCCGCAACGGCAGGGGCAAGACGACGCTTTTAAAACTGCTCGCAGGGGAGTACCCGTACCGCGGGAAGATCGTCTCTTCCGTCTCCTTCCGCTACTTTCCCTATCCTGTAAGAGATAAGGGGAAAAGCACCGAAGAGGTGCTGGCGGAAGTGAGCCCCGACGTGGAAGAGTGGCGGCGCCTTCGCGAGCTCTCTCTTCTCGGCGTCGACGAAAACTGCCTCAAAAGGCCGTTCGAAACGCTCTCCAACGGGGAGCAGACCAAAGTGCTGCTCGCGTCGCTATTCTGCAATGAGGATCGGTTTCTGCTCATCGACGAGCCCACCAACCATCTCGACCTTCGGGCGCGCGAACAGGTCTCCTCTTATCTCAACAAAAAGAAGGGGTTTATCGTCGTCTCGCACGACCGCAGCTTTTTGGACGGCTGTATCGACCATGTGCTCTCGCTCAACCGCGCGGGGATCGAGGTGTGCAGCGGGAATTGTTCTTCCTATTTGCGCAATTTCGCGCAGCAGCAGGAGCGGGAGCGGCGGCAGAACGACAAATTGCAGGGGGAGATCCACCGCTTGCAGGAGTCGAAGAGCCGCACGGCGGGCTGGGCGGACGCCGTGGAGAAGTCCAAATTCGGGACGCTTGATTCGGGGCTGAAAGCGGACAGAGGGTATGTCGGGCACAAGTCCGCCAAGATGATGAAGCGCGCCAAGTCTATCGAACAGAGGCAGGAGCGGGCGATCGAGCAAAAATCTGCGCTCCTGAAAAATACCGAAGTCGAGAGCCCGCTCAAACTCATGCCGCTTTCCTACCGTTCGGAACGGCTCGTGACCTTTTCGGACGTCGTGCCCTACTACGGGGAGCGTGCCGTGTGCGCGCCGCTCTCCTTTTGCGTCGGGCGGGGGGAGCTCATCGCCCTCGAAGGGAGAAACGGCTGCGGCAAGAGCAGCATTCTGAAGCTTTTGTGCGGAGAGGACATCGCCTATACGGGGAGGGTGGAGAAGGGCTCGGGGCTCATCATCTCCTATGTGCCGCAGGGGATCGCGCACCTCAAAGGCTCGCTCCATGCGTTTGCGGCGGAGAAGGGTATCGACAAAAGCCTCTTGTTTGCCATCCTTCACAAGATGGGCTTTCGGGACGAGCACCTCGAAGCCGAACTTTCCTCGCTTTCGGACGGGCAGAAGAAGAAAGTGCTGCTCGCGGGGAGCCTTTGCGAACAGGCGCACCTCTATATCTGGGATGAACCGCTCAACTTCATCGACCTTCTTTCGCGCATCCGGATCGAAGAACTCCTTGAAGAATTTCAGCCGACCATGCTCTTTGTCGAGCACGACAAGGCGTTTACCGAGCATATCGCAACGCGCGTCGTTTCTATCAAGGCGCCGTGAGAACTCCTTGGTTTTGTGCGAACCTCGCGGAGTTTCTTCAAATCTCTTCCCCGCGCCACGAAAAAAGCCCGCCGAGGGCGGGCCGTTCCGTGGCGCAGAGAAGAGGATTCGAACCTCCGGACGAGTCACCCCCGTCACACGATTTCCAATCGTGCTCCTTAAACCACTCATACATCTCTGCAAAGCCTTGTAATCATATCATATTCCCGCAAAAAAGGCAATTGATTTTGCGCGCGTTTCGGCAAAAAGTCTTCGGAAATTTTCTCATTCCGCCGATGCGCGGAAGGCGCGGAAAAAAACGCGAAAAGCATGCCTCGAAACGGGTAAAATCATGCAAAAAAGCGGAAGAATTTGATATACGGCTTTGCCGCGGTGTGTTATCATGTTATACTGTAAGGGAACAGTACGAACCCGCTTTTTCGTCGCGGCAAGACGCGTCTTGCGGG
>DXAJ01000091.1 GCA_019117085.1 Candidatus Gallimonas gallistercoris
CGCGAACGAGCTGATGAAGCTCTCGCGCGAGAGCGGCATCCCCGTCAAGATCCGCATGTGCGATACGATGTGCTTCGGCGTGAACTATCCCGGCACCTCGCTCCCGCGCAGCGTGCAGGGCATCGTGTACGGGCTGCACCACCATGCGGAAGTGCCGAGCGAGCTTTTGGAATGGCACGGGCACAACGATTTTTATAAGGTCGTCACCAACGCTACGACGGCGTGGCTGTACGGCGCAAGCTCGGTCAACTGCTCGCTTTTGGGCATCGGCGAGCGCACGGGCAACTGCCCGCTCGAAGCGATGGCGATGGAGTACGCGGCGCTCCGCGGCACGATGGACGGCATGGACTTCACCGCCATCACCGAGATCGCCGACTACTTCGAGCGCGAGATCAACTATATCGTGCCGCCCAAGACGCCTTTCGTGGGCCGCGCTTTCAATTCCACCCGCGCGGGCATCCATGCGGACGGGCTTCTGAAGGACGAGGAGATCTACAACATCTTCGATACGGCGAAGATCCTCAACCGTCCCGCGCGCGTCTCCGTCAACAAGACGAGCGGCCTTGCGGGCATCGCCTTCTGGATCAACGACTATTACAGCCTGCCCGACGAGTACAAGGTGACGAAGAACGATCCGCTCGTCGTGGCGATGAAGGAGCGCGTGGACGCCGAATACGAGGAAGGGCGCAACAGCTCCTTCGGCGACGACGAGCTCGTCAACCTCATCTATTCCATTGACTCTAAGCGCATCCGCGACCTCAACGCGCACAGCATGCGATAATTTTCCGCCCGCTGCAAAGGATAAGCATATGAAGACCCAAACGCTCTCCGCGGCGGAAAAACGGGCGTATCCCGTCGCCGTCGTGGGCGGGGGCATCGCGGGCTACACCGCGGCGCTCGCCCTCAAAAACCTCAACATTGACTATATCTGGCTGGGGCGTAAGCCCTTCGGCGACAAGCTGCTCCTTGCAGAGTATGTGCGCAACTTCCCCGCGCTCGTGGGGGACGGCAAAACGTTCGCCGCCCGCCTTACAGAGCAGGCGGAGAAAGAAGGGCTCCTCTTTACCGAGGCGCGCATCGACGGCATCTATGCGGGCGATCGCGAATTTATGCTCACCGAGAACGGCGAAACGCTCTCTGCCCGCGCCGTCATTCTCTGTACGGGCGTCGAGACGGCGGGTTCCTGCAAAGGGGAGGCGGATTTCGTCGGGCGGGGCGTCAGCTACTGCGCCGTGTGCGACGGGGCGCTCTACCGCGGCAAGACCATCGCCTGCGTGCTCTCCTCCAAAGAGTTTGAGGCGGAGGCGGAGTATTTGGCGGGCTTTGCGGAACGGGTGTACGCCTTCTGCCTCTACAAAGACCCTGCCTTTCATGCGTCCAATATCGGGATCGCGGAGGGCGTGCCTTCCGCCGTCGAGGGCGATCTGCGCGTGAAGGCGCTCCTTGCGGGCGAGAGGCGATACGCCGTGGACGGCGTGTTCTTTCTGAAGAATTCGACGCCTCCTTCGGCGCTCGTGGGCGGGCTCAAAGCGGAAAACGGCGCCGTCGTGGTCGACCGCCGCATGGCGACCAACCTTCAAGGCCTCTTTGCCGCGGGCGACGTGACGGGGCGGCCCTACCAGTACGTCAAGGCGGCGGGCGAAGGGCTTGTGGCGGCGTACTCCGCAAGCGAGTATCTGCGTTCGCTCGAAAAATAACTGCATACAAGAAGCGTCCGGTCCCTTCGGGGAGCGGGCGTTTTTTCTTTAACGTAGTTTTCACTTCATGAGAAATCGATGAAAATCGCCTCTTTTTTTTGCGCGGGGGTTGACAACCGCCCCATTTGTTCTTATAATGAACATAAGATTGTTCAGCGCAGAACAACGCGAAGGAGAAGGGAAATGAAGATCGAGATCAATGAGTATTTGTTAAAGCTCTTCCATCTGGTGAAGGACCTCGGGGACATCGACTTTTTCTGGGGGAAGGCTAAACTTTCGAGGACGGAGTTCCGCATCCTCTGGGAAGTCGCCAACGAGCAGTGCGAGGGGAGGGACATCATCTCCTCCGAACTTGCACGCCGCATCGGCATCACGCGTTCCGCCGTCTCGCAGATCGTCGCAAAGCTCGAAAAGAACGGCATCGTCAAGCGGGTGGGCTCGGAATACGACCGCAAGATCGCCTATATCCGCCTCACCGACGAAGCGAAGGAAACATTCATGCAGCAGGCGCGGCAGGCCAACGAGTTCGCAGAGCGCGTGCTTGCGGAATTCGGCAGGGAAAGGCTGGATAAGCTCCTCGACGAAAGCAGGGAATTTTCCGAGCTTTGCTATCGGCTTGCCGATCCTTCCAAGGCGGCACAATAAGGGATAGGGGAAATAGGGGGCGGAAGAAAACAAGGTGAAATACGGCGCGGCGGTACGCCGCGCCGTTCGGAGTTTTTTGTTCTATGTTAAAACTTGTTGACATCAAAAAGGACTACAAAGTGGCGTCGGGCGCCGTGCACGCGCTCAAAGGGGTGAGCCTCAACTTCCGCCCCAACGAGTTCGTGTGCATTTTGGGCGCGTCGGGCTGCGGAAAAACCACCCTCCTCAACATCATCGGCGGGCTCGATCAGTACACCTCGGGCGACCTCATCATCCAGGGCAGGTCCACCAAGCACTTTAAGGACCGCGATTGGGACGTCTACCGCAATCACCGCATCGGCTTTGTCTTCCAGAGCTACAACCTCATCCCTCATCAGACGGTGCTCGGCAACGTGGAGCTCGCGCTCACCATCTCGGGCGTCTCGCGCGAGGAGCGCAAAAAGCGCGCCGCCGAGGCGTTGAAACGGGTGGGGCTCGGGGATGAGCTCGATAAAAAGCCCAATCAGCTCTCGGGCGGGCAGATGCAGCGCGTCGCCATCGCGCGTGCGCTCGTCAACGACCCCGACATCCTGCTTGCCGACGAGCCCACGGGCGCGCTCGATTCCAACACCAGCGTGCAGATCATGGACCTCATCAAAGAGATCGCGGGGGAGCGCCTCGTCATCATGGTCACGCACAACCCCGAGCTTGCGGAAAGCTACGCCTCGCGTATCGTGCGCCTCAAAGACGGGCTCGTCGAGTCCGACTCCGACCCTTACGAGGGCGACGAAGAGCAGCCGCCCAAAACGGAGGGCAAGGCGCGCGCCAAGATGAGCTTTTTCACCTCTTTGGCGCTCTCCTTCCGCAACCTGCTCACCAAGAAGGGGCGCACCATCTTAACGTCCGTCGCGGGCAGCATCGGCATCATCAGCGTCTGCCTCGTTTTGGCGCTTTCCAACGGCTTCAACAACTACATCCGCAAGACGGAGGAGGATATGCTCTCCTACTATCCTGTCAGCGTTTCGGAAAGCGCCTTCGATCTTGCGTCCATGATGACTTCGTTTACGGACATCGAGGATATGCCCGACCTTTCGCAGCTCGACGACAAGGTGTATATCGACTCTTTTTTGACGAGCCTTGCGAACGGCATGGCAACGACCAACAACATCTCGGAAACCTACGTCTCTTACCTCGAAGCAATGGACCCTTCGTGGTATTCCGAGATCATGTATAGCTACGGCGCGAAGCTTTCCGACAATCTCTTTCTGCAGACGGAGACCTTCCCCGAAGGAAATAGCGAGACGACGGAAAAGACGACGCGCTCGCTCAACAACTTAAAGGCAAAGTACATCAACGACCTCATGCAGTTTGCCAGTCAGTACGGTTCTCTCATCGGCTTTGCAGACTATTTCACCAACGTCGTCTCCGTCATGCCGGGAACGTCCGAAAACGCAAACCTCGGCTACGGAGAATATGTCCGGTCGCAGTACGACGTCGTCGCGGGGCACTTCCCCGAAAACGAGAACGAAGCCGTCCTCGTGGTGGGGCAGAACAACCAGGTCACCGACCTGACGCTCGCGCAGCTCGGGTTCCTCGACGAGAGCCGCTTCATGGAGCTCTTTAACCTCGGCGACGAGGACGCAGAACCTGTCACCGATCCCGATGCCGACAAGATCTCCTATGACGATATCCTCGGCAAGCAATATACCCTCTTTTATAACGACGAAGTCTATACGAAAAATGAGGGCTGGACGCAGCAGGCCTACTTTTTGGGGCAGTATCCGTTCAGTTATACCGGCCAGCGCAGCAATGATGCCTTCGAAGCGCAGGAGGGCGAGGGTATGAATCTCCGAATTTCGGGCATCCTGCGCCTTAAGGACGGGCTTTCCTACGGCTGTCTTTCCTCGGGGCTCTGCCTTACAGAAAAGACGATCGAGGCTTACGTCGAGGGCAACAAGAACTCTCAGATCGTAAAGTGGATGGCGGGCGACGAAGCAAAGATGCCCTCGGGAGGGAAGACCTATTATTTGGCTCCCGTCGGAAGGGAAAATGTCCTGAACAGCTTCATACAAACGGAGTTCCAGGGCTTCAGCTTTTATATCGGGCAGTCGCCGGACGCCGCCGTCAAGGCGCTGGGCGGGAGCGACGCCGTCAGCCGCATCTCCATCTACGCCAACGACTTCGACAACAAGGAACAGCTCCTTTCCTATCTCGACGCGTGGAACGCCCGGTGCGAGGAGGGGGGCTCCTACAACGGCGTCACCCTGACGGAAGGGGATAAGATCACCTATACCGATACGGTGGGCATGCTCATGGGCATCATGCAGACGATGATCGACATCATCACCTATGTGCTTGTCGCGTTCACGGCGATCTCCCTCGTCGTCTCGTCCGTCATGATCGGCATCATCACCTACGTCTCCGTCGTGGAGCGCGTCAAAGAGATCGGCGTGCTGCGCGCCCTCGGCGCAAGGAAGCAGGACGTGAGGAACCTCTTCAATGCGGAGACTTTCATCATCGGGCTGGCGGCGGGCCTCATCGGCATCGGCATCGCCTACGCGTTGAGCGCCGTCATCAGCATTATCCTGCAAAATCTCACGGGCATTGCGGGCATCGCCTCTCTTCGCGTCACCTCGGCGATCGTCATGGTGTGCGTCAGCGTCGTTTTAACGCTCATCTCGGGGCTCATCCCCGCGCAGTCCGCCGCCAAGAAAGATCCCGTCATCGCCCTCCGCACCGAATAACGGCGCGAAAAAAGGGTGCATAAAAGGGGAGAACTTCGCCCATACTTGCTTTGCGAGGCGGCTTATGGCAAAGAAAAAACCAATGCGCAAACTGACGGAAGAAGAATACGAAGCATACCTTCGCAGGCTTCTCAAAAGATGAAAAAAGGGACGGGAGCATGAGCTTTCCGTCCCTTTTGCTTGTCTTAACGCGGCGTGTTCGGGCAGCGCGGGCGAGAACAGTGCGGGCGAGAACAGTGCGGGCGAGAACAGTGCGTCGGCGGGCGATCGCGGCGGGCGTGCCGTCCCGTTGCGACCGCGCGCGATGCAAAGATGAAAAACAATTGGTAAGGCTTTCACAAAGCTTTCATGCGAATTGCGTTAGTCCTTTACAATGGCGTGGTATGATCAAGGCAAGAAAACAAAAGGAGACTTTTATGACCAACTTTGATGCACTGTGCAAGGCGGCGGAAGACATCCCCGCAGACATTTACCGCGATGTACTGCGCGAGAAGGCGCGCATCGTTCTGCCCGCCCTCGAAGCGGCGGCGGGGAGCCGCGAGCGCGCCGAGACAATCTTTGCCTCCTTCATCATCGCCTCCGTCTATGCGGACGGCACCCTCGACGAGGCGGAATATCTGCTGCTCCTGCCTCATCTTCGCGATGCGTTCGGCGAGGGCTTCGGCTTCGAGGAAGTTAAGGCGGTCATCGAAACTTCCCAAAAGGAGGGGAAGGCGGTCATCGACTTTGCAGACGCCCTCTGCGATTGGTTAGGGGTGCTTTCGGAAGAGCTCAAAGACGAGCTCGTGCTCTTATCCCTTCTC
>DXAJ01000092.1 GCA_019117085.1 Candidatus Gallimonas gallistercoris
ATGGAGACGAAAAGCGGCGATAAGATGGACGCCAGCTTATACTCGCGGATGCTCTTTGCAAGTGTCTTTAACAAAAGAAGTCCTCCTTTCCGCATCATTCGGATGCAGATGGTAAGAAAAAATTGAAACCCAAGCAAACATAAGAAAAAGCGTAAATCCCGAGCCGAAATTTACGCATTCTCTTTTTATGAATATCCTATCACGCATATAAAATAATGTCAAGCGTGCGTGAAAGAAAATTCGGAAAACTTCACACAGTTTTCATTTTTTGCGAACGCAGCGCGTCGTGTTTTGCGCCTCATTCCTGGTCTAAAAGTTCGTTGTAAAATTCGCACAAGTCCCCTCTTCCTTCCTGAATAAAGCGGATGGCGCTCGAAGGATGGCGGTTGAGGACGCCCGTTAAAAGATAGGCGGGATCGTACCCCCAGACGGCGCCCTGTTCGCGGACGCGGGGCATGCTGCTCTCCACAAAGCGCAGCATATGCGCAAGCTTATACTTCGGGTTCTTCAAAAAGCCCAAAAGCAGCTCCATGCGGCAGTTGCCCGCGCCCCTTCCCATGCCCGAGACCGTCGCGTCGAGATAGTCGACGCCCAGCGCCGTGCATTCGATGGTGTTCGCAAAGGCGAGCTCCTGATTGTTGTGCGCGTGGATGCCGATGGATTTCCCATACTTTTCGCCCGCTTCGAGATAGCGCTCTGCGATGACGCGCATCTCTTCGGGGTAGATGGAGCCGTAGCTGTCGACGATATAGATGACGTCTGCGGGGGAATTGCCGATGAGGTCGAGCGCCAAAGAGAGTTCTTTTTCCGTCGCTTTGGAGATCGCCATGATGTTGACCGCGGTCTCGTAGCCCATCTTGTGGCAGTGCTCTGCCATCGCAAGCGCCGCGGGGATGGTGTTGATGTAGGTCGCGATGCGGTACATCGAAAACGGGCTGTTTTCGCGCGGGCCGATATCGCGCTCATAGTTGCAGCGGCCGACATCTGCCATGCACGCAAGTTTGAGCCCTTCGGGTGCGCCGCCGAGCACGTTGAAGACGTCCTCGTCGCGGCAGAATTTCCACTTACCGAACTTGTTTTCGTCAAAGAGGTCGCGATCGGACTTGTATCCGAGCTCCATATAATCAACGCCCGCGCGCATGTTGGCGCTCACGAGCGCGCGCACCCACTCATCGGGAAAGCGAAAGTTGTTGACGAGCCCGCCGTCGCGCATCGTCGCGTCCATGACTTTGATGGAAGGGCGGAAGGAAAGAAGCGAACCGGTATCTCTTGCCATACGTTAACTGTGCCTCGCTTTGAGTTCGCTGCACACGTCGAAAAGCGTCACTTCCTTTTCGCGGAGCAGCACAAGAAGGTGATACAAAAGGTCTGCCGCCTCGCCGACGAGCTCCTCTTTCTTGTCGTTTTTGGAGGCGATAACGGTCTCCACCGCCTCTTCCCCCATCTTCTTTGCGATCTTGTCGATGCCCTTTTCAAAGAGATAGGAAGTATAAGAACCCTCTTCGGGATGCTGCTTTCTGTCGTCGATGACGCGCGCAAGCTCGGAAAGAAATCTGACCCCCGCGCCCTCTTCCGCTTTCTCCACGTTAAAAAAACAGGAGCGGCTGCCCGTATGGCAGGCGGCGCCCGTTTGCTCGATCGAAAGGAGCACGCAGTCTTTGTCGCAGTCAAACGTAATGCCTTTGACTTTCTGCACATGCCCGCTCGTTTCGCCCTTCTTCCAAAGGCACTTTCTCGAACGGCTCCAATAGTGCGCATAGCCCGTTTCCAGCGTCTTTTGAAGGGCTTCTTCGTTCATATATGCCTGCATGAGCACGTCGCCGCTCTCCGCGTCCTGCGCGATGGCGCAGATGAGCCCGCGCTCGTCAAATTTGATGTCCATTTAATCCTCCATGCGGACGGCGATGCCGCGCTCCGCGAGATAGCTTTTGAGATCTCTCATGTTGATGATGCCGAAATGGAAGAGAGAAGCGGCGAGCGCCGCATCCGCCTTGCCTTCTGTCAGTACGTCGTAGAAGTGGCTCATCTTGCCCGCTCCGCCCGAAGCGATGACGGGGATATTGACGGCCTCAGCGGCGGCGCGCGTCAGTTCTAAATCATATCCTTCCTTGGTGCCGTCGCGGTCCATGCTTGTGAGGAGCACTTCGCCCGCGCCCAAGCGTTCCGCCTTTTGGATCCACTCGATGGCGTCGAGATCGGTCTTGACCCTGCCGCCGTTGAGATAGACGTCCCATCTGCCCTGTTCGTTTCGTTTGGCATCCACGGCGAGGACGACGCACTGCCGCCCGAACTTCAAAGCGGCCTCCGTGATGAGCGTGGGATCTTTGATGGCGGCGGAATTGACCGCGATCTTATCCGCCCCGCACGAGAGCATTCTTCTGAAATCTTCCGTCGTGCGGATGCCGCCCCCCACTGTGAGGGGCAGAAAGACCTGTTCGCTCGCCCGCGAGATGATCTCCCACATAGGCGTATTGCCGCGGTAGCTTGCCGTGATGTCCAAAAAGACGAGCTCGTCCGCGCCGAAGGCGTTGTAGAGCTTTGCCGTCTCCACGGGGTCGCCCGCGTCGACGAGATGCACGAAATTGACACCCTTGACGACCCTGCCGTCCTTCAAATCGAGGCAGGGGATGAGACGTTTGCTTAACATTCGAACTCCTCGATCGCTTTTGTAAGGTCGATCGTTCCTTCATAGACGGAGCGGCCCAAGATCGCCCCGTAGACGTTGTTCTTTTTCAGCGCCTCTAAGTCTTCCATACTGCGGATGCCGCCCGAGGCGATGACGTTGAGGCCGGTCTCCGCCATTTTGACGGTCGCTTCGAGATTGACGCCCGTGAGCGCGCCGTCCCGCCCGACGTCGGTAAAAACCGCGTCCGTGATGCCGAGAGCGGCTGCCTTCTTCCCGAACGAGAAGGCGTCTTCCTCCGCCGTCACCGTCCAGCCGCGCACGGTGAGCTTCCCCTCCCGCGCGTCGATGCCAGCGACGATCTTACCGCCGTAAAGAGCGGCGGCTTCTTCTAACACTTCGGGCTGTTCCACGCATACGGTGCCGAGCACCACGCGGTCGGCGCCCGATAAAAAGCGCTCTTTGATCGTTTGGACGGAACGGATGCCCCCGCCCGTCTGCACGAGGACGCCCAAGGAGGCGATGCGCTCTAAGATGCGCGGGAAGTCGTTTTGTTCCTCAAAAGCGCCCGAAAGGTTGACGACGTGCAGAATGCGCGCGCCCGTGTCCAGCCACTGTTTTGCGCGGTCGACAGGGTCGCCGTAATCGGTGACGGCGTCGCGCTTCCCGTGCAGAAGGCGCACCGCGCGGCCGCCTAAAATGTCGATGGCGGGATAGAGTTTCATCTTATAACCTCATGAAATTGCGCATGAGCTGCAGCCCGAGATCCCCGCTCTTTTCGGGGTGGAACTGCACGCCGTACACATGGTCTTTGCCGATGGCGGAGGCGTAAGTCCTATAATACTCCGTCTTGCCGATGGTGTATTCGTCCGTCGTGTCGGCATAGTAGCTGTGCACGAAGTAGAACTGCGAGCCGTCGCGGATGCCCGCAAACAGGGGCGAACGCATGTCGGAAACGGCGTTCCAGCCCATCTGAGGTACCTTGCCTTCCGTAAAGCGCACGGCGCGCCCCGGGATGAGCCCGAGCCCCTTGTGGACGCCCTCTTCCTCGCTCTCATCGAGCAGAAACTGCATCCCGAGGCAGATGCCGAGGATGGGCAGCTCCCCTACCCGCGCTTTGACGTAATCGGCAAGCCCCGTCTTTTCCAGATTTTCCATGCCCGCGGCAAAGCTGCCGACCCCGGGCAGGATGAGCCTGCCGCATTGATTCAGCTCGCTCTGTTCCGCGGTGATGACGGCTTTCCCGCCCAGAAATTCGACAGCTTTCTGCACGGAGCGGAGATTGCCCATGCCGTAGTCGATGATGCCGATCATTCGAGCACTCCTTTGGAGGACGGGATGCGGTCGGAAACGACGGCAGCGGCGTCTTTCAAGCAAAGAGCGAGCGCCTTGAAGACGGCTTCCGCCTCGTGATGCTTATTGCCCCGCCTCAAAAGTTTGACATAGAGATTAAGCCCTGCATGGGAAGAAAACGCGCGCAGGAACTCTTCCACGAGTTCGAGGTCGAATACCCCCGCCTTCCCGTCTAGCTTGTCTTCAAAGGCAAGATACGCCCTGCCGCTTAAGTCGAGCGCGACGAGCGCCGCCGTTTCGTCCATCGGCACGACGCGGTCGGAAAATCTTGCGATGCCGCGCTTATCGCCGAGGGCTTCTTTGAAGGCGTCGCCGAGCGCGATGCCCGTATCCTCCACCGTATGATGGAAATCGACGTAGGTATCCCCCTTGCAGGAGAGAGTAAGGTCGATCCCCGAGTGCACGGTGAAAAGTTCGAGCATGTGGTCGAAAAAGCCGACGCCCGTCGAAATTTCCGCAACGCCCGTGCCGTTGACGTTGAGGGTCAGGGCGATCTCCGTCTCTTTGGTCTTTCTTTCGATGTGCGAAGTTCTCATTGGTTTTCCTCCCCGAGGCGGGCAGTGACCGCCCGCGCGTGTGCCATCAAAGATTCGCTCTCTGCAAGCCGCACGATGTGTTCCCCGTCCTCTTTGAGCGCCTCTTCCGTATAGCGGATGACGCTCATCTTGCGCGTGAACACGTCTTCGTTCAGTACTTCAAAGAAGCGTGCGCTTCCGCCCGTGGGCAGGATATGATCGGGCCCCGCGAAATAGTCGCCGACGGGCTCGGGGGTATATGCCCCCATGAACACCGCCCCCGCGTTCCTGATCTTGGGAAGAAGGGCGTCGGGGTCTTTCACATACAATTCAAGGTGCTCGGGCGCGATCTTGTTGGAGATCTCGGCCGCTTCGTCGAGCGTGTCCGTCAAAATGATGCCGCCGCTCGAAAGAAGGGAGCGTTCGGCGATCTCTTTTCTCGGGAGCACGGCAAGGCGGGCGTCCACCCGCTCGGAGATGCGCTTTGCAAGTTCCTTACTTGTCGTCACAACGATGGCGCGGGCGAGAACGTCGTGCTCTGCCTGAGACAGGACGTCTGCCGCCACCCAGTCGGGATCGGCGCTCTCATCCGCGACGATGAGGATCTCGCTCGGCCCTGCCAGCATATCGATGCCGACCTGCCCGTAGACTTCCTTCTTTGCAAGCGTCACATAGATGTTGCCGGGGCCTGCGATGACGTCCACTTTTGGGACGCTCTCCGTGCCGTATGCAAGCGCTGCGACCGCCTGTGCGCCGCCCATCTTGAAGACGGCTTCCGCGCCGCATTCTTTGGCGGCGACGAGGGTCAGCGGATGCACCTTCCCTTCCTTTGCGGGTGTTGCGACGATGATGTGTTCGACGCCCGCCGCCTTCGCGGGCAGGACTGCCATCAGAACGGAGGAAGAGAGCGGAGCCGTGCCGCCGGGCACATAGATGCCCGCCCGTTCCACGGGGCGGATGACATAGCCCGTCGTCCTGCCCTTTTCTGTGACGATGTGCTCCTTCCTTCCCGCGCGGCTGTGGTATGCATAGATATTCCGTATGGCAAGCCGCAGGCTCTCTAAAAGTTCGGGAGAAACTTCTTTATAAGCCGCCGCATATTCTTCTTCGGAAACGCGGAACGTTTCCTTGGAAAGCACGGTCTTGTCGAAGCGTTCCTCATATTCGAAGACGGCTTCGTCTCCGCGTTCGGCGACGTTTCCAACGATCTCCTTGACGCGCTTCATCTCCTCTTTTCGTTCTTCGAAGGGGCGCTCCAAAAGTTCCGCGCTCTCCTCTCTCGTGACGATCTTCATGCCACTTCCTCCTTGACTTTGGCAATGAGCGGAAGGATCTCCGCCGACTTTGTTTTCAGGCTGACTTTATTGGCGACGAGCCGCGCCGTGATGCCCGTGAATACCTCTTCTAAAACGACGAGCCCGTTGGCTTTCAAAGTGGAGCCCGTCTGCACGACGTCGAAGATGACGTCGGAAAGGTCGGTCACGGGCGCAAGCTCGATGGAGCCGTGCAGGGGAATGATCTCCACGTCCTCCCCCCGCTCGGAAAACAGGCGTTTTGCGGTGTTCACATATTTGGTGGCGACGCGGAGCGCGGGGCTCGTCAAAATATCTTTGCGTTCGGGATAGCCCGCAAGGCACAGCGAGCATTCCCCGATCTTGAGGTCGAGCATCTCGTAGATGTCGCGGTCCTCTTCGATGAGCGTGTCCTTTCCGACAACGCCGAGATCGGCAACGCCCGCCTCCACATAGACGGGAACGTCGGAGGGCTTGACGAGGAAGAAGCGGAAATTTCCGTCCGCGCTTGTAAGCACGAGTTTTCTCGTCTCTTCATAGAGGACGGCGGTATCCACGCCGCAGCGGGCAAGCAGTTTGGCGCTCTCCGTTGCGAGCCGCCCTTTGGAAAGTGCAAACGTCAACATGCGTTCCCTCCCACGGGGAGCACTTCATACCCCGCATCTTCTTCTTGTTTCGCGCCTTCTTTTCCCGTGAGCGCGCTCAGCCGTACCCTTTCGCCGCGCTCGGTGCGGGCAACAAATTCGCGGTACGCCCTTGCTTCCTGTCCTTCCTCCGCCACGATGACGAGCGGCTTTTTTTCTTCGGGAAGAGACCCTTGCCGTTCTAAGGCGACGAGAATACGCTTCAAGCCCATCGCAAAGCCGACGGCGGGCATGTGTTTTCCGAAGGCGTCCGCAAGGTTATCGTATCTGCCGCCGCTCAGAACGGGCGCGCCGAGGTCTTTGACGAGCCCCGAAAATAAAATGCCCGAATAGTACGAGAGCGGTTTGATCATGCCGAGATCGTAGGAAATATATCCTTCATAGCCCATTTGGGTGAGAAGGCGGTCGATGTTTTTAAGCTCTTCGACGGCTTTGCGTGCACAAGGGTTGTGCGTAAGCGCCTCAGCGACGGAAAAGACTTCCCTTCCGCCGAAGAGCGCGGGCAGCGCCAAAATATTGTTGAGCGCGTCGCCCGAAACGCCTGCCTTTTTCAAAAGACGCTCCGCATTCATCGTATCTTTGCGGTTGATGCAGGCGCGCACGTCCTCCGCCTCGAAGGGGGAAAGCCCGCTCTCTTCGAGGAGCCCTTTGAAATATCCGACATGTCCGATGTCGATGATGAAATCCCGAAGCCCCGCCTCTTTGAGGCATTCGATGGCAAAGGCGATGCATTGTGCATCCGAAAATGCCCCCTCTTCGCCGAGGCATTCGACGCCCGCCTGATAAATTTCGCGGCTCGAGAGCCCCCCGCCGTTTTCCAGGTCGTATTTATCGGCAAAGTAGCTCAGCCGCGCTCTGTCCGAATTGAGTTTGGTCGCCGCGATGCGCGCGATGGAGAGCGTCGTATCGGGGCGGAGCACCAAAAGTTTTCCGTCCGTGTCCGTCATCTTGAACATCCGCTCTTCGGGGACGGCATTTTCCTTGCCCGAAAACGTCTCGTAGTATTCAAGCCCTGCCGAAAGGACGGGTGAAAAGCCCGCCAAGGAGAACTTTCTTTCGAGTTTCAGTTTGAGCTCCGTGAGGATGGAGCATTCGCGCGGGAGCACGTCCTGCACGCCTGCGGGAAGCCTGCTGTTTGCCATTGCTTTCTCCCAAAATTACATTCGCTTTCCGAATAATTATACCATTTTCGGCGCGGAAAAGTCAAATAAAAAAGGATAGTTTGTATAAGGGCGGGAAAAAAGGTGCTTATTTTGCGAAATGGCGCGAATATATGCAGCATGGAGCGCCACATCCCCTGCTTTCGGGCGGCGTATTCCCTTTTTCGCAAAGAAAAACGGTTCCGAATGTTCGGAACCGTTTTGGTGGGAAGAGGTGGATTTGAACCACCGAAGTCGAAGACGTCAGATTTACAGTCTGATCCATTTGGCCGCTCTGGAATCTTCCCATCTATGAAATTGGCTGTATCTGTCGGTGGAGCCGGTGACCGGAATTGAACCAGCAACCGGCTGATTACAAATCAGCTGCTCTGCCAATTGAGCTACACCGGCAAGGTGGTGCCTTGGGGCGGAATCGAACCACCGACAGACGGATTTTCAGTCCGTTGCTCTACCATCTGAGCTACCAAGGCATACATAAGCCTCATTCCTCGGAATGAGGCTTGCGTCAAATGTGGCGACCCAAAACGGGCTCGAACCGTCGACCTCCAGCGTGACAGGCTGGCGCTCTAACCAACTGAGCTATTGGGCCATGTTGTATGTGTGTGAACGCTCTTCAAGCGGCGGTCCCAAAGGGTGGTGGGCCTTCACGGACTTGAACCGCGGACCGATCGGTTATGAGCCGACTGCTCTGACCAACTGAGCTAAAGGCCCGTTTGCGGTGCTGAGCTTCACAACGCTTGCTTATTCTATTACAAACGGGAGATAAAGTCAAGTATTTTTTCGCACTTTCCGAAAAAAAAGAAAAATTTTTTTTCGACACGAGATCTCACGAAAAAACGCCTTCCGACAGGCTTTTTCCCTCCCCTTCTGCTACAATTCGAGTAAGCTTGAAACGGGGGCAGACATGGAGCTTACGAGCATCAGGAAGGGGCGCGACCTCTTTCTTTATCTGACGGGAGAAATAGACGGGCACAGCGTTGCGCCCGTCCGTTTGCAGACGGACGCGCTCATCGATGACAATGCGGGCATCTCCCGCGCCGTGTTCAATCTGGCGGGCGTGAAGTTCATGGATTCGACGGGCATCGGGTTTTTGATGGGACGGTACAAAAAACTTTCGCGCTACGGCATCGGGATGGCGATCGAAGCCCCCGATCGGAATGCAGACAAGATCCTTTCCATGAGCGGCATCTATACGCTGGTGCCCAAGATATAGGTGGTCATATGAACAAAATGCAGCTGAAATTTTTATCGCGCTCGGAAAACGAGGTGTTCGCCCGCAACGTCGTGGCGGCGTTCGCCCTCCCGCTCGAGCCCACCCTTTCCGAACTTTCCGACGTCAAGACTGCCGTTTCGGAAGCGGTCACCAATTGCATCGTGCACGCCTATGATGGGGAAGAAGACTGGGTAATAGTGGAGTGCGAGCTGGAAGCAAACAAATTACATATCACCGTCTCGGACAGCGGGAAAGGCATCGAGGACATTTCGCGCGCCCTCACCCCTTTTTATACCTCTTGCCCGGGAGAGGAGCGCAGCGGCATGGGATTTACCATCATGCAGACCTTTATGGATGAATTCCGCGTGACTTCCGTTTTGCACGAGGGAACGCGGGTCGAGATGACGAAATGCTTCGGCGGGACGGCGCAAGCCGATGCTCGATGAAAAGGAGACGCTGCGGCTCGTTGCTGCCGCCAAGGAAGGAGACGCTGCGGCAAAGGAAGCGCTCCTCGTGCACAATACCCCTCTTTTGAAGAGCATTTTAAGGCGCTATCTCAACAAGGGGGTGGAATACGACGATCTCTTCGAGCTTGCCTGCATGGGGCTTTTGAAGGCGATCTCGGGCTTTGACGAGCGCTTCGGCGTGCGTTTTTCGACGTATGCCGTGCCCATGATCGCAGGCGAGATCAAACGCTTTTTGCGCGACGACGGCAGCGTGAAAGTTTCGCGCGCGCTCAAAAAGACGGCGCGCGACATCAACGCATTCATCGAGGAATATACGCGCGAGAACGGCGCACAGCCGTCTGTCAAAGAGATCGCCGCCGCCTTTTTGATGGAAGAGAGCGAAGTCGTCTTCGCCCTCGGTTCTTCGCATATGCCCCTTTCCATCTACGAGGAAACTCCGCACAAGGACGGCAACTTGCAGCCCATTGCGGAAAAGCTCGCCTCCCCCGATACGCCCGAGGAGATGCTCGATCGGATGCTCTTGAAGCAGGCGATCGAAAAACTTCCCGAACGCGAAAAAAAGATCGTCGTTCTTCGCTATTTCCGCGATATGACGCAGAGCGAAGTCGCGCGCGTCGTCGGCGTTTCTCAGGTGCAGGTCTCCCGCATCGAGAGCAAAATTTTAACGCGCTTCCGGGAAGAGCTGGGAAGCTGAGTCTTTTAGCCGAGCGGGACGACGTCTTCCCCTTTTCTCGTTTCCCACGCCCCGTGCGTGAAGTCGGGGACGGGAACGCTTGCGCCCGTGCGGATGGAAACTTCGGAGAGCGGTGTTATCACCATCCATGCGGCGGCGTCATAGACGTCGATGGGCATGGGCTTTTTTTCGAGTACGGCGCGGAAGAATTCGCGCAGCATGAGCATATCCATGCCCCCGTGGCCGCCCGTAAGGCGGCCTTTTTCGGCTTCTTTCCAGATGTCGGGGAGATATTCCGAGAACTTTTCCGCGCTGTCGAGATACTTACTTACCGATTTGTTCGGGTCGAAGAATTCTTCGAGGCCGTCGTCGTCCAAAAGGACGGCGTTGAGCTCTTGCAGACAGCACCCCTTCGTGCCGCGTACGGTGAATTCCCGCGAATAAAAGCGGGGCAGCGTCGTATCCAATTTCAAGGAGATGGTCGTGCCGTCTTCGCAGGTGATGAGGGTATTGACGATATCCCCCTGCGCAAACCGCTTGCCCATAAGCGTGGGATCGGGGTTGCGGGGATCGGCGGCGAACGTTTGAAGCCCTGCCGCTTTGGAGGCGACGGAAACAAGGCTCACCATGCGGTTGCCGCGGTTGATGTTGAGAAGGCGGGCGATGGGCCCGAGTTCGTGCGTGGGGTAATTTTCGCAGTTGCGCGTGAGGTAGTTGTTGAGGCGGTAATGGCGGTTGACCCTTCCCCCCAGCACTTCCGCGCGGAGATCGTGGGCATATGCTCCGTGGCAGTGCACGATCTCCCCCATCATCCCCCGCCTTACAAGGGCGGTCGAGAGGAGCTCGAATTTGCCGTAGCAGCAGTTTTCCAGGAACATGAAGGGCGTTTTGGTCTCCTCGTAGACGCGGACGAGCTTTTCGCAGTCCTCCACCGTATAGGCGCCGCCCACTTCGAGCGCCGTCACTTTGCCCGCGCGCATGCTGTCGGCGGCGATCGTAACGTGCGATTCCCACGAGGTCGCGATGACAACGGCGTCCACCTCTTTTTCTTCGAGTGCTTTTCGGTAGTCGGCATACTGTTTGGGCGCGCGGCCGCACGCCTGTTCGACAAGCGCCGCTATATCCCCCATCCTGTCTTCATAGACGTCGGAAACGGCGACGATCTCCGCCTCTTCCATCTCGTTCATCATGGATGCGAGCGACTTGCCGCGGCATCCGAGCCCGATGAGGGCAACTTTTACTTTTTGCATATGATTTCTCCGTTGGTATCGTGAATAGCTTCCCGCGCGGGGAGCTTCTTTTCTTTGTGTGGATAAGCGATCGAACACACGCCGCAATAGCTTGCAAGGTCGGTCTCTCCGCGCAGGAGAAGTTCTTTCGCGTTTTCTGTAAGTGGCCGCATCCCCTCCTCCAATGCGATGGCGTGAAGTTCGGCGGCGGAAAGCCCCGAGCGGATGCCTTCGCGGATGCGCTCCGTGATCTCAAAGACTTCGTGGACGGCGCGCCTGCCCTTCGTCCCCTTCCCGCGGCAGCTGTCGCAGCCCGCTCCTTCCGTGAGAAGAGAGCCTTCGGGGAGCGCGTAAGAAACTGCCTCGCGCGTATCCAAAAGGCGGGTCGTTATGCAGTGCGGGCAAAGCCGCTTTATGAGCCGCTGCGAAAGGATGCCCGAGAGCGCGTCCGAAAGGACGCCGTTCCCGATGCCCAGATCGCGCAGCCTTGTGACGGCGCCTGCGGCAGTCGGGGCGTGCAGCGTCGAAAGGACGAGCTTTCCCGCAAGCGCCATGCGGATCGTCTCTTCCGCCGTCTCCTTATCGCGGATCTCTCCCGCCATGATGACGTCGGGATCCTGCCGCAGCACGCTTTTGAGGGCTTCGCCAAAACTCAGCCGCCCGTTTTCGGGCAGGGAAAGCTGCTGTGCGCCTTCGATGAGATATTCGACGGGGTCTTCCACCGTGACGGCGGTGCGACCCTTTGCGAGGAGCGCTTTGAGGATGCAGGCGAGCGTCGTCGATTTCCCCGAACCCGTCGGACCCGTCAAAAGCACGAGCCCGGGACGGGAGAGCATCCTTTGGATCGCCGCTTCCTCTTCGGGGAGGAACCCGAGCTCTTCCCAAGTGTACGGGCAGATGCGCGGAAGGATGCGGAGCACGAACCGCTCCCCGAATACCGTCGGGAAGGAAGAGACGCGCACGTCGTAGTCGTTATCGTAAAAGCAAAAGCTCATGCGCCCGTCCTGCGGCAGGCGGCATTCGGCAACGTTCATCGAGGAAAGGACTTTTAGCCGCGCGCAGACGGCGGGATAGCCCGTCTTGGGGAAGACGATATGTTCTTCCCGTTCCCCGTCGATGCGGAAGTGCACGCGCACGAGGTCCTCTTCGGGGGATAAATGGATGTCGCTCGCTTCGAGCAGGGCGGCGGAGCGCAGCAGCGCTTCCGTAAAGAGCACGGCGGGCGCGTTTTCGGGGATGTCGAATTTGGACGGCCGCCTCCCCATGCGGCGGACGGCGTCCTCTTCCTCCGCTTTGAGCCGTTTGAGCTCCTTTTGAAAATGCTCCTCTTTCATCATTTCCTTCCTCTTTCCCGTGTTTGAAGTGCGCCCGTTCGGCGGGCTGCTCGTTTGCCGCATGCAAAGGGGGAGCGCACCCGAAGCGCTCCCCTCTCTTATGCGATGAAGTTTTCGAGCACCGCCATCAGCTCGTCCGAAACGACGTGCTCGATGCGGCAGGCGTTCTCTTCGGCGACGTGCTCCTCCGCGCCCAGCTTGATGAGCGCCTTCGTGAGCACGCGGTGGCGTTCATAGACGCCCTCCGCCTTCTTTTTGCCCGCTTCCGTGAAGGTGATGTTCCCCGTTGCGGGGTCGATCTCGATATATCCCTTGTCTTTGAGCAGATTGACCCCACGCGAGACGCTGGATTTCGCATAGCCGAGCTCTTCCCCCACGTCGACGGCGCGCACGTTGGCGTGCTCCCGATGCAAAAGCAGGATGGTCTCCAAATACATCTCTTCCGATTCTCTCGTCCGTTTGATCGCCACGGCGCACCTCCTTTTTGTCGATTATACCCCATTTTCTTTCAATTGTAAAGAGGTAGAGGAAAACTTGTCAAAAAAAGACGGTCCCTGCGGACCGCCTTTCGTGCCGTTATCTTCTTATTTCTTCATAAGTGTATCCGCCGTTGCCGTCCGAGACGACCAGATAGCTCTTCGTCTCTCTTCCGCTGCCGACGCGGAGGAAAATATACTCTCTTCCGCGGTAAGTCTCCTTTTCGAAGGAGAAACTTTCGCGCTTGCCGTTCCTTTCGGCGATCATTTCAAGTTCGGTCTCCCCTTTCTCTTCCTCGAAGGAGAAGGAACTTCTTTCCACCACGCGGCCGTTTTCGCGGATGAGATAGCTGTATTCGAGTTCGTGCTCGTCCTTTTCCGAGCTCTCGCTCTGTTCCACCCACACGGAGCGCCCGTTCTCGAGCGTCACGCGGAACTGTGTCTCGCTCTCGTATTCATTGCGTTCGCGTTCGATCTCGCGTACGCCTTGAACGGGGTATTCCATGCCGTCGATCACGAGAACGCCTTCGATCGCATATTCTTCTTCCTCCTCATCCTCCCAACGATCGTCATCGTCAAAGTCGGGGATGAGCATTTTGTTGTAGTGCATCTCGTACTTGGTGCTGCCGTTGAGACCGCTGTAAGAGATCTTCATCATCTCGTCGTACTCCGCGCGGTCGGAATTTGTGACCTCCACGGAATATCCGCTGCCGTTTAAAAAGCTGTCGACAAGCCCCATGTAGCCGTCGAGTTCGGGGAACGCAGAAACAGTCGTTTCGGGTGCTGCGGGCTCCGTGGGCTGTTGTTCGGGCGTTTCCCGAGGGGTTTCGGGGAGCGTCGTTTCGGGCGTCTGAGGCGTACTCTCGGGCGTACGGGATGCAGGGGAACCTGCCTCCATCGACTGGATGAGCATCCCCGCCGTCGCGGCGCTCACGCCGTAGACGGATTCGCTCGAAGCGGGGGTATCGCCCGTGCCGCCGAGGGAAATGCCGCCCGTATTGCAGGCGGTCGCCCCGAGTGCAAGGGTGAGTGCAGAAGCTGCTAAAATGAGGGTGATCGTCTTTTTCATGGTGTTTTCTCCTTAAAATGAAATTTGGGGGATGTTCCGGAAGTTTTTTCCCTTTGCACCTATATAACAAACCGCCTCGCCCCGTTTGTTGGGAAAAAGAGAAAAAAAGCAAAAAAATTTTTTCCGCCCTTGACGAAGGGCAAAACTCTTGATAAAATGGAGAAAGAAAAGATTTATTTTGCTGTTTCCCCAACAATCGGGAATGTTTTGATTGTTTATATTGTGGAAGAGAGATGAAAGACGAACATTTGGAAAAAAACGTCGAGGCGCTCAGGCAGGGCAACACGCGGGCGTTCGACCTCATCTACGAGCGCACCAACCGCGCCGCGTATTTTACCATCCTGTATCTCGTGCACGACAAGATGCACGCCGAAGACATCTTGCAGGAGACCTATCTTCGCGCCATGCGTTCGCTTGCGCAGTACCGCGCGGGCACCAACTTCACGGCATGGCTTTGCACGATCGCCCGCTCGCTGGCGCTCAACCATCTCAAAAGAGCCAAGCGCGAAGTTCCCACCGATTTCGAAGCGGACGCCTATAAATACGGCACGCGCGAAGCGGAGATCCCCTATCTTTTCGACCTCGCCGCCCGCATCTTATCGCCCGAGGAGTACGAGATCGTCATGCTCTGTCAGGTGGCGGGCTATAAGCGGCGGGAAGTTTCCACGATGCTGGGCATCCCCATCGGAACGGTGACCTGGCGCAACAACGAAGCGCTCAAAAAGCTAAAAACACACTTAGAGGAGGATAACGCATGAAAGACATCAAGAAAATGCTCAAAGCGCAGGCAAAAGACGTCCTCCCGGACGAAAAGCTGAAAGAGAGCATCAAACAAGAGCTCGGCTACCGGACGGCGGAAGAGGCGCCCATGCTCGCCCGCGTCGACGGCGGGAGCGAACAAGTTAAGGGCAAACGCAAGTTGATGTTTCCGCTCGTCGCATTAGCCGTCATCCTGCTCGTGCTTGCGATCGTGCTCCCCCTCGCCCTTCCCGGCAACTCGCCGACCGTGCTCCCGGGCGGCAATAAGTTTGCAGGCATCACGAACGCGGACTCCTTTTATGCGTACGGTGCGGCTTCGGTGGGTTCCCTTCTCGCGTCCGAAAGCGATACTTCCCCCGTCCGCGCGATGAAGGACGATGTGGCACGGGAAGAGAAGCATATCGAAACGGTCAACCGCTATATGGCGCTCGTTGAGGGGCTTCTGAGTAAAGACGCGATCGAAGCGACCGCCGTCGCGGGCAATGAGGAATATCAATACGGCATGAAGATCGGCTATACCGACCTTTTAGGCAACGCCGCGCACTACACCCTCTACTACAACAAGCACTTTTTGAGCGCCGAGCAAGAAGAAGACGAAAAGGAAGAAGAGTATGCGATCGAAGGCGTGCTCGTTGCCGAAGGAAGAACATATCCCGTCAGCGGCAATTACGAGACGGAGAGCGAAGAAGACGAAACGGAGGGCGAGCTCTTCTTCCGCGCCTATCTCGATGAGGCGAAAAGTGCGTATATCGAAGTGACGCAGGAGTATGAATCTGAACGCGAGGACGGCGAGCAGGAAGTCGAACGCGAATATGTCTATTCCCGCTATGAAAACGGAAAGCGCGTCGAGCGCACCACCGTCGAGTATGAGTCGGAGGAGGGCGAGCTCGAACTCAAACTCACCATCGAGCAGGAAAACGTGCGCGACGAACTCGTCTTCGAGAGCGCGCGCCGCGATGGAGAGACGGTGCTTCTTGCCGAAGGGAAGCTTTCGGGCGAGGATGTCCGCTTTGCCGTCTATATCCGCGAGGGCGGCTATCACTACGTCTTTGAGGACGGAAGTTCTTCCGATCATGACCGCTACGACGACGCTCACGACGATGATGATGACGACGATGATGACGATCGCCCGTGGCGCGGGCGCGGCTCTGCATCGGTGTAACAATTACAATTTCGTGAAAGCAAAACCGCTGCCGCGCAACTGCGCGGCAGCGGTTTTGCAATATCTCTCGGCTGATGATATATCAGAGAGGAGCAAAGTTTAGAGGAGCGCCTTGTAGAGGGCGATGATGTCCTCCTTGGTGGGATCCTTGGGGTTGCCTGGACGGCACGCGTCGTCCATTGCGGACTGCGCGAGGAAGTCGAGGTCTTCTTCCTTGACGATGTTCTTGAGGTCTTTCGGGATGCCGACGTCTTCGGAAAGCTGCTTGACGGCTGCGACGGCTGCCTTTCTTGCGTCTTCAAGATTCATTTTATCGACGCCCTCCACGCCCATCGCCTTGGCGATGTCGCGGTACTTCTCGCCCGTTGCTTCCGCGTTGTATTCCATGACGGTGGGAAGCAGGATAGCGTTCGCAACGCCGTGAGGGGTATCGTACAGCGCGCCGAGAGGGTGTGCCATGGAGTGGACGATGCCGAGGCCGACGTTGGAGAAGCCCATGCCCGCGATATACTGACCGAGCGCCATGCCCTCTCTGCCTTCGGGGGTGTTGGCAACGGCGCCGCGCAGGTTCTTCGAGATGATCTCGATGGCCTTTAAGTGGAACATATCGCTCATCTCCCAGGCGCCCTTCGTGATGTAGCCCTCGATGGCGTGGGTGAGCGCGTCCATACCGGTCGCAGCCGTGAGGCCCTTGGGCATGGAGCTCATCATATCGGGATCGACGACGGCGACGACGGGGATGTCGTGCACGTCGACGCAGACCATCTTGCGGTTCTTTTCCGCGTCCGTGATGACGTAGTTGATGGTGACTTCCGCCGCGGTGCCTGCCGTCGTGGGAACGGCGATGATGGGCACGCACTTATTCTTGGTGGGCGCGACGCCTTCGAGCGAGCGGACATCGGCGAATTCAGGGTTGGCGATGATGATGCCGATCGCCTTTGCGGTATCCATCGAAGAGCCGCCGCCGATGGCTACGATGCAGTCTGCGCCGCTCTTCTTGAATGCTGCGACGCCCGTCTGCACGTTCTCGATCGTGGGGTTCGCCTTGATCTGCGAATAGATCTCGTAAGCGATGCCTGCGTTTTCGAGGACGTCGGTCACCTTCTTGGTGACGCCGAACTTCAAAAGATCGGGGTCGGAGCAGACGAAGCACTTTTCAAAGCCTCTGCCCTTGACTTCGGTCGCGATCTCCCGGATTGCGCCCTTGCCGTGATAGCTCGTTTCATTGAGAACAAAACGGTTTGCCATAATGAACTGATCTCCTTATCAATAATTTCTTTCAGTTTAGCACATTTGTGCGATTTTGTCAAAGGTCGAGGAAATCTTTGCGGTAGTCGATACCGAAGAGGTCGACGAGCTTGACCATATCCTCATCCTTGATGGTGTTGACGCGCGGAAGATGCGCCGTGAGCATATAGATCTGCGCGGCTTTTTCCACCGTTTCGATGAGACCGAACGTCTCGTCGAGCGTCTTGCCTGCGCCGTAGATGCCGTGCATCGCCCAGACGACGAGGCGGAAGCTCTTCATCTTCTCG
>DXAJ01000093.1 GCA_019117085.1 Candidatus Gallimonas gallistercoris
AAGCACATGGAATAAAAGACGGCGGCAATGCCCGAAAAGAGCAGCACGGTGAAAACGATCTGCCCGGGGTTGACGAGCAGCACCAAAGCGCCGCTCTTCACGACGCCCGCCGAACACAAGATGAGCACGACGCCCACCAAGACGCACACAAAGAGCAGCCCCGCGAGCACGACGCTCCCCCAGCGCATCAGCGTGCCCAGCCGGCGCAGCGCGTTTGCCGCCCGCGGCACGCAAACGCCCGAAGGCGCTTCTTCCCGCAAGGCGGGAGAAGGCTTTTTTTCGGAGAACACGTCGATGACGACGTCCGCATCGAAATAGTTGACGGGAAGAGCGAACTCTTCGCAAATACGGCGGCGGTTGAACGCCGAAGGGCGGGCGCCTTGTTCCCAACTGACGACGGTCTGCCGCGCAACGCCGACCCTGTCGGCAAGTTCTTCCTGCGAAAGGTTGAGCGCACGCCGAAGATCGACGATCTTTTCTGAAGTATCCATGCCGAAATTGTATCAGTTCGGCGCAAATTTGTCAAGTTCTTCCGCGCCCCCCGCAACCGTTTTTCTGCCTCGCCTTCGGAGCTTCCCCGCAGGAAACCGCCCCACCCAGAGGAGCGGCTTCTTCGGGGGAGCCGTCCGATGTCCGCCCCGACCATGCCTTCCCGAAAGCACAAAAACATGATGTCCGCGGCAGGCCGCCGCGGACATCACATTTCCAAAAGACTCAGCCGCCGCGGGCATTTCCGCCCGAAGCGCACTCATCGCATTTCAGGATAGCAGATTTCTCTTGGAATGTCCAACCGTAGAATGTCAGGTTTATGTCAGATTTTTGTCAAGTTTTTCACAAAACTGCAAATTTCGGGGCTTGTCCGTTCAATCTTCTTGGGACGGGACGACGCTGCACACCTGTGCGATGCGCGAAAGCACGTCCTCCTTCCCCTCCCCCGTCACCGACGAGACGACGGCGACGTTATCTTCGCCGAGCCCGAACTGAGAGGCGATCGCCCGCCTTCTTTCCTTGGTCTTCATGCGGGAGAGCTTATCGCTCTTCGTTGCAATGACGGAAAACGGGATGATATGATAGTTGAGGAAATCAACGAGCTGAAGATCGTCCCCCGAAGGGTCGCGGCGGATGTCGATGAGTAGAAAGACGTGGCGGATATCCTCCTTCTTTGCAAAGAAGGCGTCGAGCGTCTTGCCCCAGCGCGCCTTCTCGTCGCGCGAGACGGCGGCATAACCGTAACCGGGGAGATCGGCGAGCCAGAATTCGCCGAAATCGAAGTAGTTGACAAGGCGCGTCCTGCCGGGGGCGGAACTCGTCTTGGCAAGGTTCTTGCGATTTGCGAGCAGGTTGATGAGCGAGCTCTTGCCCGCGTTGCTTCGGCCGCAGACGGCGATCATGGGGCGCTCTGGCCTCAAAAATCCGCGCATTTCGGCGGCAGACTTCAAAAATTTCGCTTCTTTGATCTCCATGAGGACCTCCTTACGGTATGAACTTCGGCGGGCGGGACGCTCACAGCCCGCGGACGGCGTTATGGAACACTTCTTCCACGTCGTTCACGCAGATAAAGTTGATGTTCTTGCGGACGGCTTCGGGGATCTCCTCGACGTCCTTCTTGTTCTCTTCGGGGATGATGACGTTCTTGATGCCGATGCGGTTGGCGGCGAGCGCCTTCTCTTTGAGCCCGCCGATGGGCAGCACCTTGCCGCGCAGGGTGATCTCCCCCGTCATCGCAACGTCGCGGCGCACGGGGTGATTGGTGAAGGCGGAAAGGATGGCGGTCGCCATCGTGATGCCCGCGCTCGGGCCGTCTTTGGGGGTCGCACCCTCGGGGATGTGGATGTGGATATCCTTCTTTTCGAATTCCTCTTCGTCGATGCCGTAGCGGTCGGCATGGGCGCGGATATAGCTGATGGCGGCGCGGGCGGACTCCTTCATGACGTCGCCCAGCTTGCCCGTGAGCAAAATGTCGCCCTTGCCCTGCATCGCCGAAACTTCGATGGTGAGCGTCGCGCCCCCCACCGCCGTCCAGGCAAGCCCGGTGGCGGCGCCCACTTCGTCCTTCTCGCGCATCTCGTCTTCGCGCAGAAAGCGCTTGGCGCCGAGGAACTTTTCAAGGTTCTGCCGCGTGACGGTGATGCCCTTTCTCTCCTCGTCCTTGGCGATGCGCACGGCGGCCTTTCTGCACACGGTGCCGATGGTGCGCTCCAAAGAACGCACGCCCGCTTCCATCGTGTAGCCGTCGATCATCTCGCCGATCGCCCCGTCCGTGATGCGCAGGTTTTCTTCGGTGAGTCCGTTTTCCTTGCGCTTTTTGGGCACGAGATAGCGCTTTGCGATCTTCTCCTTCTCCTGCGGGGTGTAGCCCGAAAGTTCGATAATCTCCATGCGGTCGCGAAGGGGCCCGGGGATGGTGTCGAGCGTGTTCGCCGTCGCGATGAACATGACTTTGCTCAAATCGTAAGGAACTTCGAGGTATCTGTCGCGGAAGGTGGAGTTCTGCTCGGGGTCTAAAACTTCGAGGAGCGCGCTCGCGGGGTCGCCGCGCAGGTCCATCGAGATCTTGTCCACCTCGTCGAGGAGGAACACGGGGTTGATAGAGCCCGCGTTCTTCATCTCATAGAGGATGCGTCCGGGCATGGCGCCGATGTAGGTGCGCCTGTGGCCGCGGATCTCCGCCTCGTCTTTGAGGCCGCCGAGGCTCATGCGCACGAACTTTCTGCCGAGCGCCCGCGCGACCGACTTTGCGATGCTCGTCTTGCCCACGCCGGGCGGGCCGACAAGGCACAAAATGGGCGCCTTCAATTCCCCCGTCAGTTTTAAGACGGCGAGATATTCAACGACGCGCTCCTTGATCTTTTCCAACCCGTAATGGTCGTCGTCGAGGACTTTTTCGACGTCCGCGAGCGATTCGGTGTCCTGCGTCTCCTCCGTCCACGGAAGGTCGATGAGCCAATCCGCATAGTTGCGCAGCACGGTGTATTCGGGCGAAGAGGCGGGCATCTTGTCCATGCGGGCAAGCTCGGTCATCGCCTTTTCCTCCACCTCTTTGGGAAGGTGCTTTGCAAGTAGCTTTTCGCGCAAACGGGCATTCTCCTCGACGTCGTCGCCGAGCTCCGCATGGATGGCTTTGAGCTGTTCGCGAAGATAGTATTCCTTCTGCGACTGGTCGATGTTCTTTCTCACGTCCTGCGCGATCTTGCGCTCGAGGCGGGAAATTTCCAGCTCGTCGTTGAGGCAGCGTTCGAAGAGCTTGAGCCGCTCGACAAGGCGGGTCTCTTCCAAAAGCTGCTGCTTGACCTCCTCGCGGATGCGCATGTTGTAGGCGCACACGTTGATGTATTCGTCGATATCGCCGATGGTCGCGAGCCGCCCGTCCACTTCCTGCGAGATCTTGCCGTCCGCCTGGATGACGTCTTTGACGAGCTCCTTCGCAGTGCGGAAGTATGCCTCTTCCAGCGTGGGATCGCCGTGGATGGTGGTGAGCTCGTCGGTGACGGCGTAGATGTAGCCGCCCTCGATGCGGAAATCACGCGCGCGGGCGCGGTAGAGCGTATTGGCAAACACGCGGATACGGTCGCCGGGAAGGCGGGTCACCTGACGGACGCGCGCCACCGTGCCGACGGCAAAGAGCCCCTCTTCGCCCGGGACTTCCTCCTGCGCGTCCTTCTGTTTGGTCAAAAAGATGAGTTTATCGTTGAGGTTGGCACGCTCGACGGCGGCAAGCGAGATGCCGCGGCCCGCGTCGAATGCGACGGAGAGATCGGGGAATACGACCTGCGTACGCATCGGAACGACGGAGAGGATGAGCGTTCTTACTTTATTTTCTGCCATATCGTCCTCCTTTTTCTTATGAAGCGCCACCCGCTGCCCCGAAGAGGAACATAGGGCGCGCCGAGAGCCGCACGATAAAAATACGGCCTTATCAATATATCACACGCTTTGTAGCTTTTCAAACAAAACGCGCATGTGTTTTCATGGAAGAAGAGGAAAGCCTTCCCTTCCGCTTTCCCGTCTTTTCAAAAAGGGCGAGCCCCCCGCAAAAGGGAGCCCGCCCGCGCGTTTTTCTGCATTATTCGGCGGAAAAATCTTCTTTGCCTACGCCGCAGAGCGGGCAGGTGAAGTCGTCGGGGACATCCTTCCACAGGGTGCCGGGCGCGATGCCGTTATCGGGATCGCCCGTTTCCTCGTCGTAGACATAGCCGCAGACCGTGCAAACATACTTCATAATCGTAACTCCTTATATTTTTCTCCCGCAGCGCGGGGAAGGTTTCTATTTCTTTTTCCAAAAAAATCCGACCGCCGTGACGATAAACCCGACCGCCGAGAGCACCACCCCCACCGTGGTGAGCGTGCTCCATCCGCCGTCCAGAGAGAAGGTGATGCACCCTACCCCCGCGAACATGACGACGAGCCCGAAGATCATCAAATAGATCGGCTTCATGCCTTCACGTCCTCGGCAATGAGGTCGGCAAGCGCCACAAGCTTTTCCCTCGTCTCTTCCTTGACGGAGGAGAGGACGGTCACCTTCTCGCCCAACTTTTTCATGTTCTTGAAGGAAGCAAGCTCCGCCTCGATCAGCGCGCCCGCCTGCGGCGCCCACGAGCCGTTCTCGATAACGGCATAGGCGCGGTTTTGGAAGGCATGCGCCTTCAAATCGGACAAAAACTCCTCCATCTTCACGAAGATGCCGTTATTGTAAGTTGCCGAAGCGAAGACGATGTGCGAATAGCGGAAGGCTTCGGAAACGAGGACGGAAGTATCGGTCATCGAAGCGTCGTATACCTTGACCTTTACGCCCATTTGCGCCATGCGGGAGGCGACGATCTCTGCCGCGTTCTGCGTGTGGCCGTAAATGCTGCCGTAGACGACGAGCACCCCCTTCTCTTCGGGCGTATAGCTGCTCCATGTGAGGTACTTTTCCACGAACCAGCCGATGTTTTTCCTCCACAGCGGCCCGTGCAGGGGAAGGAGATACTTGATGTCGAGCCCCGCCGCCTTTTTGAGGACGCTCTGCACCTGCACGCCGTATTTTCCGACGATGTTGATGTAATATCTTCTCGCGTCGTCCAAAAAGTCGTGCTCGAAGTCCACTTCGTCCGCCCAAACGCTGCCGCCGAGCGCCCCGAACGTACCGAAGGCGTCCGCCGAGAAGAGCGCGCCCGTTGAAAGATCGAAGCTCATCATGACTTCCGGCCAATGCACCATGGGCGCAAAGACGAATTTGAAGGTGTGCCTGCCCGTCGAAAGTTCGTCGCCCTCCTTCACGAGCAGCCTTTCGCCCGCGCAGCAGCCGTAATTTTTGAGCATCCCGTCCATCTTCTGATTGCACACAACGGTGGCTTCGGGGTGGCGCAGGAGCACTTCAAAAAGCGTCGAAGAGTGATCGGGCTCCATGTGATGGACGACGATATAGTCGAGCTTCCTGCCGCCCAAAACGTGCTCCACGTTTTCGAGGAACTGTTCGGAAACGGCGTGATCGACGGTATCGAAGAGCGCCGTCTTCTCGTCGAGAAGGAGATAGGAATTGTAGGAAGCGCCGCGCGGGACGGGATAGACGTTCTCGAAGAGGGAGAGCCGCCGATCGCTCGCGCCGACAAAGAAAAGATCTTCCAAGACAGCAACGGTATTGTGCATGGTATCCTCCGCGGCACAGGGCGCCGCAAAACATTCTTTTTCTCTTATTATATACCATTTTGCCCGAAAAATCAAGCGGGCAGCGCGCAAAAGTAAAAATCCCGCCCGCGGGGATAGCGGACGGGGAATGTTACTGCTGTTTGCCCTTGACTTTCATGATGCGCACGAGGGCGGCGCGCTCGTTCTCGCTCAGTTTTTCGCGGATGTAGGCGATGGTCTCTTCGAGCTGCGGGATCATGACGTATTCGAGCGCGTTGACGCGCCGCTTGTTGCGTTCGATCTCGTCTGCAAGCATGCGCACCGACTTTTCCACTTCCGCAAGCCGCAGAAGCTTGGGAAAGAGCGCCGTGACCATGCTCACCGAATAGTCCGCCTCGCTCGTGATCTCAAAAAAGGCATAGGGAAGCCCCGCGCCGCCGCTTTGGGAAAGGGCGATCTTGGGGACGTCGAGGCCCATCACGCTCGTAACGGAGCACTCCGCACGCACCGAGGAGGCGGGCAGCGCGAACGCCGTTTCGGCGCGGTAGGCGGGCGTCACCGAGCGCGCCACCTGGAACTGCCCCAAGATGCGCGCAAGCTCCCCTTCCACCTCGCGGCGGAGAGCAAGGTTCTCGCGCGCCATCACGGTGAAGCGGCGGATCATCTCGTCCGATTTATCCTTTAAGAGCTTGTGCCCGCGCACGGCGGTCGAAAGGCGCGCTTTGAGCTTTTTGAGCTCCATGCGCGTGGGGTTGACGTTGAGCCTTGCCATCTCACTCCTCCGCCTTGCCGTGCAGGTACTTTTCGATGTACTGCGTGCGGATGCGTTTGAGTTCGCTCTCGGGCAGAATGCGAAGGAGCTTCCAGCCGAGATCGAGCGTCTCTTCGATGGAGCGGTCGGTCTCGAAGCCCTGTCCCAGATACTCCTTCTCGAACGCCTCTGCAAACTTTGCATACAGCTTGTCCGTCTCGGTGAGGGCGGCTTCGCCGAGGATGGCGGAAAGTTCCTTGCTCTCCTTGCCGCGCGCATACGCCGCAAAGAGCTGGTTCAGCGTATCCGCGTGGTCTTCGCGCGTCTTGCCCGCGCCGATGCCCTTGTCTTTGAGGCGGGAAAGCGAAGGCAGCACGTCGATGGGCGGGTTGATGCCCTTCTTGTAAAGATCGCGCGAGAGGATGATCTGCCCCTCGGTGATGTAGCCCGTAAGGTCGGGGATGGGGTGCGTCTTGTCGTCCTCGGGCATGGTGAGGATGGGGATCTGCGTGATGGAGCCCTTGCACCCGCGGATGCGGCCCGCGCGCTCGTAAAGGGAGGCGAGGTCGGTGTAGAGATAGCCGGGGTACCCTCTGCGGCCGGGGACTTCGCGCCGCGCCGCCGAGACTTCGCGGAGCGCTTCCGCATAGTTGGTCATATCCGTCATGATGACGAGGACGTGCATCCCGCAGTCGAAGGCAAGATACTCCGCGCAGGTGAGGGCGAGGCGGGGCGTTGCGATACGCTCGACGGCGGGGTCGTTTGCAAGGTTGGTAAAGAGCACCGTGCGTTCGATGGCGCCCGTGCGGCGGAATTCTTCGGCAAAGTACTGCGATTCCTCGAAGGTGATGCCGATGGCGGCGAAGACGACGGCGAACTCGCTCTCGCCCGAGCGCACTTTTGCCTGGCGGGCGATCTGCGCGGCGAGCTCCGCGTGAGGCAGGCCGCTCATGCTGAACACGGGCAGCTTCTGCCCGCGCACGAGAGTGTTGAGGCCGTCGATGGCGGAGATGCCCGTCTGGATGAACTCGTTGGGATAGTCGCGCGCGGCGGGGTTGATGGGCTCGCCGTTGATGTCCATCATCTTTTCGGGAAGCACGGGCTCTCCCCCGTCGCGGGGGTTGCCCATGCCGTCGAAGACGCGCCCGAGCATATCGCGCGAGACGGCGAGCTCCTGCGCGTGCCCCAAAAAGCGCGCGCGGCTCTCGGACATCTGCAAGCCCTGCGAATTTTCAAAGAGCTGCACGACGGCGCGGCTCTTATCGATCTCAAGCACCTTGCCGCGGCGGAGAGAGCCGTCCTTTCCCACGATCTCCACAAGTTCGTTGTAGGTGACCCCTTCGACGCCGTCGACGAGCATCAGAGGCCCGACGACTTCGCGGATGGTCTTGTATTCCTTAAACATCCTCTTCCCCTCCCTGTGCGACCGCCTTGAGTTCGGCGTTCATCTCGCTGAAAATGCCGTCGAAGGAAGCAAGCTCCTCTTCGGGAATGTACTTGGCTCTGCCGATCTTCTCGCGGCAGGGGCAGGCGAGGATATCGGAAAAGTCGGCATACGCGTCGACTGCCTCGCCCGCTAAGCGGTTGTATTCGTAGATGAGGCGCAGCATCAGGAGCTGCTTTTTCATGGAGGTGAAGGTATCCACCTCGTGGAAGGCGTTCTGGTGGAGATAGTCCTCGCGGATCATCTTGGCGGTCTCCATCGTGAGACGGTCGCGCGCGGAGAGCGCGTCCATGCCCACGAGGCGCACGATCTCGTCGAGGGCGGCTTCTTCCTGCAAGGTCGTCATCACAAACTGGCGGTATTTGAGGAAATCTCTCCCCACCTCTTCGTCGTACCACTCCTTCATCTTGTCGGCATAGAGCGAATAGCTCACGAGCCAGTCGATGGCTGGGAAGTGGCGCTTGTAGGCAAGGGACGCGGAGAGCCCCCAGAACACCTTGACGATGCGAAGCGTCGCCTGCGAGACGGGTTCGCTCAGATCGCCGCCGGGAGGCGAGACGGCGCCGATCGCCGTGACCGAGCCCGAGCGTCCGTCGCGGCCCAGCGTTTTGACGATGCCCGCGCGCTCGTAAAATTCTGCAAGGCGGCTCGCAAGATAGGCGGGATAGCCTTCGTCGCCCGGCATCTCTTCGAGACGGCCGCTCATCTCGCGCAGAGCTTCCGCCCAGCGGGAGGTGGAATCTGCCATGATCGCGACGTTGTAGCCCATGTCGCGGAAATATTCTGCAATGGTGATGCCCGTATAGATGGACGCCTCGCGCGCCGCCACGGGCATATCGGAGGTGTTGGCGATGAGCACGGTGCGCTTCATCAGCGGTTCGCCCGTCTTAGGGTCTTTGAGTTCGGGGAATTCGTTGAGGACGTCCGTCATCTCGTTGCCGCGTTCGCCGCAGCCGACGTAGACGATGATATCCGCCTCCGCCCACTTCGCGAGCTGGTGCTGGACGACCGTCTTGCCGCTGCCGAAGGGTCCGGGGACCGCCGCCACGCCGCCGCGGGCGATGGGAAAGAGGGTATCGATGACGCGCTGGCCCGTGATCATGGGCTGCGAAGGAGAAAGCTTCTCGCGGTACGGCCTCCCCTTGCGGACGGGCCACTTGCGGAGCATGCACACCTTCTCCTCCCCCGTCTCGTTGCGAAGGACGCACACCGTATCGGTGACGGTGAATTCGCCCTCTTCGACGGAAGTCACTTTGCCGTGCATGCCGTTGGGCACGAGGATGCGGTGGGAGACGATCTCCGTCTCCTGCACGGTGCCGAGGATATCGCCCTCTTCAACGACGTCGCCCGCCTTGACGGCAGGGACGAAGTGCCATTTGCGCTCTCTGTCGAGGCTGTTGACGGAGACGCCGCGCGAAATGCGGTTGCCGCTCTTGAAAAAGAGCGTCGTTAAGGGGCGCTGGATGCCGTCGAAAATGCCCGTCAGAAGCCCCGGCCCGAGCTCCGCCGAGAGCGGTTCGCCCGTCGAGACGACTTCTTCCCCGGGGCCTAAGCCGCTCGTCTCCTCATACACCTGCACGGACGCCCTGTCGCCGCGCATTTCGATGATCTCGCCGATGAGGCCGAGTTTGGAAACGCGGACGACGTCGTACATCTTGGCGTCCGCCATGCCCTCTGCGATGATGAGGGGGCCCGAAACCTTTACCGTTTTACCTATACTGCTCATTGATGAGTCTCCTCAGATGATCCCCGCGGCCCGACGCCCAAAAAGATGTCGATGCCGAGCGCGCGTTCCGCTGCGCCCCTTACGAGCTCTTCGCCCAAGCCCGCGCCGCCCTTCCCCGAAGGGATAGGGAGCACGACGGGATAGGGCGTCTCGTCGAACCGCTTCAAAAAATCAGCGAGCGGGCGCGCCAGTTCCTCGGTGAGAAAGATCACCTCGTAGTCCTTCGCGATCTTGCGAAGGATGTCGCGCGCCTTCTTCTCGTTTTCGGCAGCGAACGCCGAAACGCCCGCCGCTTGGAATACCATGATGCTGTCGCCGTCGCCGACGATCGCCATTTTACCGGTCATATGACCTCCCGATCGAATGCGGCTTCGCGCCGCCTTGTTCAGTCGTTTTTTCAGCCGCCTTTGTTTCCCGTACGGAAAGCAGATACGAGCAAGACGAGCCCTCAGCCGAACGCTGCCGCAGCCCGACAAAGTATTGCGACGTAAATGCTTTTCGTGTTCGAAAAATCTTATAAAATACCGCGCAGGCGGGATTTGATGTCTGCCGCAGGCATCCCCGCCAAAAGGCACACCAAAAGGATGCGCACGTCGGCGTTCTCCGCACGTCGGCGGATGACGTAGAGCAGAAAGGGATCGCGCCCCTCTTTGCTGTAACGCGCATGGCGGTAGAAGTCCGTTTCGAGATCGTCCGCCGCCTTCTCCGCCTCAGAAAAGGGCTTGCCCGCACGTTTTGCGGCAAAGCACAGCTTTGCGAGCGCTTCGTACGGGGTGCCGTTCAGCGTGCGCTCCCCCTTTTCGGGGTCGGCAGAGAACAAGCCCGCGAGCTTTTCCTTTTTGAGCGTGCCGCCCGTCACGAACACCGCCTCCGCCCCCTCTCTGTCCGAAGCGCGGAGATAGGATAAAATGTTCTCCGTATCCGCTTTGAGGGCGATGAGCTTTTTCAAGGAGCGGTTCGAGGTGCAGGAAGCTGCAAGATGCGCAAAGAGCGCGCGTTCAAAGAGGACGCCGAGCCGAGCGCCCGCCCCCTCCTGATTCTCGTCGAGGAGCGCTTTGCCCTCTTCGAGCGCCTTTCTGAGCTCCCCCGAAAGGGGCGAAAAGTCGCCCGCCTCGATGCAGGAAGCAATGCGCTCCGCAGGCACGAGCCCGTCGGGCGCGAGCAGCCCCTTTGCGTCCTTCCCCAACGCGTGCGCCTTCAAAAGCGCCTTGCCGTTGTGGAAATCGCGCGGGGCGAGGAAGTATTCGAGCTCTGCCTTGGAGGGCGCGTAGGTGCGGATGAATTGGTCGAGATCGCGCTCTTCCGCCGAGATCATCGCCTCGAATTCGTACACCGAGGAGGCGGCGTTAAAGCCGTAGCCAGCCTCCGTGAGGGCGCGGAAGACGTCCTCCGCGCTCATTTCCGCGAAGCGGGTGAGGCGCTCCCCGAAGAGGCGCTTCTCTTTGACGGCGATGACGCCGTTTGTGAAACCGCTGTCCATCATATCACTTTTTGCCGGGGAAGAGCATCCCCGCAAGCTCTGCCTGGTGCGCCTCTTTGTCCGCCGCCAAGAGCGAGGAAAGGGAGAGGTCGCGGTCGCACGCGCTGTTGCGCAGGATGACCCCGCCCGAAATTTTGGCGCCCTCATCCGAAACGGTCAGCGCCTTTTCGCGCACGACGGGGAGCTTTTTGACGCCCGCAAGGAAGGGATAGTCCTCCGCAAGCACGACTTCATCCCCCTTCTCCGCATAGCGTTCGAGAAGGGAAGAAACGAGCGCGAGCGAGGCGCCCTCTTCGAGCTTGGAGAGCCTGTCCTCCGCGCGGCCGTACACGACGTCGATGACGCGGCGCTTGCCGAAGAGGGCGATCTTCTGCGCGTCCAGCCGCGCCGCCGCGCGCCTGCCTTCGAGCAGGGCGAGCCGCTTTTTCTCGCACTCTTTCTGCGCCTTTTCCCGCTCTCTTGCCGCGGCGTCCTCCGCGTCCTTGCGGATACTCTCCGCGCGGGATGCCGCCTCTTCGAGCATTGCAGAAGCCTCCGCCTCGGCGTCGCTCAAAATGCGGCCGATGATGTCCTGTTTCCCCATACCGAACCCCCGAACGACTTACGCAATGAAGGGAGCGACGAGGATGATGGAGATGATGAGGCCGAGGATGGCGTAGAACTCGATCATCGCGGGATAGATGATGAGCTTGCCCGAAAGGGGCTCCTGCTTGCCGACCGCGTAGATACAGTTGGCGGACGCCTTGCCCTGATAGATGCCCGAAACGAGGCCCGCAATTGCCATGGGCAGCACGGCGCCGAGGAGCGCCCAGCCTTCGACGGTACCCATCGCGGTGTCGCCGAGGGCGCCCGATGCGATGATGCCGATGATGAAGCCGTAGATACCCTGCGTCGCGGGAAGGAGCACGAGGACGAGCACCTTACCGAAGAGCTTGGGGTTCTCGCTCAGAACGCCCGCAGCCGCCGCGCTCGACTTGAAAAGGCCGATGCACGAGCCGATGCCGCACAGGAAGACGCACATTGCAACGCCGATCATGGCGATCGCATAGCCGTAGGGCGTCGCCGCCACCGTTTCCGCCACAGTATTAGGATCCATAGAAAAACCTCCAAATTGTTTCCCGTTTTTGTTTTTTCAGGCGAATCCGCCTTTTTACCGTTGTTTTGCTTTTACGCCCGCGCGGGAGCCGCCGCACCGCTCTTTTTTTCGCTCTTCTCCGCCGCATAGGGCTTTACGAAAACGTGCTCGTGCTTGCTGCCGAGCGGCACGAAAAGTTCGCCTTCGCCCTCGTAGAACCTGCCGTAGAACTCCACATACTGCAATCTCGCGTCGTGGATATACGCGCCGAGAAGGCCGATCGCAAGGTTGAAGACATGACCGACGAGCATCAAAAGGACGCCGAGCACCGCGAGCACGCCGCCGCCCGTGATGAAACCGACCGCGTACTGCGAGACGATCTGCGCGATGACCGCGCCCGAGAGCATGAGCCCGTAGAGGCGCGCATAGCTCAGAATATCCGACATATAGTTGATGATGCCGTACAGCGTGCCGAAGCCCTTCGAAAGCTTGCCGAAGAATTTTTCGTGCCTGCCCGCCGCGATCATGGCGATGACGAGCGTGACGCCCGCCGTGATGCCGCCCACCGTGACGAGGATCGGGATGTTCCATTCCTCGACGAGGCCCGCGATGGCGAGCCCCGCGCCGAGGGAGAAGACCGCCCAGACGACGCCGTCGAGGATGCCGTCTACAATTTCTCCCCTTCTCCAGCACTGCACCGCCTTGCAGACATAGCCCGCAAGCAGCTGCACGATGCCGAGGAGCATCGCAATGACGAGCACGGCGGGGATGCCGATGCCCGCGAACGGCCACATATCGCTCTGCGCGTTGGGGAGCAGAGTCGGGATGGGCAGCGTGATGCCGAAGAGCGAGTTGAAAAGGAACCCCCAGATGACGGCGAAGATGCCGCCGATCGCAAACACGCCCGCAAGCGCGCCGAGGCCGCCCTTCCTGCCCCTGTTCTTGTATTTGAGCCAGCCGCCGCCCAGCATCATGAGGAGCCCGTAGCCGATATCCGCCATGATGAAGCCCATGAACACGCTGTAAAAGACCGCCATCACGGTGTTGGGGTCCATCTCGCGCGCGTTGGGCACCGAATAGGTGTTGGTGAGCGATTCGAAGTCGGAGATCACCGCATTGTTTTTGCAGAGAGTGGGCACTTCCTCGTCTTCCGCAGGTTCGGAAAATTCGAGATACACCGTCCCCGCCGAGGAAAGTTCGCGCCTTACGAGCTCTTCCGCGTCTCCGGGCACGAACGCTTCCAAAAGGAAGGTACGCTCGGTGCCGCGCAGCTTTTCGTCAAGGGCTGCTTTTTCCGCCTCGTAGCCGATGTAATCGCAGTAAATTTTGAGGGCGCGCGTCTCGCCGCCGAGCTCTGCCGTCTCTTGTTCGAGGGAATCGAGCTCCTTTGCAAGCTCCTCGCACTCCCCTTTCAGGCGGGCATAGAGCGCGCTTCCCGTTTCTTCGCCCTCAAAGGGGCAGGGGGTAAACCCGGTGCCCGAAAGCAGCGCCTCCCCTTCCTCCGAACACGACTTGTGAAAGACGAGAAGGACGAGCACTTCGTCGTCCTCTTTTGCAAGCTCCTTCCCCTCCGCAAGGGCGGGAAGTTTTTCGAGGATATTTTCCCATGCGTTGAAGGGCAGCGTGCCGAAGAAGACGCGCGTATGCGCCGTACCGCGGTAGGAGCTAAGCGGCTCTTCGACCGTCCGATAGACGGCTGCCGCATGCAGGGTGCGCTCCGTCTTTTGAAGAAGGGCGCGCTTTTCCGCCTTTTGGTCGGTGAGGGCGTTGACGCGCGCGATGAGTCCGTCCATGCGCGCGCGGTCGTTTGCCGCCGCCATGAACTCCTCGTAGCTCACTTCGAAGCCGTCCTTTTCGGGGCGCGCCGTCCCCTTATGCTCCTTCCTGTACGCATTGACCGCCTGCGTGAGGCGCTCCAACGCGTCCTCCAAAGAGGCGTGATAGGCGGAAAGGGTGCCGTCTGCGGGCGGGAGAGGGGCGGAATGCTCCTCCTCGCGGTGCAGTTTGACCTCGACGGCGCCCGTGCGCTGCAGGGCGTTGAGCACGGCGTCCTTTTCGTACGCCATGCCGACGAGGTTGAGTTTTTTCATCTTAGCGATCACTTAAGATCCTCCCCGCGATCCTGCCGACGGCGGCGTCGGTGTTTTCGAGCAGCCTGCTCGTCTCCGCTTCCGCCTCCCCGCGGGCGGCGGCAACGGCGGCATCGTATTCGGCGGACGCCTCCTCACGGGCGCGCTTTGCCTGTTCGTCGCGATAGGCTTTAAGCTCCTCTTCCGTCCGTTCGGAAAGGGCGCGCGCCTCGCGTTCGGCGTCGGCGACGAGCTCCTGCGCTCTTTTTTGCGCTTCGGCTTTGATGCGCGCGGCCTCTTCTTCCGCCGCCGCAATATCTTTGATGATCTCTTCCATAAGCTTCTCCGCCGCGCCCTCGGGCATAGCTTCGCCCAAAGGACATTTTTTCTTATCTTGTCTATTATATCACGGCTTTATGACATATGTCAACAAATTGACGGAAATTGTCCTTCGCGGAAAAATGCGCTCAGCCGCGACAAAAGGCGTTTCGGAAGGCATAAAGCGCCAAAAACACGCGCCGCGGCATACAAAAAGGCTCCCCCGAGGAAGGGAAGCCTCACATTTTCGTTATTTCCGCTGCAACAATACGAGAGATTCTGTCCACTTGGTCTGAGGGAACATGTCGAAGGGCTGGACGGAGACGATCTCAAACGGCCCCTTGGCTTCGCCCTGCGTGCGCAGGAGCTCGCCGTTTTCCGACTCCGTCAAAGAGCCCGTGAGGATGCCGAGATCGCGCGCCAGCGTGGCGGGATTGCAGGAGATCATGACGAGCCTTTTTGCGCCGCTTGCAAGAAGCGCTTTCAAAACGCTGCGCTCCACGCCCGCACGCGGCGGATCGAGCACGACGAGGGCGTCCCGTTCCCGTTCGAGGAGAGGCGGGAGCACGTCCTCCACCTTCCCGAGGAGATTGTGCATATTTTCAAGCCCGTTGCGCTCTTTTAAGCGGTCCGCCATCTCGTGCGCCTCTTCGACGACCTCGATGCCGTACGCCTGTTTGCACTTCTTTGCGAACATCGCCGTCATGAGCCCGCCGCCCGCATAGCAGTCGATGACCGTCTCGTTTTCCCCCGCGAAGGCGACGGCGCGCGAATACAGCTTGCCCCGAACGCCCTCGTTGACCTGCAAAAAGGTGTTGGCACCCGCTTCGTAGGTGATGCCGCCCTCCGTGCGCTCGTAAACGCCGGGGCCTTTCAGAAGTTCGAAGGTTTCGCCGAAGACGACGTTGGTATCCTTATCGTTGAAGTTCAAAAAGAAGCTGTAAGCGGGGAAGATGTCGTCTAAAAGGAACAAAAAGTAGTCGATGCCTTTGAGCTCGCGCACGGCGGTGACGAGGGTGACGAGGAACTTCTTGCCCAACTGCCGCACCACGATATGGCGGAGCTGCCCCGTATGCGCGACTTCGTCGTAGCCGTCGAGCCCGCACTTTTCCATGAATTTTTTGACCGCCGCGATGAGAGGCGCCGCCCAATCGGGATGGATGGGACAGACGTCGGTATCGACGATGCGATGGGAGCGTTCGGCATAGAAGCCGACGACGTTTTTGCCGTTCACCGTGCCGATGGGCAGCTGCAATTTATTTCGGTAGCCGTACTCCGCCTCGCTGCGTTCGCAGGAGGAGACTTCCGCCGTGACGCCGCCCAACTTTTTTAAGGTATCGCGGACGAGCGCCGCCTTGAAGCGGAGCTGCATGCGGTATGCCATGTGCTGGAGCTGGCAGCCTCCGCAGCGCGCAAAGACGGGGCAGGCAGGGCGCACCCTGTCCTCTGCGGGCGTCAGAAGCTCTTCCACTTTGGCATACGCCGCGCTCCCTTTGACTTTGAGCACCTTGACGCGCGCCCGCTCCCCCGTGAGAAAATAGGGGACAAAGAGCGTCGTGCCGTCGTGGCGGGCGATCCCCTCTCCGTTCGTCCCGATCGATTCGCAGGTGACGGTCAGGATGTCGTTTTTTTGCAGCATGCTCTTACCCCCTTTTGTCATATTTTAAGAAAACGCAGAACGCGCTCGGACTATTTGCGGATACGGTACACGATGACGTCTACCGACTTCTGGCAGGCGAAGATGAGCGCGTCATAGATGAAAAAGAACAGCGTCCCCCCGAGGAACAGGATGTAGAAAAAGTAAGTTTCGATGTATTCGGGGAAGACCATGCCCGCCATGCGCGTGAGGACGACCCACGAGAGCCACATCGCAAGATCGAACCAGACGGCTTTGACG